>NZ_CAJMZH010000007.1:0-465959 GCF_905220285.1 Paraburkholderia sp. J94 | reverse complement strand
AGTTAAGAACCGGTCGCTCACTCAAAGCTGACAGGAATTTGAATTACTTCAAAAACCTGACTTACTTTTGTGTGAGACTCTTGATACTTTTGCTTATCTCGCCAGATCAAAAAGATCACGGCGAGGAGCTAGATCGAATCAAGCGCCCACACTTATCGGCTGTAAATTTTTAAAGAACAATTTCGTCTCAATCGCTTCGTTTTCGTTCGCAGCGATCAGCGAAGGAGGCGAATTATGGAGGTCATTCGGAATCACGTCAAGCGATTCTGCGAAATAATTTTATTCCCGCCGAAAACGGCTCCCGCCTCAAAAATTGGGGGGCGGAGACGGCGGCCCGCAGTACGGCTTCGAATCGCCCACCCAATCGCCCCAAAAGCAACCGCGCCAAAGCAATCGCCTCAAAGCCTGAACTGCGCGACGCAACCAACAAGATTGTCGGCCTGCTGTTTCAGGCTCCCGGCTGCGGCAGCGCTTTCTTCGACAAGCGCCGCATTCTGCTGCGTGGCCTGATCCATCTGATTGACGGCTTCGCCGACTTGCCCGACGCCGGCGCTTTGCTCCGCGCTCGCGTGGCTGATCTCGGCCACGAGCACGCTCAGACGCTGAATGGCCTCGACGACCTGCGTCATTGTCGCGCCCGCTTCGTCGACGAGCGTGCTGCCTTGATCGACCCGATCCACGCTGGATGCGATCAAGGCACGAATCTCCTGCGCAGCCTGTGCGCTGCGCTTTGCAAGCGAACGCACTTCCGTCGCGACGACAGCAAACCCTCGCCCCTGCTCACCCGCGCGCGCCGCTTCCACGGCCGCGTTCAACGCGAGAATATTGGTTTGCGCCGCGATGTCGTTGACGATGCCGATAATCTCGCCAATCTTCCGCGAGCCCTCGTTGATGCCCTTCATCGTCTCGACGACGGCGCCCACGATGCTCCCGCCCTGCACGGCTATCGACGATGCCCCCGTCGCCAGCTCGCTGGCTTCGAGCGCATTCGCGGCATTCTGCTTCACCGTGGCGCTCAACTGCTCCATCGATGCCGCGGTTTCCTGGAGCGCGCTCGCCTGCTCCTCCGTGCGCTGACTCAACCAGGTGTTGCCGGACGCGATCTGTGCCGAGCCGGTCGCAATGGCGTCGCTGCTCGTACGGACCTGTTCGACGATCCCCGCGAGCGCCCCCGTCATCGCGCGCATCGCGGCCATGAGACTGTCGTTGTCACCCGGGCGCAAATGAAAATCGACGTTGAGATTGCCTTGGGATATCTGGCGCGCGGCCTCGCACGCGTCGTCGGGTTCGCCGCCCAGCTTGCGCGTAATCGCCCGCGAGAATTTCAGCGCGGCGGCCATACCGGCGAGCACGATGATCGCCATGACACCCACGCTCTCGATCATGGCGCGCTTTTGCTTCGCCTTCGCCATGTCCACAGCAGCGGCGGTCTGCACGACGATGGCTTCGCCCGATTCGCGCAGCGTGATCGCGGAATCGCGATCGAGGCCATCGATCGCGCGGTCGCCGACCGCGATATCGAAGCCCGATGCTTCGAATTCTTCCAGCGCCGCACGAAACGCTACGCCCATCTGCTGATGCAACGCGTTGAAGCGTTCGATCTTTGCGCGCGCATCTCCGGGCGGCAATTCTCGCGCAAGCTTTTCCGTAATGGCCTGCGCCGTCTGCTCGTATTTCTGGAACGCGCCCCAGTACTTTTCGAAGTGCGCGGGGTCTTTTCCTCGCACCAGAATATCTTTTCCGTTCTGTATCTGATTCTTGAATGCGACTAGCGCCTCGTCGACAGCACGCGCCTGTGCATCGTCCACCAGAACGAGCCGCTCATAGGTGTCCGCGGCACGGTTCATCTGCAACACGCCAAACAGCCCTGCCCCCGAAGCAACCAGCAACGCCGCGCCCAACGCCAACGGTAGTTGATGGACAAGTTTCATGTATCACCTTGTAATAGCCCCCTTTTCCAGGGGGATTGTCATCACCGTCGACTTCGTTAGAGCCCCTTGGCCGTGAGCAGCGCATCGAGGCGCGGATAGACACGGCGTGCGTTGCCTTCGAAAATCGCGTGACGGTCGGCGTCGCTCAGTGCTTCGCAGGCGTCGACGTAGCGCTTGGTGTCGTCGAAATACTCACCGGTATTCGGATCGCGGCCGCGCACGGCGCCGATCATTTCCGAACCGAACAGCACGTTGCTCGTCGGCACGACCTTGGTCAGCAATTCCACGCCCGGGTGGTGATAGACGCAGGTGTCGAAGAAAATATTGTTCAGCAGTCCTTCCAGCGGACGATCCATCATTTCCAGCGACATGCCGCGATAACGGCCCCAGTGATAAGGCACCGCGCCGCCGCCGTGCGGAATCACGAGACGCAGCGTCGGGAAGTCCTTGAACACGTTACCTTGCAGAAGCTGCATGAACACCGAGGTATCGGCATTCAGATAATGTGCGCCCGTGCCGTGATGGCAGGCGTTGCACGACGCGGCCACGTGGATCATCGCAGGCACGTCGAGATCGCAGAGCGCTTCGTAGAGCGGATACCACTCGCGATCCGTCATCGGCTTGCCGGTCCAGTAACCGCCGCTCGGATCGGGATTCAGGTTACAGCCGACGAAGCCCATTTCCTCGACGCAGCGGCGCAGTTCGGCCACGGAATTCTTCGGCGGCGCGAGCGGTGATTGCGGCAGCTGGCAGACCGGCACGAAGTTGTCGGAATAGATATCGCACACACGGCGCACGAGATTGTTCGACACTTCGGCCCATTCGAGGCTCGTGCGCTCGTTGCCGAGGTGATGGCTCATCAGGCCGGCGATCGGCGAGAACAGCGTGAGGTCGCCGCCGCGTTCTTTTTGCAGGCGCAGCTGGCCGTTGCCGACGCCTTCGCGGATCTCGTCGTCGCTCACATGCGCGCCCGAGAGTGCCGGTGCGTTGGCCGGATCGTTGGCGGCGGCGATCTGCTTCGCGCGCCAGTCGCGGAACGAAGCGGGAACGGTCGTGAAGTGACCGTGGCAATCGATGATCATGTTTTCTTCCGTGCGAATTTCAGAGCGCTGTTCGAGCGCGAGGATCGACGAACAGCGCGTTCATGCTCAAGCGGCGCGATATCGCAGCCTTGTCGAGAGCGTCGTACATCGGCCTGGTGAATGAAGCCAAGGACCGGCTAACCGTTTGACAACGCCACGGCTCGCGCGCTTGCCGCCTCCGTCCCCAGCCGCACAGCGACCTCCTCCAGACACGACAGCATGCGCCGCGCGCCCGGCGTCAAGCCGCGATTGCGATTCCACAACACGCCAGCCGGACGCAGCAGACGCGGCAGCCTCAACGGAAGCGTGTGAAGCGGCTGCGCCGTGTCGCTGCCCGGCGTTCCCGCCATCACGGCGATGAAGTCGGATATTTGCAGCTGGACGCGTGCAACGTGCACCGAAAGCGTTTCGATATAGTTGTTCGTCAGCGGCACGTCATGCGCTTCGAGCGCGCGTTCCAGAGGATCGCGCAGTATCGAACCGGGCGGCGGCAATATCCACGGAAAGGGACGCAGATCCGACCAGGCCAGTTGCTTCTTGCGCGCGAGCGGGTGGTGGCGGCCCGTCATCAGCGTCACGGGCTCCTCGATCAGTTCCTTCTCTTCGAAACTGCCGAGCGTATCGGGCGGCGGCAAGCGGCCCACCACGAGATCGAGATGGCCTTGCCAGAGTTCGGGAAGCAGCAACGCCGTCGTTCCTTCCGTCACCATCACGTTGGTGCCCGGCGAGCGCTGCTTGAGCAGGCTCAGCGCCTGCGGCAGCAAGACCGAGGCAGAGGCAGGCAACATGCCGATATGGATCTTGCCTTCGGTGCCGGAACTCAGCGCCTTCAGCTCGTCACGGGTCTGATCGAGGTTGGTCAGCAGTTCCCGCGCGTGGCGAATGAGGCAATCGCCATACTGCGTGGGCACGAGCGCCCGCGCCGTGCGATCAAACAGCGTGAGGCCGAGGCCTCGTTCGAGTTCCGCCAGCGACTTGGAGACGGCGGGCACGGTGACGTTCGTGACGTCGGCGACCTGGGTCAGATTGCGGTAGGTGTCGATTGCCACGAGCAGGCGCAGATGCCGCGCCTTCAAGTTGGTCTGCAGGTACGAGTCGAGAGCGGACACGTTATGTACCTTTGCGATTTCACCAGGACGTTAAAACGAAGTACGCGGCCTTATACGGCTCGATACGGTCAAATCGCTTCTTCGTCATGCCCTTTCCTTTCCATTGTCGATATCAACTCGCGCCGGTCCGATCACCCTGACCAGACCGGCGACTCCCGGCCACCGCAGCAACCGTCACGACGATTGCCGATGGCCGCCTTCACCCGGTAGCGCGATCAGAAGTGAATTTCCGCCACGAACATCGGGACGGACGTCTGCGTCGTGCCCGGCTGCTCGGAAGACGGCGTGCCGTACATGTTGTGCCAGTACTCATAGCCGAGACCCATGTATGCCGTGCGCGGATGACCGGCGAATGAGCCGACGTCAGCCAGCAGATAGGCACGCGTCAGGAATTCCGTTGTCGTATTGACGCCGGCACCATCTTTGCCCTTCGGACCGGTGACGCTTGCGAAACCCTTGAAAACCAGCGGAACGGGACCCACACGGAAGTTATAGAGCCACGACGTCTCGAAGTGCACCGCAGGGTTGAAATGCACTTCCACATTCGTGATGCCGTCGTGATTGCTCTCGGTGCGAACGCCGAGCGTCATGTTCCAGAAGCCGTTGGGTATGGCGAAGTCGATGCTCGGCCCAACCACCAGCATGCGAGCCCGCTCTCCATAAGCATCGTTCTTGACGCCGAATTCATAGCCAACGGTCAGCCCGAAGTCGCGCATGACGCCATACGAAAACGATCTGCCGAAAATCTTGCCTGCGCTGAACGAGACGCGGCCGACGCTATAGACCTCCTGCGCGCCGCCCGAGCCCGGCGTCGGATAACCGTACGCGTTGGTCGGCCCCGCTTCGGGGTTCGCCATGCTGGAGACGAGGTAGTCCACGTTGAACGCATAGCTGCCGTACTTGAAGCCGCCCGTGGTCGTCAGAAAGCCGATGTTCTGCGTGATCTTCGCCGGCGCGCCCGACGCCGTGCGCACACCGGGGTAGTAAAAGTTCGTGCCCACGCGATAGCCGATATACGTGTCGTTCCACGAAGTCGGCGGCGTGTAGAGCCCCGGCGGCGGCGAGAGCGGCGCCGTCACCGTGCTGGCCTGCGAGAGCGTCATGGGCGCGGCGCTGGAGGCTGCGCTGTCCGTCTGTGCTACCTGGGTTCCACTCGCTGCGACCGACGAGGCATCCTCAGCATGGGCTACACCCGCAACTGCCACGCAGCCGACAAAGGCAACACCTAACAACGGCATGCGGGTAGCGTTTGATTTTTTCATGTCTCCTTCCATATTTGTCGATATGCAAGACTCGGTCGATTTTCGACTCGATTTTTCGTGCCACCGGCAACGGCTTTCGTGAATGTGTATCGGGTGAAGCCCGTTGCGGTGCAGTGCAATTTAAGCGATACCAGCGTGGTTGCCTTTACACAAAAGTGATTTTCGCTGGCACTTTTCGGCGATAACGGGTGCGTATTCGGGTAAGTCTCGACACGCAATCAGGTCAAATTCATCGCTCATCCGATTGCAGCCTCGAATTAATCAGGATGCCGATACGATTGGATCGGAACGGAAAATAAAAAAGGCACCGCGCCCGGGCGCGGTGCCTTTGCCGTTTAAACCGTTGGAGCGACGTTACTGCTTCGGAATATAGAGCGGCATCGAGTCTTCCCAAACGGTGTCGGTAATCGCGTGACGATTGCTTCCGTCCGCATTCATCACCCAGTTCTGGCCGTCGGGCTGGAAGGTGTCGTCGTAAAGCGAGAGCTCGTCACGGAAGCCATATTCGCCCGAGCTGTACGCAATGCGGCCGTCCCAGGTCCAGGTCGCGTGGGCCTGATTCGAACCCGGCGGCGTCACGCGCTGAACGTCGGAGCCATCCGGGTGAATCGTGTACACGTCGTAGTGGAACTTGTTCGGATCGTTCGGGTTGATCTCCTTACGCGTAAACACGATCCTCGTACCGTCCGGCGACCAGCCCGGCAGATTGTCCGGCTCGGTGGTCAGCACCGTGGTCTTGTGCGTTTCGAGGTCGAGGACCCGCAGACCGTTGTCCGTATCGCTCCACACGCGGTAGACGATGCGCGTGCCGTCCGGCGAATAGCTCGGGAAGCCCGCGTTCTCCTTGCCGTCGGTCAGGATCTCCGGCTTGCCATTCATGCTGCCATCGGCCTTGATACGCATGATGCGGCCCGGCATGTGGTTTCGCGTGAAGAACCAGCCGCCCACGCCGAAGGCCACCCATTGCTTGTCCGGCGACCACGTCGGCTGGAACGCGCCGGCCAGGCCCATTTTGATCAGCTTCGGATCGAGGCCGCTGGTCGCCGGATCATAGATATGGCGAGCATCGCTGAAGTCGGTATTCGCGACCACGATCGACGAGCCGACCGCCTTCTCCGTGTACACCAGCGATTTGCCGTCGCGCGAAAGCTGTGGGAAGACATCGACGAAACGGTAATTCCATTGCGGATCGAAGCTGTAAAGCGGCGTGCCGTTCGGGTGGAACGGCTTGCCGTACACCACTTTCTCGTAGACGACCTTCTTGCCGTCAGCCGAGTAATGCGGCGAGCGGATGCCGGTTTCCGCCGTCGAGCGCGATTGACCGCTCGACGTATAGAGGCCTTCCTGCGAGCCGTTCTTGATGTGCCAGGCGACGTCGCTTGCGCCGACGTACTGCGGGAACACCTTGAAACCCGGCGAGTTCGTCAGTTCCTGGCGCGCGCCCGTCGCCACATCGACTTGCACAATCTGGGTGTCGACCTTGCCGATGGCTTCGGGCCGGTGAGCGCCCCAGGTCGATTCGACGGACGTTTCGTAGAACACGACGTGCTTGCCGTCCGGCGACCACGACGGCGAACCTTCGGTAAAACCCGCATGCGACGCGATCTGCTTGAAGCCCGTGCCGTCGGGATGGACTTCGTAGATGCTGGTTTCCTGGGTGCGCTCCCAGCCGACCGGCAGGTTATGGCCTCGCCAGTCGCTGCCGATATCCGACGACAGCGCGATCCACTTGCCATCCGGCGACCACGAAGGACGGAAGAAACTGTGCGGCTTTTCCGGGTCGAACTTGATATCGCCGGTCACGTTATGCAGCGCACCGGTCTTGATGTTGAGCGTCCAGATATTCGTGGTGCCCCACGTATCCTTGCCGCGACGCGTGGACACAAACGCGATGACATTCGGATCGGCCGGGTTGTAAACCGCAGCGTCGCTCACGCCGGTCCAGTCGGTCAGCCGTTGCAGGCCCGTGCCGTCAGCACGCACGCGATAGAGGCTGGCATGGCCGAGCCCGTCGCGCTCGGAGGTGAAGACGATCCATTTGCCGTCGGGCGAAAAGGCACCGTGATAATCGAAACCATCGGACTGAATCAGTCGATGTTCGTCGCTGCCGTCGGCATTGGCGACGTAGAGTTCCGAGGTCGTCGGGCCAATACGGTAAAGCAGCAAGTCACCTTTGGTCGCTGTCGCGGCGTCCGCTCCGTTGAGGAACGCGGCAGCGGCAGCAAAGGTCAGGCACGTCAGGATTTTCGTTTTGATCTGAGGCGTAGAACGCACAGTACTAGTCTCCATTTTTATCAGCGTCACAGCAAAGCGCAAACCGCCAGGCTGGTAGGAAGATAGGGCCAAGGCGCGGTGTTGTCCCTATACAAATCGCAGATTCGCTGGCACTTTTTTGGTGAACGGATCGGCATGGCGTGGCCGGCGGCGCGACTGGCGAGGTCGCAGGTGCGGGCGATGCGAGGTCCGCAGAGCGCTTGCGTTGGCGCGAAGCATGCTGATGGCGGGGCGCGCGCGGGGACGTATCGCGGGCGTGCAAAGCGAACGTGCGCGAGCTAGCTTTCAGTAAGAAATTGGACTTATGCGCTTCCCGGTCTTCGCCACCGGCCAAAAAACCTGGCACGAAATGGAAAGAATCGGCACTTGATTGCTTCCGACGATAAAGATTGATGGCTCCCGGACCAAAGCAGCGTCACATTACTACAAGCCAATGCTGATCGACGCTCCGCCGCGTTACCGCGGCAAACAAGGTCGTCGTCGAGTGGTGGGTCGGCATCGTCTGTCCTGCGCAAGACTCGCCAGCACGGCGACCCTGGCAAGCAATTGGCGCAGCCCATACTTTCGCGTATAGTTTTCGACAACTTGACCATTACCGGTTCAGCTTAAGAGGTTGTCGGCCTATCCATGATCGACTCCTCTGCGCTCGTCGAAGGCGTGATGCTCGGCGCCAGTCTTTTTGCCTCGGTGGGTCCGAAAGACACATTCGTCGTCAAGATTTCCATTCCCAGTGCCTATCCCCTGCTCATCGCCTGCGTTTGTGCAGGCAGTGACGCATTGTTGATCGCGGCCGGCGCCAGTGGTCTCGCGGCCGCGGTGTCGCACAGCCCACGCATCCTCGCCATCTCGCTGCTTGGCGGAATCCTTTATCTCGCGTGCAATGGACTGATCGCCTTGCGCTCGGCGATTCGCAGAAAGCATGCCGATGAGATTAAAGCCGCGGTGAGTCAGCCGCTCCTTCAAACGCTGCTTGCCACGGCGGCTGTTTCTCTGCTCAATCCTTACGCCTGGATCGATACGGTTTTGGTATTCGGTTCAATCGTCGCGAGCCGGCCAGCCGACGCGCGTCTGTCGCTCACAGCGGGTGCCGTGCTGGCATCGCTCATGTGGTTTTTATTGCTGACATATGGCGCGCGATTCTGCCGGTCATTCTTTTCGCGCGCCATCGCCTGGCGGATGCTGGACGGGTTCGCTGCGGTGATGATGATCACTTTGGCGATTCATTTGGCCATATCGAATTTTTGAATCGGGATCGGCGACGCATAGCAGATGGACGCCCTATAAATCGACGCACCGTTTCGATGGGGTTCGCGCATCCAATGAGCGCTTATCGGATTGACCCAATGAAATTGAATTAGCAATGGTTAGCCATCCTGCCAATTAGAGCGGCAACGCCAGCAACCAGCACGGAAATGGGGTGATTCATCGACCCATGCAATCTCATCCACGGAGCGGCCCGCAATTGCCCGGTCCGGTCGCCGATATGAACGTTTGCACGCGCGTCGTCTGCCAGGGCGGCGAGACTACGCGCGCGTGAACTTGCGCCCGCCAATATTTTTATTCTGCGCAGCGGAAATCAACAACGCCAACTCCTGAAACCTTCCCAAGTGGAGTTTCTGCCGCGGCGGACGATTATGCCTTGCAGTCACTGCGCGCTTCGAACGCTCAAATACCTTTATTCCGCTTCCCTTCGCCACGAATCCAGCAATAGCCGTGTTTGCGCACTGACGATCGTTTTCACGAATTCCGCGTTTTCCCCATCGAGATCCGCCCACCCGAGCATCGACAGCGTCGATTCACGCGCGACATGAAACGCGAAGAATTGCCCCCAGATGCTGATCATTCGAACGATGGTGATCGGATCGTTTTCCGCGCGACCCGTAATGCGCGCAACGAGTGCGGCATTGACCTTGTTCATCGGCGAACGCAAGCGATCCCGCAGGATTTGCGAGCCGATTTCCGGCTCTCCGCCGCCCTGCTCGCGCGCGAAAAAGAGCCGCCGGTCGGTCTCGCGCCCCTTCTTGAACATCAGATCGGCAATGGAGCATTGAAGCGTCACGAAAGAATCGATCAGCGCGTCCTGAGTCGCGCCCTCATCGTCCAGCGTGCGTTGAGCCGCCAGCAGCGCGGGTTCGAGCACCTGAAGCGCTTCGTCCGCGATCGACTCCGCGCAAGCCCGGTACACCCCTTCCTTGTTCTCGAAGTAGTACTGCAGCGCGGGTGCGTTGACGCCGGCAAGCGCCGCGATATCGCGCGTCGACGCGCCCGCGAATCCATGTTGCCCAAACAAGGAGATAGCGGCGTCGATGAGCTTTCGGCGGGTTTCTTCGCCGCGCGCATAGCCACCTTCGGTCGAGTGGCGGGGCTTTCGGGATTCAGTCATAGCGGTGGGGAGCTTTCATAACTTGCAAAATATAACACTTGACAGAAATTTACCGACTGGAATAATTCGTCCACTCGGAATAATTTAAGGTTTTCAAACCATGTCGACGACTGCAGGGGCGCCGGTGCGCGATAGCCAGGACACAACACCCACCGCGCCCGCGCGGAGCGCCAAACGGGGCTCGAAGCGCGGCATCGCGATCGGGGCCGCGCTGGTCGCGCTCGCCGGTGCAGCAGGCTGGGCGGGCCACTGGTGGCTCGTCGGGCGCTTCATCGAGAGCACCGACGACGCCTATCTCCAGGCCGATAGCGTGACGATCGCCCCCAAGGTGAGCGGCTATATCACCGATGTTTTCGTGGCGGACAACCAGGCCGTCAAGGCTGGCGACCCGCTCGTGCGCCTCGATACGCGCCAGTACCAGGCCGCGCTCGAACAGGCCAGCGCCACGGTCGATGCGCGTAACGCCGATATCGAACACGCCGACGCACAGCTCGCGCAACAGCGCGCGAACATCGCTCAGGCGGTGGCCCAGGAGGAAGTCGCACGCGTCAGCCTGCGCCATGCTGAGGACGAAGTCGCGCGCTACACGCCGCTCGCGGCCTCGGGCGCTGAAACGGCCGAGAAGCTTTCAGAGCTTAAAAGCTCGCGCGATCAGGCGCAGGCGACGCTCGCCGCCGATCATGCGGCCGTCGAATCGGCACGCTCGCAGGTCGGCGCGCTGACGGCCCAGCTCGGCCAGGCACGCGCCCAGCTCGAAGCGGCCAAGGCGAGCGCCGCGCAATCCCAGCTCGATCTCGACCATACGGTCGTCAAGAGTTCCATTAGCGGCCGCGTCGGCGACCGCACGGTGCGCGTGGGCCAGTTCGTGCAGCCGGGCACGCGGATGCTCTCGGTCGTGCCCGTCCAGGACACGTATCTGACCGCCAACTTCAAGGAAACGCAGATCGGGCGCATGCGCATCGGTCAGCCGGTCGATATCTCCGTCGACGCGCTCCCCGGGCACAAGCTCCACGGCGTCGTGGACAGCTTCTCGCCGGGCACGGGCTCGCAGTTCGCGCTGCTGCCGGCGGAGAACGCCACGGGCAACTTCACGAAAATCGTCCAGCGCGTGCCGGTGCGCATCCGCGTGGAAACCGGGCCGCAAACGCGCAAGGTGCTGCTGCCCGGCATGTCGGTGACCGCCGAGGTCGATACGCGCTCCTCGCGCGACGACGAACGACGCATCGACGTCGAGAATCATCGTGAGTAATGTGAGCAACGCCGCCGCCGGCATGAGCGGCCGCGCCGTGAGCGCCCCGCCCGCGCAGGGCGAACGCGCGAGCGCCTCCGACTGGATCGCCGTCGCCGCGGGCGCGCTCGGCGCGCTGATCGCCACGCTCGATATTTCGATCACGAACTCGGCGCTGCCGCAGATTCAGGGCGAAATCGGCGCAACCGGCACCGAGGGCACGTGGATTTCCACGGGCTATCTGATGTCCGAGATCGTCATGATTCCGCTCGCCGCGTGGCTCACGCGCGTGTTCGGCCTGCGCAATTTCCTGCTCGCCAACGCGACGCTGTTCATCGGCTTTTCGATGATGTGCGGCTGGTCGGGCTCGCTCGCCATCATGATCGCCGGGCGCATCGGCCAGGGTTTCACGGGCGGCGCCATGATCCCGACCGCGCAGACCATCATTCGCACCCGGCTACCGGCTTCGCAGCTGCCCATCGGCATGACGATGTTCGGCCTGACCGCGCTGCTCGGGCCGCTGCTCGGCCCGGTGGTCGGCGGCTGGCTCGCGGAAAACATCAGCTGGAGCTGGTGCTTCTTCGTCAATCTGCCCGTGTGTCTCGCGCTGATCACCCTGCTGCTTTACGGCCTGGGCCCCGATCGTCCGCATTGGGACGCCTTTTTGAAGGCCGACTGGATCGGCATCATGGGACTCGCGATCGGCCTCAGTTCGCTGACCGTGGTGCTCGAAGAAGGACAACGCGAGCGCTGGTTCGAATCGCAGATGATCGTGACGCTCACCCTCGTCTCGCTGTTCGGGATGCTGCTGATCGGCATCTCGCAGTTCGTCGCCAAAAAGCCCATCCTGCGTCTTTCGCTGATGCGTAACCTGCCCTTCGCCAGCGTCAACGTGATCGTCTTCATGGTCGGCGCGGGCCTCTACGGCATTTCGTATCTGCTGCCGCAGTTCCTGAGCCAGGTGTCCGGCTACAACGCCGAGCAATCGGGCATGGTCATGCTGCTTTCCGGCATCCCCGCGATGTTGACGATGCCCTTGCTGCCGCGTCTGCTCGGCAAGTTCGATATCCGTATGCTCGTCGTCACGGGTCTGCTCTTTTTCGCGTGGAGCTGCATGCTCGACACCACGCTCACGGCGCAGAGCGTCGGCCACGATTTCACGTGGTCGCAGCTGTTGCGCGGCGTGGGGCAGATTCTCTCGATGATGCCGCTCAATCAGGCGGCGATGGCCGCGGTCTCGCGCGAAGAATCGGGCGACGCGGCGGGCATCTACAACATGGCGCGCAATCTCGGCGGCTCGGTGGGTCTGGCCATTATCGGCACGCTGATCGACCGGCGCGAAACCTTCCATACGGCCGTGCTCCGCGAGGCCGTCACGAGCAATTCGATCACCGGGCAAACGCATATCGCCGCGAGCGCGGCGAGTTTCTTCGCGCAGACGGGCGACCTGGCCTACGCCAACATGCAGGCGCTCGGGCAACTGGCTGCGCAGATCCAGACCCAGTCGATCGTCATCACCTATTCGGAAACGTTCTGGGTGCTCGGTGTCGCCCTGCTCGTGTGTATTCCCCTGGCCTTTCTGCTCAAGAATCCGCGCCCTGGCGCCGCTCCCGCAGACGGTCATTGAAGCCAACAGAATCGAACATGATGACAAGCTATTCCCTCCGCCCGCGTGCCGCCGCGCTTGCAGCCCCATTTGCAGCCGCACTTGCCGCCAGCCTGCTGGCTGCCTGCACAGTGGGCCCGGACTACCACGGCGCGCCGTCCGTCGCGCCCGACGCGGCCAGCGCCGGCACCTTCGTGCGCGCCCCCGCGAACGGCATCATCGCCACCGCGCCCGCGCCGAACCAATGGTGGCTGGCGCTCGGCGACCCGCAACTGAACACGCTGATCGCAGCCGCGTTCGCGCACAACCCCGATCTGCGCGCGGCCCAGGCGCGGCTGCGCGAATCGCGCGCGCAATTGCAGCAGCAGCGCGCGGCTGAAATGCCCAAAGTGAGCGCCGACGCCGCCGCGATCCGCATGCGCGAGCCCGATATCAGCGCGTTCTCGTCGTCCGGTTCCAGCGCGAGTTCGTCGGGACGCGGCCCGGTCTCGTTCTACACGGCCGGCTTCGATGCCTCGTGGGAGATCGATCTGTTCGGCGGCACGCGCCGCGCGATCGAAGCCGCGGATACGCAGTCCCAGGCCGTCAATGCCGACCTCGCCGATGCGCAAGTCTCGCTGGCCGCCGAGGTTGCGCAGGCCTACATCGATTTGCGCGATCAGCAGCAGCGCCTGATCATCGCGCAACGCACCGCCGAGTTGCAGCAGCAGAGTCTCACGCTCACGGAGCAGCGCCGCGCGGGCGGCACGGCCGCCGAAGTCGATGTCGAACGCCTGACGACCCAGGTCGAAAATACCCGCTCGACCATTACACCGCTCGCGGCGCAGGTCGACATCTCGCTCGATCAGCTTGCGGTGCTCACGGGCAAAGCGCCCGGCGCACTCGACGCCGAACTCGCACAACCGGGCGCCTTGCCCGCGCTGCCGGGCACCGTCGCCATCGGCGATCCGGCCAAAATGCTCGCGCAGCGCCCGGACATTCGTGCCGCCGAGCGTCGTCTCGCGTCGAGCAACGCGCAGATTGGCGAGCATATCGCCGACTTCTTCCCGAAGATCACGCTCTACGGCGATCTGAGCTATTCGGCCGCCGATCCGGGCCACCTGTTCCGCCAGTCCAACGCGACGTGGGTCGGCGCGCCCTATCTCTCGTGGAACCTGCTCGATTTCGGACGCACGCTGGGCGCGGTGCACGGCGCCGAAGCCTCGCGCGACGAAGCCATCGCGAAGTACGAAAAGACGGTGCTCGGCGCGCTTCAGGACGCCAACGACGGACTCTCGCGTTTCGGCTACCAGCGCGAGCATCTGGCGACGCTGGAGAAGGTGCAGAAGTCCGCGCTGCGCTCGGCGGATCTGACGCGCCAGCGGTATCGCGCGGGCACGGTCAGCCTCGTCGATCTGCTCGATACGCAACGTGCCGAGTTTTCGGCGCAGCAGGACGTGATCGCCGGGCAGGCGGAACTGCTCAAGGATTACGTCTCGCTGCAGAAGAGTCTGGGGCTGGGCTGGCAAGGGCAGCAAGAGCCGCAAGCGCAGCAACAGCCGCAACCGGCACAACCGCAGCAGCCACAGGCATAATCGCCGGCCATCGGACGAAAACCGTCGCGTCGATCACGGCAAGCGTGATCGACGCGTCCACCGTGTTCGCGACCTGATGGCCGAACCGCCCGCGCAAATCCGCATGGCGCGCCCGAAGCAAGACGCGGCCAATCCTCGCGGCCGCCACACCTGCCTTTGCCTTACGTAGTCCCGGATGCCCTACTCCAAACTTGTCGCCTGTCGCCACTGTGACGCGCTCTACCGCAAGCCCCGCCTGCTACGACGGCAGTCCGCGCGTTGCTCGCGTTGCGGCACCGCGCTCTACCGCGAAAACGCGGCGCAGCTCGACCGCATCTGCGCGATCACCGTCGCGGCGCTCGTGACCTTCATCATCGCGCAGTCGTTCCCGATCATCGAACTCGACGCCAACGGCATCACTTCGCAGTCGAGCCTGCTCGGCGCGCTCGTGGTCCTGTGGCGCGAGGGCATGCAGTCCGTCGCGTCGATGGTGTTCTGCGCGACCTTCCTGTTCCCGCTGATCGAGATGGTGGCGCTGCTCTACGTCCTGCTTCCCTTGCGTCAGGGCATCGTCGCGCCTGGCTTCAAGCTCGTGATGAAGGCGCTGCGCTTCGTGCGGCCGTGGGGCATGCTCGAAGTCTTCATGGTCGGGATACTCGTCACGATCGTCAAACTGGTGAGCATCGCGCGCGTCATTCCCGAAACGGCCCTGTTCGCGTTCGCCGCGCTGACGCTGATGCTGGCCGTCGTCGCGGCGTTCGATCCGCGCGGGCTCTGGGATCTCGTCGATGCGTTGCGTGCGCGCACGGCGGACGGCTCATCGTCGGCCGACATTCCGGGCACGCCATCGCAACACCATCAGCACCATCAGCACCGCCCGCGCGTCGATGCAGGCGAGCCGAGCCACATTACCGCGCGGGAAGCGGGCCTCGACTGCTGCCACGTATGCGGGCAACTGGAGCCGCAGCAGCCTCATGCACACAATCGGCGCTGCACGCGCTGCGATGCGCCCATGCACACGCGACGCCCCGATGCGCTGCGGCGCACATGGGCGCTGTTGAGCGCGGCGGCGATTCTCTATATCCCCGCGAACGTCCTGCCGATCATGAACACGGCGACGCTCGCACACGATCGCGGCGACACGATCCTGAGCGGCATCGTCCACTTCTGGCTGACGGGCGAATGGCTGATCGCCACCGTCGTCTTCGTCGCCAGCATCATGGTGCCGATGCTCAAGCTCTCGGCACTCGCGCTGCTCGCGTTGACCTCGCAGCGCCGCTCGCAATGGCGCTCGGCGGAACGCACCACGCTCTATCGCATCGTTGAATTCATCGGGCGCTGGTCGATGCTCGACATCTTCGTCATCGCGCTCACCGTTTCGCTGGTGCGCTTTGGCTCGTTCGGCGTCGTCACCGCCGGCCCAGGCGCGATCGCGTTTGGTTCCGTCGTGATCCTGACGATGTTGGCGGCGATGCAATTCGACCCGCGGCTCATCTGGGATCCGGTTCCCGGCGCCACGCAGCGACCCACGCAGCGACCCATGCAAGACACAAAGGAATACACAAAGGAACACGCGAATGACTAGTCCGAAAGGAACCAACGGAACACACCGGCCTTCCGGCGACGCAGATACGCCCGATGCAAACGACCCGGACATCGTCGAGCCGAAACGCTGGCTGCCGTCGCTGATCTGGATCGTGCCGCTGATCGCGGCGCTGATCGGCGTCGGCCTCGTGGCGAAGTCGGTCGCCGCGCGCGGCCCCACCATCACGATCAGTTTCCTGAGCGCCGAAGGGCTCGAACCCGGCAAGACCAAGGTCAAGTACAAGAACGTCGATATCGGCTCGGTGCGCACGGTGAAGCTCTCGCCGAACCTCTCGCACGTGCTCGCGACGGTGGAGCTGACGAAGGACGCCGAGAACTTCGCGCGCAAGGACAGCCGTTTCTGGGTGGTGCGTCCGCGTGTGGGCGCGGGCGGCGTGTCGGGTCTCGGGACCCTGCTCTCGGGCGCGTACATCGGCGCCGACGCCGGCCGCTCGGACGAAACCGATCACGACTTCACAGGGCTGGAGACGCCGCCTGCCGTGACCATCGACGAGAAAGGCCATCAATACGCGCTGCATAGCAAGGACCTGGGCTCGCTCGACATCGGCACGCCGATCTTTTATCGCCGCATGCAGGTCGGTCAGGTGATCGATTATTCGCTCGACAAGGACGGCTCGGGCGTGACCGTGCAGGTGTTCGTGCGCGCGCCCTACGACCAGTACGTGGGCGCCAACACGCGCTGGTGGCATGCGAGCGGCGTGAACGTGCAGCTCGATTCGAGCGGCTTCAAGGTCAACACGCAGTCGCTCGCGACCGTCATGGCGGGCGGTCTCGCCTTCGAGACGCCGCCGGGCCAGTCGGCCGGCACGCAGGCACCGACCAACGCCGCGTTCACGCTCGCCTCCGACGAGAGCGAAGCGATGCACGAACCCGATGGCACGCCCGTGCGCGTGGTGATGAATTTCAACCAGTCGCTGCGTGGGCTGTCGGTGGGCGCGGCCGTGGATTTCCGCGGCATCGTGCTCGGACAGGTGACCGACATCGGCATCGACTACGACGCGAAGAACGGCAATTTCACCATGCCGGTGACCATGAATCTGTATCCGCTGCGCCTCGTGCGCCGCACGCGCGGCAGCCCGACGCCGCCGCCGGATTCGCCGCAGAGCCGCGCGCTGATCGAGCGCCTCGTGCAGCACGGCCTGCGCGGACAGTTGCGCAACGGCAATCTGCTGACGGGGCAGCTTTATATCGCGCTCGACATGTTCCCGAAGGCGGCGCCCGCCAAGGCCGATCTCGACCACGATCCGATGCAACTGCCGACGGTGCCGAATTCGCTCGACGAACTCCAGCAACAGGTCGCCGACATCACGAAGAAACTCAATCAGATTCCGTTCGACAAGATCGGCAACAACCTGAATGAGTCGCTCAAGAGCGCGAACCAGATGTTCGGTCAGGTCAACAACCAGCTTCTGCCGCAGATGCAGGGCACGCTCGCCGAAGCGCAGAAGACCTTCAGCGCCGCGCAGGCCACGCTGCAACAGGATTCGCCGATGCAATCGGACGTGCACCAGGCGCTGCAGGAACTGACGCGCACGCTGCAATCGCTCAACGCGCTTTCGGATTATCTGGAGCGCCATCCCGAATCGCTGCTGCGCGGCAAATCAGGAGACCAGCCATGACGTTTCGCTTCATGCCGCTTTCGGGCGTGTTTTCATCCGCGCTTACGGGCCGCCTTCCAGCGCTTGCCTCGGCGCTCGCCCTCGCGGCGGCGCTCGCGGGCTGCGCCTCGCCCGCCAGCCGCTTCTACACGCTGAGCCCGACCGGCGACGCGGCGCGCACCCAGCCCGCCGCCGCGGCGAACGGCAACCCGGCGTGGCTGATCGAACTCGCGCCCGTCGACGTGCCGCCGCAAGTCGCGAAGACGCAGTTCGTCGTGCAAACCGACGCCGCGCAGGTGCGCGTGCTCGAACAGGAACGCTGGGCGTCGATGCCCGGCGACGAAATCCGCCGCGCGCTCTCGGTCGACCTCACGCAGCGGCTGAACACGATCGACGTGTACGGCTCGCCGCATCCCGACGGCGTGCCGGTCTATCGCGTGAGCGTGAACGTGCAGCGCTTCGAGTCGTGGCCCGGATCGCACGCGTTGATCGACGCGGTCTGGAGCGTGCGTTCGCTCGACTCGCAGACGGTCATGACCTGCCGCACGGTGCTCGATGAACCCGTGGGCGCGGGTTATGACGCGCTGGTGGCCGGGCATCGCGACGCTGTCGGCGCGCTGTCGCAATCCATCGCGAGCGGTCTGCGCGCACTCGCGGCCGGACCGGGACACGCCAGGCCGGTGCGTTGTCCGTTGGACGCGCAGCGCCAGGGCTAACCCTCCCGCCGCTAGCGCATCGACAGCAATGAATTGAACCAATGAATCGGGCCGAGCGCCGCGTCAGAACCGCCGCAGCGCTCGCCCGCCCGTCCGAAATGCATTTCAGGACTCTTATGGATCTTGGCGTTGCCAGCCTCACTGGGCAGCATGACGCTCTCCGGCGCTTTTTACGCCGATTCAAGGTTGCCGCGATCGCAACCCTGATCGCCACCTGCGGCGGCTGCATCGCCCAAACGCCGACGTCAATCTATGTGACCGGAAAAACGATCGAGACGAATCGCGTATGCATCGTCATGCGGCAGACTTCGTACTCCAACGAACTGGTCAGGGTGATTCAGACCGCGCTGCGCGACGAAGGCATTCTCAGCGCGCTCTATAGCCCCGGCACCGAACCCGCCGAATGCAAAACCGTGCTGGACTATTCCGTCTCGATTGCCCTGACCGGCGACGACCCCACCGCCATTGCGAATCAATACTGGGAATCGGTCGATCTCGATGTGTTCCAGAACCACAAGTTTGTCGCCAACGGCCATTTTGACGCGCATGGCTGGAGAAGCCATGCACTGGCGACGCGGATGGTCTCGGCGATGGTGAAAAGCCTGGTGAGACCGGTAAAGGACGGTAGCGTCTGAGCGTCCACCCCGTTCCGGCTCCCCGATAAGTCCCAAAGCGCCTCAGATCTTGACCGCGCTCACGGTTGGCTTCGCGCAGTCGCGCTTCAATGACTGGCCTATAACTTTACGAGGGCCAGACAACCATGAAGCCGACGAAACAACCGACGGAACAGCGGACGAAACAGCGGACGAAACAGCCGACAAACCAACGGACCACAAAGCGCATTCTCCTGGCGGCCGCACTCGGCGCCGCTGCGCTGACAACACAGGCGCAGGCACCGGCACAGGACGCACTGCAACTGCGCGATCTGCGCGGCGTGGTCGACGCAGGCGGCGTGACGGGCTACATCACCGGCACCGCAACCAACGTCACGCGCGCGCGCATCGACACCGCCACCATCACGATCAACCTGCTCGACGGACAAGGCCGGATCATCGGTTCGGCTAGCGCGGCAGGCGGCGGCATTGCGCCGGGCCAGAGCTGGATCTTCCTCGCGCCCACATCGGTGCCCTACGAGCAATCGGTCGTCGCGATGATCAAGACCTCGTAGCACGCCGCGCGCGATCTTCAAACGCGCGCAGCAAAGCGTCAAGCCATCGACCATCGAGACCTGCGCGAAGCGTGCCTTCGCCAAACCGGGGGCGGGTCCGCGCCGCGAGTGGCTTCGCAGGCGCATGGCGATGGCGGCGCGCACAAATCGAGCGATAATCGGCGCAACCCGGCAACCCGCTGCAACTACGCCCCCGCAGCGGAACACCGCCGGCTCATCCGCCCGCACGCCCGATCATGAAACCGCACCACCGCGCCATCGCCACGGCGCTATTCGCCGCCGCGCTGTTCGGCGCGGCCACGCCGCTCGCCAAGGCGCTGCTCGGCGCGATGCCGCCGTTCATGGTCGCGGGCCTGTTCTATCTCGGCAGCGGCGCGGGCCTCGCGACCGCCATGCTGATACGGCGTCTGCGCCGCGCCGCCAGCGCCCCGCACGCCCGGCAGGAACATGCGCCGCTGCGCCTCGCCGAACTGCCGTGGCTCGCGGGCGCGATCGCGGCGGGCGGCGTGGCCGGTCCCGCGCTGCTGATGCTCGGCCTCGTCAGCACGCCCGCCGCCACCAGTTCGCTGCTGCTCAATCTCGAAGGCGTGCTCACGGCGCTGATCGCGTGGGTGTGCTTTCGCGAAAACTTCGATACGCAGATCGCGCTCGGCATGGCCGCCATCGTCGCGGGCGGCGTGCTGCTGTCGTGGAACGGATCGGCCGCCGGCACTGCCAGTGCGCCCGGCGTGGCCCCCGGCGCGCTGTTCGTCGCGGCGGCCTGCCTGTGCTGGGCCATCGACAACAATCTGACCCGCAAGGTCTCCGCCAACGACGCGATGACCATCGCCTGCATCAAGGGCCTGGTGGCCGGGCCGGTGAATCTGGGCGTCGCGCTATGGCTCGGCGCGCACTGGCCCGACGCCGCGCGCATCGCGGGCGCGATGGTCGTGGGGTTCGCGGGCTACGGCGTGAGTCTCGTGCTGTTCGTGGTGGCGCTGCGCCACCTCGGCTCGGCGCGCACGGGCGCGTATTTTTCGGTGGCGCCGCTGTTCGGTGTGGCGTTGTCGCTGCTGATCTGGCCCGAGCGCCCCGCCTTGACGTTCTGGCTCGCGCTCGCGCTGATGGCGCTCGGCGTGTGGCTGCACGTGCGCGAGCGTCACGAGCACGAACACACGCACGAGGCGCTCGATCACACGCATCGGCATCGTCACGACGAGCATCATCAGCACGAGCACGATTTCGACTGGGACGGCACCGAGCCGCACACGCACGCGCACCGGCATCTGCCGCTCACGCATACGCACGCGCATTTTCCCGACGTGCATCATCGGCATTCGCATTGAGCGTGTGCGCCTGAGCGCGCGCGCAAAGCGGCATCGATAGCGATTTTCCCCGGCATCGTGGTCCGGCGCGCGCGCTGGATGACGCTGCGATGCCCGCCTCGTAAAAGACGAAGGAGACAGCGCGATGACTTCCCTTTACCGCGATATTCCGCTGGAAACCACCGCCGAACGCGCCTGGGAGATGTTGCGCGACTCGCGCCAACTGGCGCGCGTCTTTGCTGGCGTGCTGACCGACGCTCGCGTGGACGGCGACGTGCGCACCGTGACCTTCGCGAACGGCGCGGTGGTGCAGGAGCGCATCGTCACGATCGACGAGGCGCGCATGCGCGTGGCTTACGCGGTAATCGGGCCGAATTTCGAGCAGCATGCGGCGTCGATGCAGATCGTGCCGGACGCCGATGGTCGCTGCCGTTTCGTGTGGATCTGCGACTTTCTGCCGGAGGAACGGCGCGCCGTCGTCGAGCCGTTGATGGATGCGGGATGCGCAGCGGCCGCGCGGAATCTGGCCGGTTAGCGCGGTGCTTTAGCGCGGCGTGGCGGTATCTTCGGCGGTCTCCTCGACGGCCGTCTCGCCCGACGTGTCGAATCCCCAATCGCCATAGTCGAGCCAGTCGTCGCCGAGCAGCTCGACGGGATGCTGCGTGCGGCTCGAACCGTTGCCGCAACTGAGCGACGCGGCGGGACAATACCGGTCGCAGCCCCAGCAGACGCGCTCGGGATGCGACGGATGCAGCGGAAATTTCCTGGCCATGACGGTGCGTGAAACGATTCAGACGACAATAAAATCAATATAGGCCGCCGACAAAACCACTCCAGAGGCGCATTGCCGCAGTAAGCTCAGGCCGATTCCACCCTGAATAACGAGATTCAAAACGAGCGTGGAACATCGCCGCGTCACGCCTGCCCGATTGGCCGTGGCATGGCGGGACTGGCAGTTAGTTGCGATTTGACGTCGATCACTTCGCCGCCCAGACCACGTCGCCATCGACCGAATAGAGGCGGCAGCCCTCGTGGCCGTTGCCGCATTGCACCAGCGCCTCGCTGATCGCATCGACGCCCGATGCCTCGCCCCACGCGCCGTCCGGCGCGATGGCGAACGCGCGCGGACGGATCGCCGCCAGATACTGCGCATACGCGCGCCGCCCTTGCGGCTGCAGATACGGCACCGCGCCGACGTTTTGCAGCGCCGCGAAGTTCGTGCGCGGCGGCGCGTCCGGTTGGCGCGGCCACACCACGGTCTTGTCGATCGCATAGATCTGGCAGTACTGCGACGTCTGCCAGCAGCGCGCCAGCGCCGTGCGCGCGGGATCGAAACCGCCCGACGCCCAGATCGCATCGGTGCTGCCGATCGCCAGCGCGCGCGGCAGCGGCGCCGCCAGAAAGCCGACGTAAATCTTCGCCTTCTGCTGCGCGCTCAGGAACGGCACCGCGGCCAGATCGTCGAGCGACGCATAGCCGCTCGGCCGCGGCGCCGCGCGCGGCAGATACTCGGGCGCGACTTCGCGGCCCGGCATGCCGATGGCCGTGAGAAACGCATCGGCCTTTTCGACCCACAGCGGCAGGCCCGCGCCCGAAGCCGTCATCGCGTGCGCGTCTTTCTGGAACGCGCCGTAATCGACGAGTTCGGCACGCGCGCCCGCCGCCGTGTAGCGGCTGTACATGCCGTGCCAGGTCGCGCTCGAAAAGATCTGGTCGTTGTCGCCGTAGAACCAGATCGACGGCAGCCGCGTGCGCGCGCCGAGTTCGCCCGCGCCGGCGACGAGGCTCGCGTCGGGCTGGCGGCAATCGCTCTCCTTCACGCCGCCCGCGAAATTGAGCAGCCCTTTCACATCGGGCGGATTCTGCGCGCCGAACACCAGCGTGTTCCAGCCGCCCATGCTCTTGCCCGCGACGACGACGCGCGTGGCGTCCACGCCCGGCAGCGTCTCGACGACGTCGAGCACCTTGCGGATATCGCGCGCGGCATCGCCGCCGATCGCGAGCACGTCGCAGCCGTGCGGCACCATATGGCCGCCCGATTGCGCAAAGCCGCGCATCATCGGCATGGCGACGGCGTAGCCGCGCGACAGGAAGTACCACGGGATAAATTGATCGGCCACGCGCGGCGCGTTGGGCGGGTCGTCCGACGCGCCGTGATTGACGAGCGCAAGCGGGAACGGCCCGCCGCGCGCGGGCATGTAGACGGTCACTTCGAGCGTCACGCGCGGCGACGCCTGCACCGGCACGCGCAGGATCCTTTCGTTGAGCGGCGCGGCGGGCTCGACGTCCGGGTCGTCGGTGGGCAACGCGGCGCGCGCCAGCGTCGCAAGAAAAACGAAAGCAACCAGGACGAAGAGGACAACGAGGACAAGAAAAACCGGAAGCTTCAGGCGTGACGTCATGGAGCGGCGTGGGTCGGGAGTTCGCTGCGCGCGGCCGCGCCGACTTCACTATCCCCGGCTTCACCGCCGGACAGTCCGCGCACCGCCACGCCATGCTCTACGGCACGTTCTCGGAAAACTTGAGCGCGCTGGCCAAGATGGTTTCAGTGCGCGAATCGCATCGCCGGGAAGCATCGCCGGGAAGCATCGCCGGGAAGCAGCCGCCTGCCGCCCGGCGATTTATTTCGGCATCCCGATTATTGTTCGATCGTCCGCTTCGGTCGACGCACTGCGCGAATCTTGCCGCTCGGGCCGCCGCCGCAGAAAAAGCGCTCGCCGTCATCCGATTCGAGCCCGGAGACGGCCGTCCCCTCGGGCATGTCGATCTGTTCGAGCACCTCGCCCGTGCGCGCATCGATATGGCGCAGGCCGCTTTCGTCGCCTTCCCAGGTGCCGTGCCAAAGCTCGCCATCCACCCACGTCACGCCCGTCACGAAGCGGCTCGACTCCAGCGTGCGCAGCACCGCGCCCGTCTGCGGATCGACCTGATGAATCTTGCGCTCGCGATATTCGCCGACCCAGAGCGTGCCGTCCGCCCAGGCGAGCCCCGAATCGCCACCGCCGCCGGGCGCGGGGATCGTCGCCAGCACGCGGCCCGTTTGCGGATCGATCTTCTGGATGCGGTCTTCGGCGATCTGGAACAGGTGTTGGCCGTCGAAGGCCGTGCCCGCATGCGCGGGCACCTCGATCGCGCGCTGCGTCTGGCCGCTTTGCGGATCGAGCGACTGAATCCGGTCGCCGACCGCGAACCAGACCTGCTGGCCGTCCCACGTGAGGCCGTGGACCTTGTCGATGCCCTCGAACGGCCCATATTCGCGGACGATCTCGGCGCGGGAACGCTTCATGTTGCCTCCTTGCGGTTCGATTGCGATGCGGTTTCGATGCGGTTTCGATGCGGTTTCGATGCGGTTGCGATTCGATTGCGATGCGATTTCGATTCCGGTTCGCTTGCGATGCAAAACGTGCGCGGCGGCGAAGCCCGCACACCAGCGATGCGCACAGCTTAATCGCCCGGCAACGGCGCTGGGAGTAACAAGGTCGTCGCGAATCCCGGCAGCGGCGGCATGGTCCAGCGCCGCGCGCGCCCTTCGCCGAACGACTGCACCTTGTGCGCCGCCGCGAGCGCGTCGAGCGCGCGCTGCACGGTGCGCTGACTCGCGCCCAGCGCCAGCGCGAGCGCCGAACTCGACCACGACTCGCCATCGGCGAGCAGCGCCAGCACGGCCGCGTGTTTTTCTTCGACGGGACGCGCCAGCACGGCCACCTCGGCGGCCTCGCGCGGCGCGAGCGCGAAACCCTGCTGCGTCGCGGCAAACGTCGCGAGCGGACGCAGCAGCGCGCGCAGCCGCCCGATCTCGACGCGCAGACGCGCTCGGTGCGTTTCATCGGCGTGCTTCGTGCGGAAGGCGCGCGCGATCAGCGCATCGCGCGGCACGTCGCCGGGCCAGGCTTCGGCGAGCGCGCGCGCCAGCACGAACAGCACCGGGCGGCGCGCGAGCGCGACCACAACCGCGCCGTGGCGCACGACGTGACGACAGGCATCCACGACGAGCACGTCCGACGCGAGCAGCGCCTCGACATCGTCGAGCCGCAGCGGACGGATTTCGCCGCGCTCGATCAGCCGCGCGGCGGGCGCGCCCAGCAACTGCGCGGCGCTCTCGACTTCGGCGCTCAACGACGCGATGCGCGCCTCGCGGGCGGCCTCGGCCGCCTCGGCGAGCGCCACGCGCGCCGCGCCGGTCTGAATCTGCCGCATCGCAATACCCGCGACGATCAGCGCATGCGTGGCGCGCATCGCGGCGGGCAGGCGCTGCGGATTCATCGCGTCGATCCGGCGCGCGGCCTCGTCGATCTGGCCGATCAGCAGCAGGCGGCGAATGCCGAGGTAACGCGCGTGCGCGGCGTTGAGGACGTCGCCGTGCGCATCGAGCGCCGTTCGCGCCGCGTCGAGCGCGCCCTCCTCCCAGCCGAGATCGCGTGAGGCGAGCGCGATTTCCGCCTGCGCGACCACGCAGCGCGCGCGGGCCACGGCCTCGCGCGGACCGAAGGCGCGCGCCGCGTCGCGCAGCAGCGTCTTCGCGCGCGCGAGGTCGCCGAGCTGCGCCATGGCGATGCCGCGCAGCGCCAGCGCGGGCGCGTCGTCGCGCAAGGCCACGCGGTTGAGCGCGCCGAGCGGATCACCGGCCGCGAGCGCGCGCGCCGCCGCCGTGATCAGCGAATCCATGCTCATGGGAATCCCGCCACACTTGTCACTCCCCACCGCCCGTGGTCCAGACCTAATCTAACACGGCACTTCCGCTCATTCGCTCGCTGCGTCGCTGCATCGGCGCGGCAAACCACAGGAGGACTGAACAATGGCCACGAACCCGACCCAGCCGACTCACCCGACCCACCCCACCGCCAGCCGCGACGCCTGGCTCGCCGCGCGTCTCGATCTGCTCGAAGCCGAAAAGGCGCTCACGCGCCAGAGCGACGCCCTCGCGCGGCAACGCCAGGCGCTGCCGTGGGTGCGCGTCGACAAGACCTACAGCTTCGATACCGAAGCCGGTCAGGCGAGTCTCGCCGATCTGTTCGCGGGACGCTCGCAACTGCTCGTCTATCACTTCATGTTCGGCCCCGATTACGCGGCGGGCTGCCCGTCGTGCTCGTCGATCGCGGACGGCATCGAAGGCGCGGCCACGCATCTCGCCCACCACGACGTGATGCTGATGGCGGTCTCGCGCGCGCCGCTCGCGAAACTGCTGGCCTATCGTGCGCGCATGGGCTGGACGTTTCCGTGGGCGTCGTCGAACGGCAACGCCTTCAATTACGACTTCAACGTCGCGTTCACCGAAGCCCAGCAGCGCGACGGCGCGATCGAATACAACTACGCGCAGCAGGGCCACGCGATGGACCTGACGCCGCCGCCCGAACCCGTCGCGCAGTTCGCGGCGAGCTGCGGCACCGACGCCGCCACCTACACGCGCGACCGTCCCGGACTCAGCGCGTTCGTGCTCGAAGACGGCGTGATCTATCACACCTACTCGACCTACGCACGCGGCCTCGACGGCGTGTGGAGCATGTATCAATGGCTCGACCGCGCGCCGAAGGGACGCAACGAGACCGGCGTGTGGTGGCACCGTCACGACGAATACGCGAAGGCGTGAGCGCGTCATGAACGGCATCGGCGAACGGCTCGCGGCGCCCGTTTCCAGGCGCTGGCGCATCTTCATCGTCTCGTCGGCGTGGCTCGCGGCGAGCAAAGCGATGAACAGCGTGCAGCCCGCCTCGTTCGGCGCGATGGGCGGCATGCCGATGCCGGGCGGCTGGATGCTCTCGCACGTCTGGACGCCGACGTGCGGACACACCTGGCTCGACGCCGCCGTCACGTTCGCCGCGATGTGGCTCGCGATGACGATGGCGATGATGCTGCCATCGCTCGCGCCTGCGCTCTATCGCCATGCGCTTGCGACCTATGCAACGCGCGCCACGCGCTTAATGCGTGCGCCGTCGCTCGCGCTGCTGGTGGGCGCGGGCTATTTCGGCGTGTGGCTGCTCGCGGGCTTGCTGCTGTTTCCATGCGGCGCGGCATGCGTCGCGCTCGCGCTGCACGTACCCGCCCTCGCACGCGCGACGCCAGGGATCGCCGCTTGCATCGTGATCATCGCGGGCGCGCTGCAATTCACACGCTGGAAAATGCACGCGCTGATGTGCTGCCGGATCGAGGCGCATGGCGAGCGCATCGAACATGACGTCAAGTTCGTCTCTTCAATTTCGTTAGTTGCATTAACTTCGTTAGTTGCATTAACAACATGGACGGCGTTGCGCGACGGCACGCGTTTGGGCCTGCATTGCGTGGTGTGTTGCGCGAACTGGATGGCTGCGTTGATCGCCATCGGCATGATGAATCCGCACGCGATGCTCTGCGTGACGGCCGCTATCACCGCCGAACGCGTGCTGCCAAATCAGAGACTTATCGCACGCGCGACCGGTGGCGTTTGCCTCGCTTGGGGCGCGTGGATGATCGCGCGCGCGGCCATCGTTTAACGCATCACGCAAAGCGATGCACATCACGCTGGCGGCAAGCGTGACGAACCGCTAACATCATCGCCTTTTCGTATTTCGGCGCTCGCGCATTTGCCCGATGAAGGCCCCGCTTCTAACCGCCCTCGCGCTCGCTTCGGGCAACACCGTGACGTGGCTGCTCGGCTTGCGCGTCGTCGGCGCGACCGACTGGCTGCCTGGCTGGTATCGGCTGCATCATTGGGGCGATACGACCGTGGTCGTGCTCGCCACGCTCTCGCTCTATCTGATGAGCCGCGCGTCGCTCAAGGCTTATGCCGTGCATTGCCTCGCGCTGTTTCTGCTGTGGGAGATTCCCACCGTGCTTTACGGCGTCGAGCGACTCGCCGGGCCGCCCGTGCCCGACGCCGTGCATGCGCAGATCGCGCCGTTCATCGCGGGCTGCCTGCTGTTGCTAACGGCCGCGTCGGCCATCGGCGCGGCCAATTATGTTGCGCCGCGCCGTAAAACACGGCGTAAAAGATAACCTCGAGATAACCGCGCGATAACCTCGCGATAACGTCGCGCCCGCGCCTCCCGACGGCGATTCACGTCATACTGACGCCTCCATCCGCCCGAGGACCGCACGCGATGACCACGACGCCGACGAACCCCTCCGCCCGCATCGACGAACTGATCGCCGGCATCGACGACTGGCGCGGCGCCACGCTCGCCGCCGTGCGCCAATGCATGCGCGAAGCCGACCCGGCCATCGTCGAGGAATGGAAGTGGATGGGCAGCCCGACGTGGTCGTGCGACGGACTCATCGCCGTCGCGAACGCACATAAGGGCAAGGTCAAGGTGACGTTCGCGCACGGCGCGGGCCTGGCCGATCCCGATGCACTGTTTAACGCGGGACTCGAAGGCAACGCGCGCCGCGCCATCGACTATGCCGAAGGCGACAAGGTCGATGCCCGCGCGCTCAAGCGGCTCGTGCGCGCCGCGATCGACTACAACCGCGCGCATTTGAAGAAGAACGCAAAGACAAAGTCCGCGTGAACGCATCACGCGGCACCGTTCGCGCGCCGGAAGTCGCTCACGCGATCGCCTTCCCCGCCTCCACATCCGCGAGCCGATCCACGGGCACGCGGTACCGCCGCGCCGTGAGATCCGCGACGATCGACAACGCGATCTCGGGCGGCGTGCTGCCGCCGAGATACAAGCCGACCGGCGCGCGCAACGCATCGAGCGCGGCGTCCGTCACGCCGAACAGTTGCAGACGCTCGCGACGCGCCGCGCTATTGCGCCGCGAACCGATCGCGCCGACATAGAACGCGGGCGTCATCAACGCTTCCATCAGCGCGAGGTCGTCGAGCTTCGGATCGTGCGTAAGCGCGATCACGGCCATGCGCGCGTCGGGGCGCATCGCGAGCACGGTGTCGTCGGGCATCGTGCGCACGCGCGCCACGCCCGCCACGCGCCAGTCGTCGAGATACGATTCGCGCGGATCGCAGACCGTCACCGCATAGCCGAGCGGCAAGGCCATCGTCGCCACGTATTCGCTCAACTGTCCCGCGCCGATCAGCAGCAGGCGCCACGACGGACCGTGCACCGTGGTGAGACGTTCGCCGTCGAAGCTGAAGGCATCCGCCTGTGTTGGCGAGTGAGCGTGCGACTGCACGCGCACGAGCGTCACCGCGCCGCTGCGCAGATCGAGCGTGCGGCGCACGAGCTGTCCTTCGCGCAGCGCGTCGAGCAGCGCATCGAGACGGCTATGCGCGCCGAGCGTTTCGCACGCGAGGCGCATCGTGCCGCCGCAAGGCAAGCCGAAGCGATGCGCTTCGTCGGCGCTCAGGCCGTACTCGAGCGTTGACGCGCGCGTGCGCGGCGGACCTTGCGCGCGCAGGCGCTCGACGAGATCGTCCTCGATGCAGCCGCCCGAGACCGAGCCGACGAGATGGCCGTCGTCGCGCAAGGCCATCAGCGAGCCGAGCGGACGCGGCGACGAACCCCACGTGCGCACCACCGTGTAGAGCCACGCCGCGCGCCCCGCCGCCAGCCAGCGCGCCGCCGTTTCCAGCACTTCGCGATCCGCGTCCTGCAGGTTCACGTTGCCTCCGTTTCGCTCCGTTTGCTCCGTTGTGCGCCGTTTTGAATCGGTTGGCGCTGCAAGCTCAATGCGTCTGCGCCCGCACGCGCGCCGACGCGCTCTCCAGATCGCGCCACGCAGGTTCGTCCGGCGCATAACGCGCGCGGATATAGCCCGCGAGTTCGGCCATCTGGCGGTCGTCGAAACTGTCCTTGAAGCCGGGCATGTAGCCGAGCCCCGCCGTGGCGGGCTGGTCGATGCCGTTCATCAGCACGTGCAGCAGATTGTCGGGGCTCGCCTGGCTCACACTCGTGTTCAGCCCCATCAGCGGACGCACGCCGAAATGGCCGACGCCGCCCGATTGCGCGTGACACACCGCGCACGCGGCTTCGAACATGCGCTGGCCGTTCTGGAAGCCGAGCGCGGTGAGCGTGTCGGCGTTCGCGCCCGCCGCGCGCGTGGCGGCGGCGTGCGCGGCGTCGGCCGCTTCGACCGGCGGCGAGAGCGAAGCGATGTAATGCGCGATCGCGCGCACGTCCGATTCGGGCAAGTCGGCGAGACCCGCGACCACGGGCGCCATCGGCCCCGCCGCCACGCCGTGCTCCGGCGAGAAACCCGTGCGCAGATAGGCGAACAGCGCGTCCTCGGTCCATGGCACGGGCGCAGCGCCTTTGCCATCCTTGCTGGTTTTGCCCGCGTGCGCGGCCAGCAGCGAAGGTGCGTCCCAACCTTCGGCGCTGCCGCCCGTGAGGTAGGCGAAGCCGCCCTTCTCCGCGCCGAGCGCGTTGCGCGGCGTGTGGCACGCGCCGCAATGGCCCGCGCCATCGACGAGATATTTGCCGCGATTCCAGAGCGCCGAGCGTTGCGGATCGGGCGCGTACTGGGCGTCGTCGTGGAAAATCCAGTTCCAGCCCGCGACGAGGCGGCGCTGATTCATCGGAAACGGCAGCTTCGTTTCGGGCGCGGCCTGCTTCACGGCCGGTTGCGACATGAGCCATGCGTAGAGCGACATCATGTCGGCGTCGCTCATGCGCGCGAACGACGTGTACGGAAACGCGGGATACAGATGACGGCCGTCGCGCGCAATGCCCTGACGCATCGCGCGCGCGAACGCTTCATAAGTCCATGCGCCGATGCCGGTCTCGCGGTCGGGCGTGATATTGGTCGACCAGACCGTGCCGAACGGCGTCTCCAGCGCGAAGCCGCCCGCGTTGGTCGCGCCGCCCGGCGCGGTGTGGCAGACGGCGCAATCGCCCGCGATGGCGATCTGCCGGCCGCGTTCGAGCATCGCGGCGCTCCATGCCGAGGCGTCCGCGTTCGCGCCCGCGGGCAGCGGCGCAATGGGCGCGGGGCCAGGCAGCATCGAGCATGCGAGGCCGATCAGCCCGCCCGCCACGCCGCCGATGCCGCCGCCCGCGAGCCAGCGTTTCCAGCGCGAGGGACGACGCTGCGCGGCGGGCGCATCGAGCGCGACGGCCGGACCGGCTTGCGCGAAAGCGCGGCGCAGCGTCTCGGGATCGAACGGCGGCGCGCGAAAGCGCACGCCGGTTGCGTCGTAGAGCGCATTGGCGATGGCGGCGGCCGCAGGCGCGCTCATCCGATCGATACGATTTTCGTCTTGATCGTTGCGGCCTTGAATCGATACGGATTCCGAATTACCTGGCCATTCGATCAGGTCGTGCGAGACCGCCGCTTGATTGCTTGAAGGCGCGCCGGTTTCGTCGTGCGTCGCGCGTGCGATGCGACGTACGCCGGTTGCGCGCGCGATAGCCTCTTCGATCTGCCACGCGGGCATGCCCGTGAGCGCGCTTTGATCCGGCGTGCCCGCGCCTTGACCGGCCACCACGCGGCGCACGGCAATATCGCCGGTCTCGCGGTTCACGTCGAGATCGACGACCCATGCGGACCAGCTTGCAACTTGCGTCACCGGTTGTGCCGATGCGCTTTTATCTGCGTAATCGAGTGCGGGCGCTGAACGCGGCGCGTCGTCGGCATGACTTTCGCCATCGAACGCGAACCCGCGACCACGCACCCACGGCGACGCGGGTTCGGCGGCGGGCGCAACCGGCGCGCCCCACGCGGCACGCTCGCTGACCATGCGGATCACCTCGCGCGCCCCGGCGTCGCGGCTCGCGTCGAGATGATCGAGACGCAGCGCGACCGCATCGCGGCGCACGTCATGCGCAATTTCGTCGATGAACGATTCGCGCGCGAACGCATGCGCCTGAGCGGGAATCGCGCGCGCGGGATCGTCGACGGCGACGCTGGCCTGAACATGGCGATACAGCAGCGGCGGCATGGCCGCTTTTTGTGCATCGGCGGATTCAGCCTCTGCGTCGAGACGCGCGCGGTAATGCCACTTCGTCATCGTGCCATCCGCCGCGAGACGGGCTTCGACGGCCAGTTGCGCATCGGCATCGCGTCCGTGAGCGGGCCACGCGTAATCGGCGCGACGCAGCGTGCCGGGTTCGTGCGCGGTCGCGTCTGTATTCAGAGCGGTCAGCGCGGCGTCGGCGCGAACACGCAGCCCTTGCGGATCGTCCTCGCTCATCGCGCCTCGCTTCCCTGCTGGCGTTGCTGCTCCTGCTGCAGATACAGCGCCGCGCGCTTCACGGCGCGCACGATTTCCAGATGCGTGCCGCAGCGGCACAGATTGAAGCGCAGCGCGTCGCGTATCGCTTCTTCATCGGGCGACGGATTGCGCGCGAGCAGCGCCGTCGCGCTCATGATCATGCCGTTGAGGCAATAGCCGCACTGCGCCGCCTGCTCGTCGATGAAAGCGCGCTGCACCGGATGCAGCGCGTCGAGCGTGCCGAGTCCTTCGAGCGTCGTCACCTCGCGTTCGCGCGCCGCCGCGACCGGCACCACGCACGAACGCGTCGGCTGGCCATCGACGAGCACCGTGCACGCGCCGCACTGGCCCAGACCGCAGCCGTACTTCGGCCCATTGAGTTCGCAGTCGTTGCGCAGGATATAGAGCAGCGGCGTGTCGGGCGTGGCGCCCTCGATGGTGCGCGTCGTGCCGTTCACGCTGAGCGTGAGCGGCCCCGCGTGGGAAGCGGAATGCAACATGAACTGACTCGAATTGAAGGTAAACACCGGCCGCATCGTGCATGACGGCTTGCGGCCCTGCGCGGCGTTCGACGAACGCGCGCACAAAACCGCCGCACAAGACCTTATAACCCGCCGAAATTCGACGCGCACGCGCATTCGCGCGTGCGTGCGCAGCGCTGTTATGCCGTGGCGGCCTCGCTGGCCCTCTGCGCGTGCTTCGCTTGCGGCGAAACGAGCGGCGTGTTGAACACGTCATACGCGAACACCCACGCCGGATCTTCGTTCGTGCGCAGCCACGTATTGTTGTGCGAGACCAGTTGCACCTTCGACGCGCGCTCGGCCCGGTTCGCTTCATACAGCGCGAACGCGCCCGCGTAATCGGTCGTACCCACTTCGTCGAGACAGCGCGTGAGCATCGCCGCGTCCTCGATCGCCATCGCCGCGCCCTGCGCCATATGCGGCTTCATCGGATGGCAGGCGTCGCCGAGCAGCACGAGACGGCCACGGCTCCAGAGCGGCAGCGGATCGCGTTCGAGCAGCGGCCACTTGGTGATCGACGGCGACACGTTGATGAGGTTCAGCACGTCCGGGTGATAGCCCGCGAACGCCTCGCGCATTTCCTCGCGGCTGCTCTCCATCATCGAGACGCCCGTGGGCCACTCGGCTTGCGGCACGCCCGTCACGTAGTAGTACTCGTCGCGCTTCTCGGTCACGTAGTAGACCATCATGTGACGATCTTCCGACCACCACTTCACGCACATATCGTACGGACGATTGCCGAGCAGCGAAGCCGGAAACACCGCGCGATGCGCGACATAACCCGTATAGCGCGGCGGCTCCGCGCCCAGCAGATGTTCGCGGATCTTCGAGTTCACGCCGTCCGCGCCAATCACGATATCGGCGGTTTCCACGCTGCCGTCGGCGAACGTCAGGCGCACTTCGCTGCCCGTGTCCTCCACCGCGCTCAGGCACTTGCCGAACGCGATCGTGCCCGGCGCAACGGCGTCGGTCATGAGCTTGTGGAAGTCGCCGCGATGCACGGTCAGGTAGCTCGCGCCGTAGGTCTTGAGCGCGTAGTCGCCGAGCGGAATCTGCGCAATCGCTTCGGCCGTCTGCCAGTCGCGGCTGTACCAGTAATCGGGGTGCGAGCCCATGACGTTGAGCGCGTCCTCGCAGCCGATGCGGCGCATGATTTTCATGACGTTCGGCCCGAGGTGGATGCCCGCGCCGAGACGCGAAAACGCGGGCGCCTGCTCGTAGAGGCGGACGTCGTGGCCGCGGCGCTGCATCAGCGCGGCGGCTGCCACGCCGCCAAGGCCTGCGCCGATGATGGCGATACGGGGTTTGCTCATGATTTCTCCAGGTCGTGCGCCCTCGCGGCAAACGCGCCGCCGGGCCGGGTTGAGTTCGAGGTCTGCCGAAGTGAAATGTAGCGTACACATTAGAAAATAAATCGGCAAGCACAAACTTTTCCTCTGCATATCCCGCACGTTTACAGCACAAAATCGCTATATATGAAGCGACTCGCGCAGACGATTAATTTTCCACGTTGCACATTTAAAACGTACACACTAGACTTTGCCCAGATTTCGACGACGCCTGCGCCAGGCGGGTCTCGTCGCCGCCCAACTGCAATGGAGTGAGCGTCATGAGCAAGACTTACCGCATCGGCCAGATCGTGCCGAGTTCGAACACCACGATGGAAACCGAGATTCCGGCGATGCTGCGTCTGCGCGAAGCGATCCGCCCCGAACGCTTCACGTTCCATTCGAGCCGCATGCGCATGAAGAAGGTCGTCAAGGAAGAACTCGCCGCGATGGACGCCGAATCGGACCGCTGCGCCGTCGAACTCTCCGACGCGCGCGTCGACGTGCTCGGCTATGCGTGCCTCGTCGCCATCATGGCGATGGGCCGCGGCTATCACCGCGTTTCGCAGGCGCGCCTCACGAAGCACACGGCCGAAAACGGCGCGGCCGCGCCGGTGCTCACGAGCGCGGGCGCGCTCGTCGACGCGCTCAAGGTGATCGGCGCGAAGCGCATCGTGGTGGTCGCGCCGTACATGAAGCCGCTCACGGAACTCGTGGTCGATTACATCCGCCACGAAGGCTATGAAGTGCTCGACTGGCGCGCGCTGGAGATTCCCGACAATCTCGAAGTCGGCCGCCACGATCCCGCGCGTCTGCCCGAGATCGTCAAGACGCTCAATTACGCCGACGCCGATGCGATCGTGCTGTCCGCCTGCGTGCAGATGCCGTCGCTGGCCGCCGTCGCGAAGGTCGAAGCGATGACCGGCAAGCCGGTGATCACCGCCGCCATCGCGACCACCTACGCGATGCTGCGCGAACTCGATCTCGAACCGATCGTGCCGGGCGCGGGCGCGCTGCTCTCGGGCGCTTATTAAGTCCAATCGATCTCAATCGATCTCAACGACCGCAATCGATCCGTCAAGCAACCGGAGCCCCTCATGTCCAGCACGTTTCTCTACGGCGCGAACGTTCACGCGAACGGCATCCGCCAGCACTATCTGCGCTACGGCGGCAATGATCGCGCGCGCGCCGCGCGGCCCGCGGTCATCGTCATTCCCGGCATCACGAGTCCGGCGATCACGTGGGGCTTCGTCGGCGAGGTGTTCGGCGCGGCGTTCGACACCTATGTGATCGACGTGCGCGGACGCGGTCTTTCCGAAGCGTCGGCCACGCTCGATTACAGCGTCGATGCGCAAGCCGCCGACGTGGTCGCGCTCGCCGCCGCGCTCGGCCTCGAACGCTATGCGCTGGTCGGTCATTCGATGGGCGCGCGCATCGCGGCCCGCGCGGCGCTGCGTGCGGATCGCGCGCTCGAATCGGTGGTGCTGGTCGATCCGCCGGTCTCCGGCCCGGGACGCCGCGAGTATCCGGGCAAGCTGCCGTGGTACGTCGATTCGATGGCGCTCGCGCGTCAGGGCATCGACGCCGAAGGCATGCGCGCGTTCTGCCCCACGTGGACCGACGAGGAATTGCGTCTGCGTGCCGAATGGCTGCACACCTGCGATGAGCGCGCCGTGCTCGCTTCATACGAAGGCTTCCATACCGACGACTTCCACGCGGACGCCGCGCAACTGACGCTGCCCGCGCTGCTCATCACCGCCGAACGCGGCGACGTGGTGCGCGACGAAGACGTGGCAGAACTGCAGCGCGCCACGCCTGCGATGCAGCACGTGCGCGTGCCCGACGCGGGCCACATGATTCCGTGGGACAACGCCGCCGGTTTCTACGCGGCGTTCGGCGATTTTCTCGGCGCGCCGCTCGCGCAAAACGCCGACGTCAACACGGCCGTCACGGCTTGATTCGCAACGCTCACCGGAGAACTCACGATGCCCGTCAGCGACCATCAATTGATCGAAGCGTGGAAAGAAGTGCTCACGCTCTCGCGCCTCGAAGCCGGCCAGACCGTCACGATCCTCACGAGCGTGGCCACGCATCCGCAAACGCTCGCGTGTGCGCTGATCGCCACGCAGTCGATGGGCGCGATCGTCAACCGGCTCGACCTGCCGCCCGTCAATGGCGAAAAAGCCTTTAGCCGCGACTCGCTCGCGTGGCTCGGCACCACGCCGCTTACGGGCAATCACGCGGCCATCGCGGCGCTCAAGGCCAGCGATCTCGTGCTCGATCTCATGACGCTGCTCTTTTCGCCCGAGCAGCACGACATCCTCAAGTCGGGCACGAAGATCCTGCTCGCGGTCGAGCCGCCCGAAGTGCTCGCGCGCCTCGTGCCCACGCGCGAAGACCGCGAGCGCGTGCTGGCCGCCGCGAGCAAGATTAGCGCAGCGCGCGAGATGCGCGTGAGTTCGCCCGCGGGCACGGCGCTCGTCTGCCCGCTCGGCGAATTCGGGCCGACCGCCGAATACGGTTTCGTCGACGAACCGGGCCGCTGGGATCACTGGCCGAGCGGTTTCGCGCTCACGTATCCCGACGACCGCACCGCGCACGGCACCATCGTGATCGATCGCGGCGACATCCTGCTGCCGCAAAAGCGCTATGTGACGGAGCCGATCGTGCTGACCGTCGAAGGCGGCTACGCGACGAAGATCGAAGGCGGCGTCGATGCCGCGCTGCTGCGCGACTACATGGAAACGTTCGCCGATCCCGAGGGCTATGCGATCTCGCACATCGGCTGGGGATTGCAGCCGCGCGCGCGCTGGTCCACGCTCGGGCTCTACGATCGCGAGGCGACCATCGGCATGGACGCGCGCGCGTTCGAAGGCAACTTCCTGTTCTCGCTCGGACCGAACAACGAAGGCGGCGGCTCGCGCACCACGACCTGCCATATCGACATTCCGCTGCGCAACTGCACCGTCAAGCTCGACGACGACACCGTCGTGCGCGACGGGCGCGTCGTGCGCTGAGCGCCGCTTCTAAGCGCCGTTTCTGAGCACACCTCCATTCGCAGGACATTCGCAGGACATTCGCACATGAACGATCACGCACATCACAGCGATCACGCCGAAGCCGCCGTCTACCGCCAGCAAGGCTTCGGCACGCCGCTGCCCGTGAAGGGCAACATCGGCCTGCTCATCATCGACTTCGTGGTGGGTTTCGCGGATCCGAAGACCTTCGGCGGCGGCAACATCGCGCCCGCCATCGCCCGCACGCAGCAGGCGCTCGCCCTCGCGCGCGAACACGGCTGGCCGGTCGCGCACAGCCGCATCGTCTACGCGGCCGACGGCAGCGACGACAACGTGTTCTCGCTGAAAGTGCCGGGCATGGCCACGCTCACCGAGGATCATCCGAACAGCGCGATCGTGCCCGAACTCACGCCCGCGCGCGGCGAACTCGTGGTGCGCAAGACCGTGCCGTCGGCGTTCTTCGGCACGCAGCTTGCGCCGTGGCTTTCGCAACGCGCGGTGCAGACGCTGCTGGTCGCGGGCGCGGTGACGAGCGGCTGCGTGCGCGCGAGCGTCGTCGATGCGATGTCGCATGGTTTTCGTCCGCTCGTGCTCTCCGACTGCGTGGGCGACCGCGCGATCGAGCCGCACAACGCCAACCTCTTCGACATGCAGCAGAAGTACGCCGCCGTGATGCCGCTCGACGACGCCATCGCCGCAATCGAAGCCGCGCCCCGCTGAGCGCAACCTTCGCGCGTTGTTCGTCGTTGCGCCTCGTTGTTGCGCCTCGTTGCTGGGCCCATTGTTTGACGCGCGTTTTTTGTCGGCTTAACGTCAGGCGAACGCGCGCGCACGGGCGACAGGCGAACCCGGCCACCTCACACGCCCGCCCGCCGCGCCGCCACAGGAACTCTCTGCCGTGAACCGCTCCGAACTGCTCGCGCGCGCGGGCTGCCTCACCGTCGTGCGTCAGCCCGCGCCGCCCGTCAAGCCCGCGCCCGGCCAGCCGGGCAGCCTCTCGTCGTTCGTGCCCGAGGTGCCGGAAGTGTTCGTCGCCGTGCTCGACGACGGCCGCATTCTCGCGTTCAACGGCCACGTCGATCTGGGCACGGGCATTCGCACCTCGCTCGCGCAGATCGTCGCCGAGGAACTCGACGTGCCTGCCGCGCGCGTATCGATGCAACTCGGTCACACTGCCGCGACGCCGAACCAGGGGCCGACCATTGCGAGCGCCTCGATCCAGATTTCGGCCACGCCGCTGCGTTGCGCGGCGGCGCAGGCGCGCCATGCGCTGCTCGAACTCGCGGCCCGGCATTTCGACGCCGATATCGACGCACTCGCCACCGATAACGCCGACGTCTTTTTCAAGGATGCGGATCACGACGCGCGCCGCGTGAGCTTCGCGCAACTCGTGGCGAACCAGCGCATCGCGCTCGATCTCGATCTCAAGGCCGTGGTGAAGGACCCGTCGACGTATCGCGTGATCGGCAAGTCGTCGCCGCGCGTGGATATTCCCGCGAAGGCCACGGGCGCGCTGACCTTCGTGCACGACATGCGCGTGCCCGGCATGCTGCACGGCCGCGTGGTGCGTCCGCCTTATCGCGGCATCGATAGCGGCGCGTTCGTCGGCAAGCTGCTCGATAGCGTCGATCGCGAATCGGTTGCGCATGTGCCGGGGCTGCGCGCCGTGGTCGTGCACGGCGATTTCGTCGGCGTGGTGTGCGAACGCGAGGAACAGGCGATGCGCGCCGCGCGCGAATTGCGCGTGACGTGGAAGCCGCTGCCCGCGCTGCCTTCGCTCGACGATCCCGGCGCGGCCATCCTCGCCGCGCCCGCCGTGCGCCGCCCGCTGCTCGAAGAAGGCGACGTCGAGGCCGCGCGCGCCGCGCCCGACGCTCTCACGCTCACACGCACCTACGTCTGGCCGTATCAGATGCACGGTTCGATCGGGCCGTCGTGCGCGCTCGCCGATTATCGCGAGCCGGGCGCAGGACGCATCACCGTGTGGTCGGGCACGCAGAATCCGGTCTCGCTGCGCTACGACCTCGCGACGCTCGCGGGCCGCGACGAAGCCGACATCGACATCGTGCGCATGGAGGCCGCGGGCTGCTATGGCCGCAATTGCGCCGACGATGTCTGCGGCGACGCGCTGCTGCTCTCGCGCGCCGTGCAGGCGCCCGTGCGCGTGCAACTCACGCGCGCCGACGAGCATGCGTGGGAGCCGAAGGGCACGGGCCAGGTGGTCGAGGTCACGGGCACGGTGTCGCGCGATGGGCGCATGACGGGCTATGACTTCCGCACGCGCTATCCGTCGAACGATGCGCCGTTGCTGGCCGCACTGCTCACGGGCGTGGTGGCGAGCGAGCCGCGCGTGTTCGAAATGGGCGACCGCACCGCCGTCTCGCCCTATGTGAGTGAGAACCGGCGTTTCGTCTGCGAGGATCTCGCGCCGCTCGTGCGGTCGTCGTGGTTTCGCGGCGTCTCCGCGCTGCCGAATTCGTTCGCGCACGATGCATTCGCCGACGAACTCGCGGCGCAAGCGGGCGTCGATCCGCTCGACTTCCGCCTGCGTCATCTGCAAGATGAGCGCGCCGCCGAGTTGCTCGAAGCGGTCGCGCAACGCGCGGGCTGGAGATCGCGCACGAAAGGCAGCGCAACGGCAAATGAAGACGAACGCGACGAGCGATATGCACGCGGACGCGGCATCGCCTACGCGCGCTACGTGCATAGCCGCTTTCCGGGCTTCGGCGCGGCGTGGTCCGCGTGGGCGGTCGATCTCGTGGTCGATCGCGTGACCGGCGAGGTGCGCGTGGAGCGCATCACCGTGGGCCAGGACACGGGCACGATGGTGAATCCCGACGGCGTGCGTCATCAGATCCACGGCAACGTGATTCAGGTGTTGAGCCGCTCGCTGAAGGAGCGCGTGCGTTTCGCCGACGGCAAGGTGGCGAGCCGCGAATGGGGCAGCTACCCCATCCTGACCTTCCCCGAACTGCCCGCCGTGGACGTCGTGCTGATGCCGCGCCAGGGCGAGCCGCCGATGGGCGCAGGCGAATCGGCTTCGGTGCCGGGACCGGCCGCGCTCGCGAATGCGATTTTCGATGCGACCGGCGTGCGCTTTTACGCGCCGCCCTTCACGCCCGACACGATCCGCGAAGGCTTGCGCGCGGCGGGCAGATTGCTCGACGCGCGCCACGCGGAAGCGGCTGGGGCCGCCCGCTAGCGGCGCGCGTTTTTACTACGTTATTCGCCGTCCGATTCCATCATCTTGCGCAGCAGGAACAGCAGCGCCACGCGCTCGCCCGCATTGAGTTCGCCGTAGGTGCGCTCGGTCACCTGCTTTGCGAACGGCACCGTGCGTTCGATCAGCGCGAGACCGGCGGGCGTGGCGCGCACGAGCAGCTTGCGGCCGTCATTGGGGTCGGGCAGCACTTCGATCAGCGCACGCGACTTCAGGCGCTCGACCACGCCGCGAATGGTGGCCTGGTCGATGGCCGTGGTCTTGACGATGTCGTTGAGCGAGCAGCCCTGCTTTTCCTTCACGGCGCACAGCGTGACGAACTGCGCGGCGGTGAGGTCGGAATCGGGAATGGCTTCCTGGAAGATCGAGACGTGACGCTGATAGGCGCGGCGCAGCAGATGGCCCACCTGATCGTGGAAGTCGTAAGAGTCCTTGGGAGACGGCATGAAGATCCGGCCGGAGACGGCCTGTTGGCGAAAAAATGTAGTGTACACCTTAGACATTGACGCCCGATACGCGCGGCTGCACGCAATTTGCTTTCGATCATCCGCGCATTTGTTACGCCGATACAGGGACGAAAACGAACGAGCGTGCCACGAGACTCGGCCAACGCAAGGATCAGGCCAGTCTCAATCCAGCGTCAACGCTATGAATTCGAGCGTATTCGCACAAATTTAGTGCTGTTTCAGCACCATCTCGCTGCGTGAACAAGCCCGTATTCGCAGCGCAAATACGCCTTGTTTAAAGGCTGAAAGCTTCGCCAACGCGCGCCTGATGAAAACCCTTACCTCTACCGATCCACCAGAATATTTAGAGCGTATACGCTTAGTTTTTGACATGCTATACAGTCATCTGTGAGCGCTCGATGTGTGCACGCATCGGACGACTAACTTCCATCCGCTTCATCCCACCAGGGAGCCTTCCATGTCAACCGTGCAATCCGGCAGCGCCACACTTTCACCTGCCGGCGCCCAACACGGCGAGCTATACCGCAAGGTCACGTTCCGCCTCATCACGATCTTTTGTCTGTGCTATTTCGCGGCCTACCTGGACCGGATCAACATCGGCCTCGCGAAGCTCCAGATGCTCGACGCGCTCAAGTTCAGCGACACGATCTATGGTCTGGGCGCGGGCCTGTTCTTCGCGGGCTATATCCTCTTCGAAGTGCCGAGCAACCTCATTCTTCAGCGCGTGGGCGCGAAGCTGTGGATCGCGCGCATCATGATCACGTGGGGCATTCTCTCGGGCGCGACGATGTTCGTGACCACGCCCATGCAGTTCTATATCGTGCGCTTCCTTCTGGGCGTGGCCGAAGCCGGCTTCCTGCCCGGCGTGCTGCTCTACCTCACGCAGTGGTATCCCGACGCGCGGCGCGCGCGCATCGTCGCGCTGTTCATGGTGGGCCTGCCGCTCTCCAGCATGATCGGCAGCCCGATCTCGGGCTGGATCATGCGCTTCTTCGACGGCGCACACGGCCTCGGCGGCTGGCAATGGCTGTTCTTCATCGAAGCCCTGCCCTCGGTGCTGCTCGGCCTCGCGATCCTGCGCTGGCTGCCGAACAACATCGAATCGGCACCGTGGCTCGACGCGCAGGAAAAGAAGACCTTGCGCGGCAATCTCGACGCCGATTCCACCGGCGGCAAGAACCATGCGCTCGGCAAGGCCTTTGTCGATCCGAAGGTGTGGGCGCTCGGCCTGATCGATCTGTGCGTGCTGCTCGGCCTCTACGCTGTGAGCTTCTGGCTGCCGACGATCCTGCGCGACACCGGCGTGAAAGACACCTACACGATCGGCTGGCTGATGGCCGTGCCCAACGCCGCCGCCGTGATCGCCACGCTCTGGTGCGGCGCGAGTTCGGACCGTCTGCGCGAGCGCCGCTGGCATATCGTGGTGCCCTTCCTCGTCGCGTCCGTGGCGCTGGCCGTCGCGGCGGGCGGCTCGCACGGCACGCTGTCGACCGTGCTGCTGTTCTCGCTCGTAAACGCGGGCGCGGCAGCAGCCATGCCGGTCGTGTGGTCGCTGCCCTCGACCTTTCTCAAGGGCTCGGCGGCGGCGGGCGGCATTGCCTTCGCGTGTTCGATTGCGAACCTCGGCGGCTTCGGCAGCACCTACTTCATCGGCTGGCTGCGCGATACCTTCCATTCGCAAAGCGCCGGTCTGTATGGCTTCGCCGTCTGCATGGTGATCGGCGGCGCGCTCGCGCTGTCGTATCCGAAGCAGGTCGTCAATCGCTGATCGACCTGGGGCGCGCATGATGGCATAGCGTTGTCTGAAACACGTTAGCCAAACCATCCGCTGGCAATTTTCAAACCCGCTCAGAAGAACGCGCATCGCCGTCCCTCAACCGGACGGCGATGCGCTTTTCATTGGACGAATCATTCAGCACCACGCATCAATCGTGCGAGCACGATCGTTCATACGCATCGCGCATTACCCATCCGCATGACAAGGGCACCCATCGCGCATCAGGTCGAAATGCGCCGAAAAAAATGCGTCTTTGACCGGATGGACTTATCGCGGCAACCATGCCAGATTGCCCTTTCATGCGCGTCATCTACGAAGATGACGCCCCGCTTCACTCACAACGGGGGACAGTGTGCACCACCCGATTTTCTCCCCTGCCCACGCTGGCTGAACGGCGATGAGCATCGAACGCGCCAGCCCGCTGCGTACGGACCCGATGCGTACGCCCGCCGCGCCGCGCATCGTCGTGCTCGGCGCGGGGCCTGCGGGCGCCGCCGTCGCGCGCGCGCTCGCGATGCTCGGCTACGCGGTGCAAGTGGTCAGCGACTGGCGCCGCTTCGATGCTGTCGAAGCGTTGTCGACGCGCGTCATCGAAGGGCTGCGCCACGCGAATCTGCATCGCGCCGCCAGTTGCGCGCACGGACCTTGCGTGCGCACGACGCTCTGGAACGGCGTGCTGCAAACGCTTAACGCGGAGTTTCTGGTCGACCGCCGCGAGTTCGACGAAGCGCTGCGCGAGGACATGCGCAGCGCGGGCGTCGACGTGATCGAAGCGAACGTGCGTACGCTGCAATCGTCACCGGACGGACACGATCTCATGATCGAGACCGGCGATGGCCCGTTCTCGCTGCGCGCCGACTTTCTCGTCGAGGCGCGCGGACGGCTCGCGCCGCTCATGCGCGACGCCACGCGCGGCCCGCAAACACTCAGCCTGCTCAATAGCTGGGACGGCCAGCCCGGCCGCGCGGCCTGTGCCGTCGAAAGCCTGCCGGACGGCTGGGCGTGGATGGCGCGCCTGCCCGACGGCCGCTGTTACTGGCAGATGACGCTCGACGTCGCGTGCGCCGAGCTGCCGCCCCGCAACGAGTTGCCCGCATTCTGCGCGCGCATGCGCCACGCGCCGCTCGCGAGCGACTTCTTCGCGGGCGACACCGACACCGACGCGCGCCTCTACGCACGCAGCAGCACGGCCACGCTCTGCGGACGCACGGGCGCGGACAACTGGCTGCGGGTCGGCGACGCGGCGCTGGCCGTCGATCCGCTGTCGGGCAACGGCATCTTCCAGTCGTTGTCGTCGGCCTTGCAGGCGCCCGCCGTGATTCACACGCTGCTGAGCTGCCCCGAACGCGCGCCGCTCGCGCTGCGCTTTCATCAGCAGCGTATCGAGCAGCTGTTCACGCGTTTCGCGCGCACGGGCCGCGACGTCTACGCGCTCGAACAGCGCTGGGCCGCGCGTCCGTTCTGGGAAACGCGCCGCCTCTGGCCCGACGACGAACCCTCGCAATCGAGCGCCGATTTCAGCCAGCTGGTGATCGAGCGCGCGCCCGTGATCGACGGCGACCTCATCGCCGAAGCCGAAGTGGTCGTGACGCCCGATCAACCGCTCGGCGTCTGGCATCTGCAAGGCGTGCCGCTCGCGCCCATCGTCGAAGCCTTGCGCAAGCAGCCCGCCGAACAGGTCCTCAAATCGCTCGACGCCGAACAGGCGCGCATGGTGCGCCACTGGCTGTCCGCACACGGCTATCCGCAGCCGTCGGCGTGAGGCATTGCGCGTGCTTCATGTGTTTTTCACGCGTCTTTCACGCAGTCTTCAAGCACCGCTTTCATCACGCGAACTGAAACACCCCGCGCGTTTATTACGCAAATGTGCACATGCACAGCTCGCGACGCGCCGCGCGAATTCAAAATGCGCAGCGTGACGCCATCGCTTTTTCATCCTCTCTATACTCATGCGCGTGTCCGGGCCACGCTGCCGCGCACGCATGAATCCGTCTGATCGCGCATGACCTCTGGCGCCGGACGCAGCCTTCGCCACGCCGCCACGCAGCGCGTCGCGAAACCTCGCGGCTCCGGCGTCACTCCCCTCGTCGTTTCTTCCCCGGCTTGAACAAGGAGAGCTGCACATGAGCACGTTCACCACTCGCGATGGCACGTCGATTTTCTACAAGGATTGGGGCAGCGGACGCCCGGTCGTGTTCTCCCACGGCTGGCCGCTCACGGCCGACGCCTGGGACGCGCAAATGCTGTTTCTCGTGCAGCAGGGCTTTCGCACCATCGCGCACGACCGCCGCGGCCACGGCCGTTCGGACCAGCCCGCCAAGGGCAACGACATGGACACCTGGGCCGACGATCTCGCCGACCTGCTCGACAAGCTCGACGTGAAAGAAGCCACGCTCGTCGGCCATTCGACGGGCGGCGGCGAAGTCGCGCACTACATCGGCCGTCACGGCACGAAGCGCGTCGCGGGCGCGGTGCTGATCGGCGCAGTGCCGCCGATCATGATCAAGAGCGAAAAGAATCCGGGCGGGCTGCCGAAGGAGGTGTTCGACGGCATCCGCAAGGGCGTCGTCGACGATCGTTCGCAATTCTTCAAGGATCTCGCGGTGCCGTTCTATGGCTTCAATCGCGAAGGCGCGAAAGTCTCGCAGGGCACCATCGATTCGTTCTGGCAACAAGGCATGTGGGGCGGCATCCTCGCGCTCTACGAATGCGTGCACGAATTCTCGGAAGTCGATTACACCGAGGACCTGAAGAAGATCGACGTGCCCACGCTGATCCTGCACGGCGACGACGACCAGATCGTGCCGATCGACGACGCGGGCAAGCTCTCGGCGAAGATCGTCAAGGACGCCACGCTCAAGATTTATCCGGGTGGCCCGCACGGCATGTGCACGACGATGGCCGATCAGGTCAACGCGGATCTGCTGGCGTTTTTGAACCGCAAGTAAGCGTCTGCCACGCGGGCGCTTGCGCAAAAGCCGCAAGCCCCGCGTGCCGATCCATCTCGCGCAGCTCGTTCGCATACGTTGCGGCACACGCGCGGCGCGAGCGCGATGATCGCAACGACTGCACCGATCGCCACAGCCACAACCGCCCCGCCCGCGATCCAGTCCAGCGCATCTTCGCGCGCGTCCTTTCGCTTTTGCGCACACGCACAATCCGCGCTCGATCGCCGTATCGCCCCCTCCAATAATTCGCAAGGCAATCGATATCCGCACCGCGTCCCGGTCCGGCGCCGATCGTTTTGCGCATTGCAGCACGACCAATACCCCACTAAACGACCAGGAAAACGCCCCCCGAAACGATCTGTCCCGGAAAAAAATTCTTCTATAAGACTGGCCGATTCGGTCGGCTTTTCGCAAGGGTCTTTACCAGCTTGACAAAGAATCGAGGGCCAAAACGAAAATGGGCGCGGAAGGCCGCCGGAACGCCCTCGACACGCCATTAACCCTTATGCGACGGCCACTTGGCGCGATAACGTTTTCAGCGCGCGCCCCGCTCGAACACGCCAAACGCGACGTCTTCGTGACGAAACGACGCCACGCAACGCAATTTCACCATATGAAATCCTTGTTCGATTGGCCCCCGGGCCGCTCCAAAATCAGGCAAAATCCAGGTGTTTCGCCGACTGCGCGCAGCCGGTGGTGTCACCACCCTGTTTGAGAACCCGCCAAGAAGCCGATGAGTACCCAGCAACCCACCATCATCTATACCCTGACCGATGAAGCGCCGCTGCTCGCCACCAGCGCGTTTCTGCCGATCATCCGCACCTTCGCTGCGCCGGCCGGCGTGAACGTCGAGACCAGCGATATTTCCGTGGCGGGCCGTATCCTCGGCGAGTTTCCGGAATTCCTCACGGAAGAGCAGCGCGTCCCCGACAACCTGGCTGAGCTGGGCCGTCTGACGCAACTGCCGGAAACCAACATCATCAAGCTGCCGAACATCAGCGCATCGGTGCCGCAGCTCGTCGCCGCGATCAAGGAACTGCAGGGCAAGGGCTACAAGATCCCCGACTTCCCCGAAGATCCGAAGACCGACGAAGAAAAGGCCATCCAGAAGCGCTATTCGAAGTGCCTCGGCTCGGCCGTGAACCCGGTCCTGCGTGAAGGTAACTCGGACCGCCGCGCACCGCTGGCCGTCAAGAACTACGCGAAGAAGCACCCGCACAGCATGGGCGAGTGGAGCATGGCTTCGCGCACGCACGTCGCGCACATGAAGCATGGCGACTTCTACCACGGCGAAAAGTCGATCACGACCGACAAGGCGCGCGAAGTGCGCATGGAACTCGTGACGAAGAGCGGCGAGACCATCGTCCTCAAGCCGAAGGTTTCGCTGCAAGCCGGCGAGATCGTCGACAGCATGTTCATGAGCAAGACCGCGCTGCTGGCTTTCTACGAAGACCAGATGGAAGACGCGCGCAAGACGGGCATCATGCTCTCGCTGCACGTGAAGGCGACCATGATGAAGGTCTCGCACCCGATCGTGTTCGGCCACGCCGTGCGCACGTTCTACAAGGACGCGTTCGCGAAGCACGCCAAGCTGTTCGAACAACTGGGCGTGAACGTCAACAACGGTCTGGTCGATCTGTACACGAAGATCGAAGCGCTGCCGGAATCGCAGCGTGAAGAAGTCATCCGCGACATGCACGCGTGCCACGAGCACCGTCCGGCGCTGGCGATGGTCGATTCGGCCAAGGGCATCTCGAACCTGCACGCACCGAACGACGTGATCGTCGACGCATCGATGCCCGCGATGATTCGCGCAGGCGGCAAGATGTGGGGCGCCGACGGCCGTCCGGCCGACACGAAGTGCCTGATCCCGGAAAGCACGTTCGCGCGCATCTACCAGGAAATCATCAACTTCTGCAAGACCAACGGCGCATTCGACCCGAAGACCATGGGCACGGTGCCGAACGTCGGCCTGATGGCGCAGAAGGCTGAAGAGTACGGTTCGCACGACAAGACCTTCGAAATCCCGCAGGACGGCACGGCGCGCATCGTCGACAACGCCACCGGCGAAGTGCTCGAAGCCCTCACGCAGCCGGTCGAGCAAGGCGACATCTGGCGCATGTGCCTCGTGAAGGACGCGCCGATCCGCGACTGGGTCAAGCTCGCCGTCACGCGCGCGAAGAACTCGGGCACGCCGGCCGTGTTCTGGCTCGACCCGTACCGTCCGCACGAAAACGAAGTGATCAAGAAGGTCGAAACCTACCTGAAGGATTACGACCTGACGGGCCTCGACATCCAGATCATGTCGCAAGTTCGCGCGATGCGTTACACGCTCGAACGCGTGATCCGCGGCCTGGACACGATCTCGGTCACCGGCAACATCCTGCGCGACTACCTGACCGACCTGTTCCCGATCATGGAACTGGGCACGTCGGCGAAGATGCTCTCGATCGTTCCGCTGATGGCCGGCGGCGGCATGTACGAAACGGGCGCCGGCGGTTCGGCTCCGAAGCACGTGCAGCAGCTGGTTCAGGAAGACCACCTGCGCTGGGACTCGCTCGGCGAATTCCTCGCGCTGGCCGTCTCGCTGGAAGACCTCGGCATCAAGACGAACAACGCGCGCGCCAAGCTGCTCGCGAAGACGCTCGACGCCGCCACCGGCAAGCTGCTCGACAACAACAAGGGCCCGTCGCCGAAGACCGGCGAGCTGGACAACCGCGGCAGCCAGTTCTATCTGTCGCTGTTCTGGGCGCAAGAGCTGGCCGCGCAGAAGGACGACGCGGAACTCGCCGCTCACTTCGCGCCGCTCGCGAAGGCACTGGCCGAGAACGAGCAGAAGATCGTCGGCGAACTGGCCGCTGTTCAGGGCAAGCCGGTCGACATCGGCGGCTACTACAAGCCTGACTTCGCGAAGCTCGCGGAAGTCATGCGTCCGAGCAAGACGTTCAACGACGCGCTCGCAGCCGCAGCGAAGTAAGTGTCGATCATGCGCCTCGCCTTGCGCGGGGCGTCGTGAGCGTCACGCAAAAACGCCCTTGCAGCATCACGCTGCAAGGGCGTTTTTTTGAGCTCGAAATTAATTCGACATACTTACTTTTTATTCAGCGCGATTTCATAGCGGATATGTCCGCTGCGCGGCACGATGCGGTCGTACACGGCCTGTGCCGCTTCGTTCGCCTCGTTCGTGATCCAGTAGAGGCGAAACCAGTGCTCGCGCTCGCCGATCTCCCGCAGCCGCTCGATGAAGGCCGTGGCCACGCCCTTTCTGCGCCCTTCCGGCGCCACGTAGAGATCTTCCAGATAGCAGACTTGCTGGTCGCTCCATGTGTTCGGATGCAGCACGTAGTTGCACAGACCGAGCGGCTCACCGCTCTCACCGTGTGCGATCAGCGCGTGAATCGGCTCCGCAGGATCGGCGATGCGCGACCACGTGCGCGCGGTCACGCGCTCGTCGAGCGTCACGTCGTAGTGACGGCAATAGGCCTGCCAGAGCGCGAGCCACGCGGCATGATCGGCGGCCTCAACGGGACGGATGGCGAAATCGGCGGACGGCACGAACGGGCTCCTCGTTATCGTTCATAGCACGCCTTCATCGTACCCGATTACTTCGCTATCCTGCCGACCTCGCGTGCTGGACGGCCGCCTCGCAACCCGTTATGCTGAAATCATCCATCTCGATGACACAGCAAATCTGAAATCATGCCCGCCGATATCAGGACGATCGACCTGAACCTCTTGCGCGCGCTCGACGCCCTGCTCGACGAGCGCAACGTCACGCGCGCGGCGCGCCGTCTCGCGCTCACGCAGCCCGCCGTGAGCGGCATGCTCGTGCGCCTGCGCGAAGCCTTCGACGACCCGCTGTTCATCCGCACCCAGCGCGGCATCGCGCCCACGCTGCGCGCGCTCGAACTCGTCGCGCCGCTCAAGCAGATACTCGGCGAAGTGGAAACGCTGCTCACGCCGCAAGCCTTCGATCCCGCGAGCGCCGACTTCACGCTCACACTCGCCGCCACCGACTACGCGCTGCAAGCCGTCGTCGCGCCGTATCTCGCGGTGCTGCGCCGCGAAGCGCCGGGCATCCGCGTGGCCGTGGTGCCGGTGCAGGATCCATCGCTGCACGCGCAACTGGCGCGCGGCGACGTGGACGTGGCGCTCGTCACGCCCGAGAGCACGCCCGCCGATCTGCACGCGCGGCGTCTGTTCGACGAACGCTATGTGTGCGTGATGCGCGCCGATCATCCCGATGCCGCGCGCGGACGCATCACGCTCGCGCGTTTTTGCGCGCTCGATCATGCGCTGGTGTCGTACACGGGCGGCGGCTTTCATGGTGTCACCGACGAAGCGCTCGCGCAGCATGGCCGCACGCGCCGCGTCGCGCTCTCGGTCACGAGCTTTCTCGTGCTGCCCGAGATCCTGCGCGCGAGCGATCTGATCGCCGTGGTCCCGCAACGTCTCGCGCAGCGCGCCGAAGGCCTCGCCGTGCTGCCCGCGCCGCTGGAAATTCCCGGCTTCACGAAGACCGCCGCGTGGCACGAACGTACGCATCGCGATCCGGCGCGGCGCTGGGCACGCGCATTGCTCTTTGAAACCTGTGCATCGATTCAAAGCGCTTAAACCCAACAAGCGCGAGTCGAGCGCGAATTAAGTGATTCGTCCAGCATTCGATTCTGCTTGCGAACGCAGCGATTTCGAACGGCGGCACGCCACATAACTCGCCTTCGACAGACGCCTGGCGTTAGAATCGAAACTCCCATCGTTCACATCGCCCTCACTCATGCTCCGACCGTCTGCACCGGAAAACGAAGCCGAGCGTGTGGAGACACTGCGGTCGTTTCAGATCCTCGACACGCAACCCGAGGAACGCTTCGACCGCATCACGCGCCTCGCACGACGTCTGTTCAACGTGCCGATCGCCGCCGTCACGCTCGTCGACACGCGGCGTCAATGGTTCAAGTCGCATCCGGGTCTCGACGTCTCCGAAACCCCGCGCGACGTCTCGTTCTGCGGCCATGCGATTCTCGGCGACGACCTCTTCTTCGTCAGCGACGCGCGCACCGACGTGCGCTTCGCCGACAACCCGCTCGTCACGGGCGCGCCGAACATCCGCTTCTACGCGGGCTGTCCGCTCTCGGCCGGACAGCAGATGCGGATCGGCACGCTCTGTCTGATCGACAGCCGCCCGCGCGAATTCGACGACGAAGAACGCGTGGTGCTGCGCGACCTCGCCGACATGGCGCAGGAAGAAATCGCCGCCACGCAGATGGCGACCACCGACGAGCTCACCGGCCTGTCGAACCGGCGCGGCTTCAAGCAGCTCGCCGAACAATCGTTGCGCATGCGCCGCTGCGCGCAGCGGCCCGTCTCGCTGCTCTATCTCGACCTCAACGGCTTCAAGCAGATCAACGACACCTACGGTCACGCCGAAGGCGATCACGCACTCGTTGCGTTCGCAACGATCTTGCTGACCGCATTGCGCGAAGGCGACGTGATCGGCCGGCTGGGCGGCGACGAGTTCGCGGTGCTGCTCGGCGACGCCGACGAAGCCGGCACGCTCGCCGCCATCGAACGCATCCGCACGCAGCTCGACGTGTTCAACCGCACGGCGCGCAAGCCCTACGAACTGCGCTGCAGCGTCGGCAACGCGGCGGCCGGCGGCGACTTCACGGGATCGATCGACGACTTGATGGTGCGCGCCGACACCTCGATGTATCAGCAAAAGCGCGCCACGGGCAGCGAGCGTCGATAACAACGGGCGCCAGGCGCGCCACCAGCCCATCATGCGTTTTTCGCATGTTTTTCGCGGCGTCTATTTTTGTCCGCGGATGTCGTCCGACTTCCGGCGACGTATCGTCATGACGTGCGGCACGCTTTTTGCGTGCACACGATGACTACGTTCGTCGGGGATCGACATGATGAAATCACTACACGAAGCGCGCGAGCGCACGATGATGGCCGCGACCGGCCTGGCCGTCGGACTCGCCGCCACGGCGGCGGGCGCGGGACTCTGGTTGCGCGCGCTGGCGAGCGACAGTGCCGCGAACGCCGACGTTCAATCGGCTTCGGTGGCCGCCATCCTGCTCGGCGTGTTTCTCGCGACCTGCGCGGGCCACGAAATCTGGCGCGGCCGCGCGCGCTGAACGCCCTAGCAGCCCGCTATTTCAGGCGCTTACGCGCTCCAGGCCCTCTTCTTCGATCATCGCCATCAGGAGCGTCGTGAAGGCGCTCGCGGCTAGCGTGGGCGTCGCGCGCTTGCGCGCCAGCAGCGCCACCGTGCGTTGCGGCAGCGCGGGCGTGACCGGCACGCTGGCGAGTCCGCGATGCTCGCGCAGCACCGTGGAAGGCAGCACGGTCGCGAGCGCGCCGTCCTTCACGAGCTTGAGCACGGTGCCCACGGCATTGGCCTGCACGATCACGGGTGGGCTAATCTGGTGCGCACGAAAATAGGCATCGGCGAATTTACGCACCACGAAATCCGGGCTCAACAGTGCGAGCGGCACGTCCTGAAGCTGCTGCGCCGTGACCGGCTTGCGCCGCCGCGCGAGCGCGTGGCCCGTGCCGACCAGCAGCGAGATCGGCTCCGCGAAAAGCGGCTGGGTGTGCAGCTGTTCGGAGCGCACATCGGTAAAGCCGATGCCGAGATCGAGCGCGTCGCGTTCGAGCCGCGATTCGATTTCTTCGAGCGGCAGCTCGCTCACTTCCACGGCGATGGCGGGATGCGCCGCATGAAAACGGCGCAGCGCGGGACCGATCAGATATTCGGCGAAGGTGGGCGCATAGGCGAGACGCAGCAAACCGCGCGTGAGGCCGCGCACGTCCTGCAAGGCGCGCTTGCCCGCGTCGAGATGATCGAGCGCCTTGCGCGCGTGCTCGATATAGACGCGCCCGAAATCGGTGAGGCTGATCGCGCGGCCGCTGCGGTCGAACAGCGCCGCGCCGAGTTCTTCTTCGAGCTGACGAATCTGCTGCGAAAGCGCCGGCTGCGAGACGTGCAGCACCTCGGCCGCGCGGGTGAAATTCTTCAACTCGGCCACGGTGAGCACGTAGCGGATCGGGCGAAGCATCAAGGCGGCGGTCTCCTGGATTGGGCTCAGCGGTGTTCTCGGCGCACCTTTCGATTGTCCGACATCGACGCCACATCCGCCCGCAGCGACGCGGCAATCCAATCATAAGGCGCGCTTATCGTGCCGATCGCAATAACGTCTTGGACGCGCGCGGGCGCGCTGCGCAAAATGGGGTCGTGCGCGCCAAACCTCGGCGCGCCCTCATTCTACCGTCGGGGGAAAGGATGTTCGAAGCTTTCGCGATGTCCGCCGTCGCCGTCACGGCGGGGGCGAGTCTGACCTTCCTGTGCGCGATCCTGTTGCCGGATACGCTCGCGAAAAAGAGCGCCGAGCACGGCCGCTACGCGGCGCTCGGCACCGCGCCGGGCCGTCCGGCGAGCACGCGTGCGCGGGGCGAACGGCGCGTGCGCCGTCATCGGCATGCGCTGCCGTAACGGCTCGATGGCCTCAATGAGCGCGATAACGTCAGCTGAAATGCGCGCCCGCGTTCAATAGACGTCGCGCACATAGCGCTTGTCGCGCGCCATCTGTCCGACGTATTCACTGGCGGCCTCGTCGCTCATGCCGCCATGCTGCGCGACCACCGACTTGAGCGCGGCATCCACGTCCTTGGCCATGCGGCTCGCGTCGCCGCAGACGTACAGATGCGCGCCCTCTTCGAGCCATGACCACATCTGTGCGCCCTGCTCGCGCATGCGGTCCTGCACGTAGATCTTGTCCTGCTGATCGCGCGAGAACGCGAGGTCGAGGCGATTGAGCAGACCGTCGTCGCGCATCTGCTCCAGTTCCTCGCGATAGTAGAAGTCGGTGGCCGCGTGCTGCTCGCCGAAAAACAGCCAGTTGCTGCCCGAGTCGCCGCGCGCGCGGCGCTCGTGCAGGAAGGCGCGGAACGGCGCGACGCCCGTACCGGGGCCGACCATGATCATCGGCGTATCGCCATGGCGCGGCGGACGGAAGTGCGTGCTTTTCTGCACGAACACCGGCACGCTGCCTTCGGCCACGCGGTCGGCGAGAAACGTCGACGCCACGCCTTTGCGCTCGCGGCGGCCGTTGTTGTAGCGCACCGCCGAGACCGTCAGGTGCACTTCGCCCGCATGCGCCTTCGGGCTCGACGAGATCGAATAGAGGCGCGGCTGAAGTCGCTTGAGCATGCCGATCAGTTCGGGCGCCGAGAGTTCGACCGGGTATTCGTGCAGCACGTCGGCGAGCTGCTGGCCCCAGAGCCATTGCTTGAGGTCGCCCTTGCGGTCCTCGCCGAGCATCGCCGCGAGTCCCGTGTCCTTGGCACGCGCGGCGACGAAGGCCAGCGCGTCGGGACCGGGCCGCGCGATTTCGTAGTGCGTGGCGAGCGCCTCGGCGAGACGCATCGTGCCCGCGCCCGGCACGTCCACCGAGGCGTCGCCGTGCAGATGCGTGAGATCGAGCAGTTCATCGACGAGCGCCGGGCAGTTGGTCGGCCACACGCCGAGCGCATCGCCCGCTTCGTATTCGAGTCCCGCCTCGCCGGTGGCGAGCGAGAAGTAACGCGTGTCCTTCGACGCGCCCTTCATGTTCAGGCGCACGTTGCCGATCAGACGCGACGCGGCGGGCCGCGCCTTGGTCGGCGCGCTGCCGGGCAGCGCCTCGGGAATCGCGCCGCCGGCGGGCACCGCGTGCAGCGCCGCGTCCTCTTCCTTGATGCGCAACACCACGCGATCGAGCCACGCGTCGGCGGCCTCCTGATACTCGCTGTCGCAATCCACGCGCGCCATCAGGCGTTGCGCGCCGAGCGCGTCGAGCCGCGCATCGAGATTGCGGCCGTGGCCGCAGAACTGATCGTAGTTGCGGTCGCCGAGCGCCAGCACGGCATAGCGCAGCGACGCGAGGCGCGGCGCATTCTCCGCCTTCAGCGCCGACCAGAACGGCTCGCCGTTGTCGGGCGCATCGCCATCGCCGAACGTGCTGGTCATCAGCAGCACGTACTGGGCTTTTTCCAGCGTCTCCAGCGAATAATCGGCCATGCAGGTCGCGCGGATTTCGAAGCCCGACTCCATCAGCTGCATCGCGTAACGCTCGACCAGCGACTCCACATTGCCGGTCTGCGAGGCCCACAGCAGCGTCACTTTCGGACGCGCATGCGCGATGCGCACGGCCGAAGCCTTGTCGCCTTGCAGCGCGTGAATCGCGTGATTGCCCTGCGTCGATTGCGTCGATTGCGACGATTCCAGCGCGGCGGGCGCGCCGACGCTGAACAAGCCCGCCAGCGTGCCGTCGAGCCACGCGCGCGTGGCGGGCGCGAACGGCGCATGCGCGGGCAGCGACGGCACCGCCTCGCCGCGCGACTGCGACGCACGCAAGCCGCCGACGAAACCCGCCAGCCAGAGCCGTTCCGTCTCGTTCAGCGACGGCGCGGCCAGCTCGCCCAGTCCAAACAGATTCGCAAACGCGTCGAGGCGCGCGCCGTCGTGGGTCACTTCGCGGGACATGGTACTTTCCTGGAGCAGTGGAGCGGCGGCGCGCTCGGGAGTCGGTTGGGCGTCGGGCGCGGCGGTGCCGGGTGCGGGCACGGCTTCGGCTTCGACGCGCGTCAGCGCGACTGCACAAAATTTTAGTTCGGGCTGCTGAGAAACGGCATCGATGGCGTCGTTGGTGACGGCGTTCACGCAGAGTTCGTCGCCGAACACGTCGTTCCAGTGCATCGGCGCGAAGCAGTTGCCGGGCATCACGCGATCGGTCACGACGGCGGGCAGCACGACGCGGCCGCGCCGCGAACGCACTTCCACGCGATCCTTCGCGGCGATGCCGAGCGCGCTCGCATCCTCGGGATGAATCTCGACGAACGGCGCCGGATTGAGCTTGTTGAGCATCGCCACCTTGCCGGTCTTGGTCATGGTGTGCCACTGATGCTGCAATCGGCCCGTATTGAAGACGATCGGGAAGGTGCCGTCGGGTAGTTCGGCGGGCGCGACGTGCGGACGCGCGAAGAACACGCCCTTGCCGTGCGGCGTGGCGAACGCGAGACGCGGGCGCGTGCCGTCGGCGTTTTCGCGCAGCGTCTGGCTCACGCCGTCGTTCAGATAGCGCAGCGGATTGCGCTCGTTCTGCGTGCCTTGCACATCGGCGGGCGCGCACGGCCATTGCAGCGGCGTTTCGCGCAGCTTCGCGTGGCTCGCGCCGCGCAGGTCATAACCGGTCTTCGGATTCGAAAAGCCGACGATCTCGTCGAACACTTCCGCCGCGCTCGCGTAGCTGAATCCGTCTTCGTAACCCATCGCGCAGGCCACGCGCGCGATCAGTTCCCAGTCGGGCAGCGCTTCGCCCGGCGGCTCGACGGCTTGCTGCATGAGCGTCATGTTGCGCTCGGAATTGATCATCACGCCTTCGGCCTCGGCCCAGAGCGCGCCGGGCAGCAGCACGTCGGCGTAGGCGTTGGTCTCGGTGTCGAGAAAGGCGTCCTGCGCGATCACGAGCTCGGCGGCGCGCAAACCGGCCACCACGTTCTTGCGGTTCGCGACCGAGGCCACCGGATTCGTGCAGATGATCCAGCACGCCTTGATCTCGCCGGCCGCCATGCGCTCGAACATGTCGATGGTGCCACCGCCGAGCTTCGTCGTGAGCGTGCCGCGCGGCAGCGACCACGCGTCTTCCACGAAGCCGCGATCTTCCTCCGAGAGCACCGAGCGCTGGCCCGGCAGGCCCGGACCCATATAACCCATCTCGCGCCCGCCCATCGCGTTCGGCTGGCCCGTGAGCGAAAACGGCCCGCTGCCGGGACGGCAGATCTTGCCCGTCGCGAGATGCAGATTGCAGATCGCGTTGGTGCTCCAGGTGCCGTGCGTGCTCTGGTTCAGGCCCATGGTCCAGCAGGTCATGAACTCGGGCGCGTCGCCGATCATCTGCGCCGCGCGGCGGATGTCGTCGGCGGGAATGCCGGTGATTTCCGCGACTTTCTCCGGCGTGTAGTCGGCGAGAAACGCGGGCATCTCGTCCCAGCCCTGCGTGTACTGCGCGATGAAAGCGGCATCTGTGCGGCCGTTTTCGTGCAGCAGATGCAGCAGACCGTTGAGCAGCGCGAGGTCGGTGCCCGCCTTGATCTGCAGGAACAGCGAGGCCTTGTCGGCAGTCGCATTACGGCGCGGATCGACGACGATCAGCTTCGCGCCCGCCTTCACGCGGTCCATCATGCGCAGGAACAGGATCGGATGGCAGTCCGCCATGTTCGCGCCGATCACGAAGAACAGATCGGCCTTGTCGAAGTCCTGATACGAACCGGGCGGGCCGTCCGCGCCGAGCGAGAGCTTGTAGCCGCTGCCCGCGCTCGCCATGCACAGGCGCGAATTCGACTCGATGTTATTGGTGCCGACATAGCCCTTCGCGAGCTTGTTGACGAGGTACTGCGCCTCGATCGACATCTGGCCCGAGACGTAGAACGAAAGCGCTTCGGGGCCGTGCGCGTCGAGCGTCGCGCGCAACCGCGCGGCCGTGTCGGCGATCGCCTGGGCGATCGGTAGCGGCACCGGGTCCTCGTCGCGCGCGTGACGCACGAACGCGCGTTCGAGACGGCCCGAATTGCGCAGCGCCACGTGCGCCGACGAACCCTTCGTGCACAGACGTCCGAAGTTGGTCGGATGCTCGGCGTCGCCGGCGATCTTCGTGACCGCGCCATCCTCGACGTGCAGGATCATGCCGCAGCCCACACCGCAGTATGGGCACACGGTCTTGACGGTTTTCGCGGACTTCGGGCTGGTCATGCGCGTTCGGGCCTGGCTGGTGTGATCGAGGTTCGAATCAGAAAAGCAGCGAGAAAAACAGCGGAAAAATCAGGCCGAAATCCACACCTGGCCGTTTTCCACGCGCGTGGCGAACGCGTTCACCGAGCTGTCCGGCACTTCGAGACACTCGCCGGTTTCCAGATCGAAGTGATGCTTGTAGATCGGCGAGGCCACCACGATGCGCTCGCCGAGGCTGCCGACGAGACCACGCGAGAGCACGGCCGCGTTCGAGTTCGGATCGTAGTTGCCGATCGCGAACACGCGCGCCGCGCCGTCGTCGACATGGAACACGGCGACCTGCTCGCCGTTCACGAGCGCGCACACGCCGGTGTTCGGCACGATGTCGTCGAGCTGGCAGATCGAGACCCAGGTTTCGTCTTGCTGAAGAATGGCGTTCATTTCGGATTCCTCGTTATCTAGCGGTTGGATCGAGCAGTTGAAAACAGCCACGTCACATCGTTTCGGCGACGACCGGAATCGCCGCCAGGCCTTCGTACTGCGCACGCACCGGCATGCCCTTGCGTTCTTCGAGCGTGGCCGGACGAATCTGGCCGCGCTCCTCGACGAAGGTCACGTTCTCGTCGCCTGCTTCGCTGTTGACGAAGTGACGGAAGCGGCGGCGCGTGGCCGGATCGGTCACGGCGACCTTCCATTCGTCTTCGTAGGTGTCCACCACGAGTTGCATTTCGGCTTCGAGTTCGGCGGCAAGACCGAGCTTGTCGTTCACGACCACGTCGATCAGATAATCGAGGCCGCCTTCGAGGTTGTCGCGCCAGACGCTCGTGCGTTGCAGGCGGTCGGCCGTGCGCACGTAGAACATCAGGAAGCGGTCGATGTAGCGGATCAGCGTTTCGCGGTCGAGGTCGGCGGCGAGCAGTTCGGCGTGACGCGGCTTCATGCCGCCGTTGCCGCAAACGTAGAGATTCCAGCCCTTTTCAGTGGCGATCACGCCCACGTCCTTGCCCTGCGCTTCCGCGCATTCGCGCGTGCAGCCCGAGACGCCGAACTTGATCTTGTGCGGCGCGCGCAAGCCCTTGTAGCGGTTCTCCAGACCAATCGCGAGGCCGACCGAATCGCCCACGCCGTAACGGCACCACGTCGATCCCACGCACGACTTCACGGTGCGCAGCGACTTGCCGTAGGCGTGACCCGATTCGAAGCCCGCATCGATCAGTTCTTCCCAGATCAGCGGCAGTTGCTCGACGCGCGCGCCAAACAGGTCCACGCGCTGGCCGCCCGTGATCTTCGTATAGAGGCCGTACTTCTTCGCGACCATGCCCACCGCGATCAGCCCTTCGGGCGTGACCTCGCCGCCCGGCATGCGCGGCACGACCGAATAGGTGCCGTCGCGCTGGATATTGGCGAGGTAGTAGTCGTTCGAATCCTGCAGGCTCGCGTGCTCCTTCTTGAGCACGAACTCGTTCCAGCACGAAGCGAGAATGCCGGCCACCGCAGGCTTGCAGATATCGCAGCCGAGACCGTGGCCGTGCTTCGCGAGCAGGTCGCCGAAGGTCTTGATCTGCTCCACGCGCACGATGTGATACAGCTCCTGGCGCGAATACGGGAAGTGCTCGCAAAGATGATTGTTGACGCTGAGGCCCTGGCGCTTCATCTCCGACTTCATGATCTGCGTGACGAGCGGCACGCAGCCGCCGCACGACGCGCCTGCGCAGGTCGTGGCCTTCATCGCGCCGATGCTGGTCGCGCCGTCGCGCACCGCCGCGCAGATCTGCGCCTTCGAGACGTTGTTGCACGAGCAGATCTGCGCGCCGTCGGGCAGCGCTTCCACGCCGAGCGCGGGTTTGGCGCTGCCATCGGATTGCGGCAGGATCAGGAATTCGGGCGCTTCGGGCAGCGCGATGCCGTTGAGCATCATTTGCAGCAGCGTGCCGTATTCGCTCGCGTCGCCGACCATCACTGCGCCCAGCAGCTTCGTGCCACATTCGGACACGACGAGCTTCTTGTAGACCTGGCGGCGTTCGTCGGCGAAACGATAGGCGCGGCTGCCCGGCGTCTTGCCATGCGCGTCGCCGATGCTCGCCACGTCCACGCCCATCAGCTTGAGCTTGGTGCTCATGTCGGCGCCCGCGAAGCACGTCGCGGCTTCGCCCGCGAGCGTCTTCGCCACATTGCGCGCCATGTCGTAACCCGGCGCGACGAGGCCGAAAATCTGCCCTTGCCACAGCGCGCATTCGCCGATCGCGTAGATATGCGGATCGCTCGTGCGGCAGTCGTTGTCGATGGCGATGCCGCCGCGCGGGCCGACTTCGAGCCCGCAGGCACGCGCGATGTCGTCGCGCGGACGGATGCCCGCCGAGAACACGATCATGTCGGTTTCGAGGTGCGTGCCGTCGGCGAACACCATGCGATTCGCGGCGCTTTCGCCGTCGACGATCGCCGTGGTGTTCTTCTGCGTGTGCACCGTCACGCCCAGTTCTTCGATCTTCGCGCGCAGCACGCGGCCGCCGTCGTCGTCGACCTGCACGGCCATCAGGCGCGGCGCGAATTCCACCACGTGCGTTTGCAGGCCGAGATCGCGCAGCGCCTTCGCGCATTCGAGACCGAGCAGGCCGCCGCCCACCACCACGCCGGTTTTGGCGCTCGCGCCGCGCGCCTGCATCGCTTCGAGATCTTCGATCGTGCGATATACGAAGCAATCCTGACGATTGTTACCTTCGATCGGCGGCACGAACGGCACCGAGCCGGTAGCGATCACGAGCTTGTCGTAGGCGAGCGTTTCGCCGTTCGACACGCTCACGGTGCGCTGCTCGCGGTCGATCGACACGGCCTTCGCGTCGAGCACGAGGCGCACGCGCTCGCGCACGTCGTCGCGTTCGAAGAAGCCCGGCGCGACGAGCGAGAGATCGTCGGCGCTCTTGCCCGAGAAAAATTCGGAGAGATGCACGCGGTCGTAGGCGGGACGTGGCTCCTCGCAGAGCACCGTGACGCGCACGTTCGCGCTTTCCGCGAGCACGCTCTCCAGAAATTTATGGCCCACCATGCCGTGGCCAATGACGACGACGTTCAGACCGTTCACTGCGAGCGTAGTTTGCGTCATGCTTGTGCACCAAATAAAAAGGCGTCCCGCGATGCCAGCTTGCGAAAAGCCAGACTCGGGGGACGCCGTTGCCCTGAATTCAATCGATTTGCACTGCTCTGCTGCTGCGCAGCCGGATCGCCGTTGATCCTGTTGAATGATCGTTATGCAAGCGCTGTGCCAATTCGCACGCATACCGCGAAAGCCCCGTCTGGCGGGCGTTTCGCGACAGCGCCGGCGCAGCGCGCACAAAAACGGCACGACGCTTCGTGATGCAGCAGGGCACAGATTTGGTGCCGTGCAGCACATTCGCTGTGCGCTGCGTTCTTGCAGGTGCGTGCGTTGTCAATGCGGGCGAGCCCGGTTTCGGGTGCGCCGCGTGCGGCTGCAAAGGCATCGGGAAGCGATCGGCAAGATCAGTACGCGCGCTGGTCTGGAACTTGCGTGATCGACGCGTGTGAGTCGATACGAACGGCAACGATGCCGGACGCGTCGCGCGCGACGAAGCGCGCGGCGCATCGTCCTCGCAGGATGGACAGAACACAGGACAACGGCGTCCCCTCGTCATCGATGACGAGCGGACGCCGTTTTTTATTGGCGACACAGCCACACAGCCATACGGGTACACGACATGACGAACACGAACGCCATGAACACGACGGGCAAGGTCACGTTATTGAGCGCGGGTCCGGGCGACCTCGACCTGCTGACGTTGAAGGCCGCGAAAGCGCTCGCGAGCGCCGACGTCGTGCTGATCGACGACCTCGTGAATCCCGAGATCGCCACACTCGCACCGCAGGCGCGCGTGATCAAGGTCGGCAAACGCGGCGGCTGCCGCTCCACGCCGCAAGCGTTTATCGAGCGTCTGATGCAGCGTTACGCGAAGAAGGGTTTGCACGTGGTGCGCGTGAAAGGCGGCGACGCGCTGCTGTTCGGCCGCGCGGGCGAGGAACTCGCGGCGCTCGATCGCGCGGGCATTCCGGTGGAGATCGTGAACGGGATTTCGTCGGCGTTCGCGGCGGCGGCGGGACTGGGCGTGTCGCTCACGCATCGCGATCATTGCCAGGGCGTGATCTTCGTGACGGCGCATCTGCGCGATCACAGCGAGCCCGACTGGCGCGCGCTCGCGGCCACCGGCATGACGCTCGCCATCTATATGGGCATGAGCCGCATCGAGGGCCTGTGCGCGACGCTCGCGCAATCGCTCTCGCCCGCCACGCCCGCCGCCGTCGTGCAGTGGGCGGGCAGCGCGAACGAGCGCCGCGTGACGGGCACGCTCGGCACCATCGCGGCGCGCGCGCGCGACGCCGGGCTGGGCAGTCCGGCGATCATTCTGGTCGGTGATGCGATTGGCGAGGCGCTGGCGTTCGCGCCGCGTGACAGCGAGTGCGCCGCGCTGCTGTCGGCAGGCATGCTGCCGCAATTGCGCCGCGCGTAAGCGCCGCGTGGGCGCTTACTTGATCTCGATTTCGACGAACACCACTTCGCGCGGCGACGCATTGACGACGTTGTGCTCCACGCCCTGCAAGCCCGCGTAGCTCTGGCCCGCGACGAGCGCCTTCTCGCGCGGACCGTCGCGGGTTTCGATCAGCAGCGTGCCATCGGTTTGCGGCACGACGATGTAGTCGTGGCCGTGCACGTGCCAGCCGGTTTCGGCGCCGGGCGCGAAGCGCCATTCGGTGACGATGGCGCTCGCGTTCGAGACTTGCACGGTGGGGACGGCTTGCGGTCGGGACATGGGGCGCTCCTTGCTCCTGATTGTTATCGGCGATGTATTACGCCGATTCTCAGGCAAGCGAGCCTTACGGGAAATAGACAGTGCGTGCGCGCCGACCAGCACAGTTGCACACACTCACGCGAACGCGCCGCTCAATTAGTCAGCATGCCGAACAAAACTCAGCGCCCGCCGCCCACCACGCGCTTCACCACCAGACCCGGCAAACGCAAGCCGAATCCGGCCACGAGCCGCAGATGCATCCACGAGAGCAGCAGGTTGTCGCGCGCATAGTTGAAGTGCGAAACGCCGCCTTCGTCGGCCTTGAAATAGCGCACCGGCGCTTCAATCTGGATCGGCCGCACGCCCGCCCAGCACAAACGCACGGCGGCTTCGGGATCGAAGTCGAAGCGGCGCATCCACGACAGACGCGTCATGATCGTGCGCAGCGGCGCGATCGGATACACGCGGAATCCATACAGCGAATCGCCGATCCCGGCCCACAGCGTTTCCACATCGGCGAGCAGGTTCGACACGCGGCGGCCCTGCACGCGCAGCTGCGGCGCGCTCGCGTCGAACTTCGGACGGCCCAGCACCATCGCCTCGGGATCGGCCTGCGAGGCGGCCATGAAGCGCGGAATCAGCTCGGCGGGATGCTGGCCGTCGGAGTCCATCGTGAGCGCGTGCGTATAGCCCTGCGCGGCGGCGGCCTCGATGCCCGCGAGCACCGCGCCGCCCTTGCCGCGATTGTGCGGCAGCACGATCACGCGCAGGCCGTCGTCCTGCGCGGCCATCGCCTGAATACGCCCGGCGCTGCCGTCGGTGCTACCGTCGACGACCACCCACACGGGGTTCCAGTGCGCGCGCGCGGCGCGCACCGTCTCGTCGACCTTCACGCCGGGGTTATAGCTCGGGATCAGGACGAGATGCGTCGCGCTGGCGCGCGGCGGGGTGGAGGTAACGTCGGCTTGCATGGAACGGGGTACGAGAAGCGGAAAGGTTGGGACGGCGCGCGCGATCAGGCGAGGCCGCCGTTGATCGACAGCACCTGGCCGGTCACGTAGGCGGCGGCGTCGGAGACCAGATAGGCGACCATGGCCGCCACTTCCTCCGGCTTGCCGGCGCGCTGCGCGGGCACGATCTGCTTGAGGCGCTCGGCGGGAAACGCGCGCTCCGCCATCGGCGACTCGATCACGCCCGGCGCGATCGCGTTCACGGTGATGCCGCGCGACGCCACTTCGAGCGAGAGCGCCTTGGTCGCGCCGATCAGCCCGGCCTTGGCCGCCGAATAGTTGACCTGGCCGCGATTGCCCATCACGCCCGCGAGCGACGCGACGTTCACGATGCGCCCGCGGCGCGTGCGGATCATCGGCAGCAGGAGCGGCTGCGTGACGTTGAAGAAGCCGTTGAGCGACACGTCGATCACGCTGCGCCACTGCTGGCGCGACATGCCGGCCATCGGCGCGTCGGCGGTGATGCCCGCGTTGTTGACGAGGATCTGCACCGGGCCGCCGTTGGCGTCGTCGATCAGCGGGGCGAGCGCGGCTTCGGTGGCGTCGGCGTCGGTGACGTCGAAGGCAATCGCGTGCGCCTGGCCGCCCGCGGCGACGATGCGCTGCGCCACGGCCTCGGCCTGCGCGAGCTGCCGGTTCGCGTGGACCCAGACTTCATGGCCCGCCGCGGCCAGGGCGTCGCAGATCGCCTGGCCGATCACTCCGCTGCCGCCGGTCACGAGTGCGCGCATCGGCTCTCTCCTGTCGTTCGTCGGTCGCGTGGCGCGTGCGATCAGCGCACGCGATGCGCGTCGACGTAGGCGGCCAGCGCGCCGAGCGTCGCGAAGATCTTTTCGTTGTCGGGGTTATCCGAGCGCAGTTCGAAACCGTACTTCTTCGAGATCAGCAGCGCGATTTCGAGGATGTCGATGGAGTCGAGACCGAAGCCCTCGCCGTAGAGCGGGGTCTCGGCGGTGACGTCGTCGAGCGCGACGTCTTCGAGATTCAGTTCGCCGACGATGAGCGCGGCCAGTTCGTGTTCGAGAGCGTTCATAGGCGTGCGGGTCGTTTGACGGGTCGGGTCGAATCGGGGCCGCACGGGCGGGACATTTCACGCGCCGCCGCTTGCCGCGCCTGGGCGCCACCCCGCTCCGCCTGCCCGATTTAGGGATCGTTGGGTAAAAGTTACGCGGATTCTAGACGATGGGTATCGGGGCGTATACGGTGTCGCCGGCCGAAAGGTTACAGACGTTCCGAACCGTCTCACCCGCAATTTTGGGACACGACCGCCGCAGACGCTTGCACGGCATTGGACGCGCCGCGTTCGGAGCGGGCCCGCGCCTTGCAGTAAGGCATACAAACGGTTACAAACCTGCCGGTGCCTTGTCGGACGGCGCTGCGCCGCCACCCTAAAATACGCCTGCCGTCCTCACGCGGCCCTTTTTTGTCATACGTATGAGGATTGACGGCATGGAAAATAGCGCCACCGCCGTCTTCCGCCACTACCATTCAAGATAAGGAACCTGATGTCACGCCGCACCGCCCAGCCTGCCGCGCCCGCGCCGGACCGCCGTCCGGGCAGCGCCCGCTCCCCGAGGGAAGCGGCGCTGGGTGTCGTGCGCGCCGGGCTCGGCGTGGCGGTCGTGGTCGCCTATCAGCTGCTCGCGCATCGCGCGGTCGCGACGCCCGGCGAACAGGGCCTCGGACTCGCGATGGCGCTACTGCCGCCGCTGGCGCTCGCGCTGTCGGCCGCCGCCGGATCGCCGCGCCGCGCCTGGCTGCTGCCGCTCTGGGCGCTGGCCGCCGGGGCCTTGTGGAGTGCGCGCACGCCGCTTGCTTATCATTTCGAATGGGGACTGTATCTGGAGCACGTGAGCTTCAACCTCGCGCTGGCGCTGCTGTTCGGCCGCACGCTGGCCGCCGGGCGCGAGCCGCTGTGTACGCAGTTCGCGCGCACGATACGCGGCGGCGGCCCGATGCCGCGCGCCATCGTGCGTTACACGCGCCGCATCACGCTTGCGTGGACGCTGTTTTTCGTGGCGATCGCCGCCGTCTCGACGCTGATGTTCGCGTTCGCGCCGATCGTCGCCTGGGCGACCTTCGCCAACTATGTCGCGCTGCCGCTGGTGGGCGCGATGTTCGCCGCCGAGCACGCCTGCCGCGCGCTGGCGCTGCCGCACGAACCGCGCGCCCGCATGCTCGACGCGGTGCGCGCCTACCGCGCGCGCGCCATGTCATAAACGTCGCGCAGGCCGCGCAAAGCCGCGCCGGCCGGGGATTTCGCAGGGTATTCGTATCAACCGATTTATGCAGACTCATCCGTTGCTGTTTCACGCTTCGCCCCGCCAGGTCATCGCCTGGCGCGATGGCGCGCCCGTCACCGTGCAAGGCTTTCTGGCCGACGTCGCACGCGTGGCCGACGCGCTGCCGCCGGGCGGGCACGTGTTCAACGTCTGCCGCGACCGCTACCGCTTCGCGGTGAGCCTGTGCGCGGCGCTCGTCGCGGGCCGCATCAGCCTGCTGCCGTCCACGCACGCGCCGGAGACGGTCCGACAGCTCAAGGCCTTCGCCCCCGACACGTTCTGCCTGCACGACGCGCCCGAGTGCGCGATCGACCTGCCGCGCTTTCGATACCCCGACACGCCCGCCGCAAATCTGACCAAAGATGACTGCGCCGACGCTCAGGACAACGCCGACGACAACGCCGACGACGCCCCTTTCGCCGTCCCGCAGATCGACGCCGCGCGCGTCATGGCCTACGTCTTCACCTCGGGCTCGACCGGCGCGCCGGTGCCGCATCGCAAGACCTGGGGCTGCCTCGTCGAAGGCGTGCGCGCCTCGGCGCAGAGCCTCGGCCTGAGCGGCGACGGCGCGGCGGCGCACACGCTGGTCGGCACCGTGCCCGCGCAGCATATGTACGGCTTCGAATCGACGGTGCTGCTCGCGCTGATCGGCGGCCTCGCGTTCAGCAGCCGCCAGCCGTTCTACCCCGCCGACATCAGCGCGGAACTCGATGCCGTGCCGCAGCCGCGCGTGCTCGTCACCTCGCCGATCCATCTGCGCACGCTGCTCGCGAGCGACGCGCCGCTGCCGCGCGCCGCGCTGGTGCTCAGCGCGACCGCGCCGCTCGCCGAAAAGCTCGCGAGCGAAGCCGAGGCGCGGCTCGGCGCGCCGCTGATCGAGATCTACGGCAGCACGGAAACCGGCCAGATCGCCACGCGCCGCACCGCGCAAGGCGCGACGTGGCGGCTGCTGCCGCGCATCCGCTTCGAGGCGCGCGCGACCGGGGACGAGGACAGCACCACGTTCTGGGCCAGCGGCGGCCATCTCGACGAACCCGTGCCGATGGGCGACGCGCTCGAACTGCTCGACGCGCAGCGTTTCCTGCTGCACGGCCGCAAGCAGGACCTCGTCAACATCGCGGGCAAGCGCACGTCGATCGCGTATCTGAATCATCAGCTCAACGCGATTCCCGGCGTGACCGACGGCGTGTTCTTCATGCCCGCCGACGACGATTCCACGCGCGGCGACGCCGCGATCACGCGCCTCGTCGCGCTGGTGGTCGCGCCCTCGCTGAGCGCCGCCGACCTGCAGCGCGCATTGCGCGAGCGTATCGACGGCGCGTTCATGCCGCGTCCGCTGGTGTTCGTCGACGCCCTGCCGCGCAACGAAACCGGCAAGCTGCCGCGCGACGTGCTCGCGGCGCTGGCCGCGCGGCACGCGCGCGCGACGGCGTCGGAGTCCGCACGAGTGGCGCAAACCGCACAAGTGACACAAGCCGTAAAACCCGCACAACGCAGCGCCGACAACGCAACCGCGCACGCCCTGCGCTTCACGATCGGCGCCGATCATCCCGCGCTGCCGGGCCACTTTCCGGGCCTGCCGATCGTGCCGGGCGTGGTGCTGCTCGACCGCGCCATCGACGCCATCGGCACCGCGCTGGACCAGCCGCTCGACAGCTGGCGTCTCTCGGCGGCCAAGTTCCTGAGCCCGGCCGCGCCTGGCGAAGCGCTCGACCTCGCCTTCGATGCCGCCGCGAGCGGCGCGATCCGCTTCACCGTGCGCGCGGGCGAGCGCGACGTCGCGAGCGGCACGCTGGCCGTGCAACCCGCTCAAGCGGAGGCCGCGCAATGAAGCCGAACCTGCCGCCCGCCGCCGACGGATCGAACGCGCCGAATACATCGACGAACGCATCGACGAACGCGTCAACGAGCACATCGCCGAACGCATCGACCGCATCCGCCAAACCCGCGCGCACCGACTGGGCGCAGCGCGAGGAACGCGGCAGCGCCCTGCTGCTGCGCGTGATGACGTGGCTTTCGCTACGCCTCGGCCGCCCCGCCGGGCGCGCGCTGCTGCATCTGTGCGCCGCCTATTACGTCCTGTTCTCGCCGCGCGCACGCGGCGCGTCGCGCGACTATCTGCGCCGTGCGCTCAAGCGCGCGCCGCAATGGCGCGATCTCTGGCGTCACGTGTTCACGTTCGCGACCACGATCCACGACCGCATCTATCTGATGCACGGGCGCTTCGATCTGTTCGACATCCGCCCGCACGGCCAGACGCTCGTCGACGAAGCGCTCGCGGGCGGACGCGGCGCGTTCCTGATGGGCGCGCATCTGGGCAGTTTCGAAGTGGTCCGCGCGCTCGGCCGCACGCGCCCCGACCTGCGCGTGGTCGTGACGATGTTCGAGGAGAACGCGCGCAAGATCAACGCGACGCTGGCCGCCGTGAATCCCGCCGCGAGCCCGGAAGTGATCAGCCTCGGCCAGATCGATTCGATGCTGAAGGTCAATCAGCGGCTCGACGAAAACTGCATGGTCGGCATGCTGGCCGACCGCACGCTGCTCGCCGACGACTCCGCCTCGCTGCGCCGTATGGCCTTTCTCGGCGAGCCCGCCGCGTTCCCGCTCGGCCCGCTTTACATGGCCGCGATGCTCAAGCGTCCGGTGCTGTTCATGACCGGCCTCTATCGCGGCGGCAACCGTTACGACGTGCACTTCGAAATGGTCGCCGACTTCACCCACACGCCGCGCGAAGCGCGCCGCGCCGCCATCGACGCGGCGCTCGCGCGCTACGTCTCGCTGCTCGACAAGTACGCGCGCGCGGCGCCCTATAACTGGTTCAACTACTTCGATTTCTGGAAAACGGTCAAGCCCGCGGCCGCGCCCTCGGCGCCCGTGGAAAGCGCCGCGCCCGCACGCGATGCCGGCGCGGCCAGCGCACCGCGCCGCAACGAGGCCGCCGCACGCGGCGCGCACGCCACGCGCGCGACCCGCGCCGCCTCGGCCAGCCTGACCGCCCGGGAGACTTCCGACGCATGAGCAAGACCCCACGTTTGCCCTTTCGACTTTCCTCGCGTCGCCTGATGGCGCGCGCATTCGCCGCCGCCGCGCTGCTTGCGGGCGGCGCCACGCTGAGCGTCATCGGCACGCTCGCGCCCGTCACGCCCGCCCAGGCCGCGCCCGCCTGGACGCTCGACCGCCTGATGGCGACGCTCGCACAGCACAAGACCGGCCGCGCGACCTTCACCGAAACGCGCTGGCTGGCGATCGCCGCCGAACCCGTCGAATCGTCGGGCGAGCTGGCGTTCGCCGCGCCCGATCATCTGGAAAAACACACGCTGAGCCCGAAGCCCGAGCAACTGATCGTCGACGGCGACATGCTCACGGTCGACCGCAACGACCGCAAGTACACGCTCGCGCTCGCGCATTACCCGGAAGTGGGCGCGTTCATCGAGAGCATCCGCGCGACGCTCACGGGCAACCGCTACGCGCTCGAAAAGACCTACAAGGTCGCGATCGCCGGACGCGGCGACAACTGGATGCTCACGCTCACGCCGCGCGACTCGCGCATGCAAAAGGTGGTCAACACGATCACGCTCGAAGGCACGCGCGGCGAGCTGCGCAGCGTGGCGATCCAGCAGGCGGGCGGCGATCATTCGCTGATGAAATTGCAGCCGCTCGCGCCTGCGTCGGCTGCATCGCCTGCATCGCCCTCGCCGGGTGCCGCGGCGAAAGCGTCGAAATCGGCGAAGTCGGCCGCCTCGGGCGAGTTGGGCTAAGCGCCCCGCCCGTTCGAGCCCGCTCGACCCCACCCAAACGGAAACAGGGACGCGCCGATGGACGACCGCACCCGCCCCGCCTCCGCATCCACGCCCGCTTCCGCGCCCGCTTCCACGCCCGCACGCAGGCCGGCGTTCAGGCAGCCCGCCGTCCTGCTGTGGCTGCTGTTCCTGCTCGCCTGCGCCGTCACCATCGCGCGCACGCAGTTCGTCACCGACCTCTCCGCGTTCCTGCCGCGCGCGCCCAGCGCGGGCCAGCGCGTGCTCGTCGAGCAGTTGCGCGACGGGCTGGTTTCGCGGCTGATTCTCGTCGGCATCGAAGGCGGCGACGCGTCGTCGCGCGCGCGGCTCTCGCGCGAGATCGGCGCGACGCTGCGGGCCGATCCGCAATTCGCGGCGGTCCATAACGGCGAGGCCGTCAACGACGCGCGCGACCAGCAGTTCGTCTACGCGCACCGCTACGCGCTGAGCCCGTCGGTCACGCCGCAGCGCTTCACGGCGGCGGGCCTGCACGACGCGCTCGGCGACAGTCTCGATCTGCTCAGCTCGTCGGCGGGCCTCGTCGCGAAGGATCTGCTGCCGCACGATCCGACCGGCGAAGTGGCCGCGCTCGTCGATCAGCTCGACAGCGCCGCGCAGCCCGCCACGCGCGACGGCGTCTGGGCCTCGCGCGACGGCGCGCGCGCCGTGCTGGTCGCGCAGACCGCCGCCGCGGGCTCGGACACCGACGCCCAGGCGCGCGCCATCGACGCCGTAAAGCGCGCCTTCGCCTCGGCCGCGCGCACGCTGCCGAATGCCACCGACGCCTCCGCCTATCGCGTGGTGATGACCGGTCCCGGCGTGTTCTCGGTCGAGACGCGCGACGCGATCCGCCACGACGTCGAACGCATTTCGGTGCTGAGCCTCGTGCTGATCGTCGCGCTGCTGCTCACGCTCTATCGCTCGCCGCGCCTGCTCGTGCTCGGCCTGCTGCCGGTGCTCTCGGGCGTGGCGGCGGGCATCGCGGCCGTGAGCCTCGCGTTCGGCGCCGTGCAGGGCCTCACGCTCGGCTTCGGCACCACGCTGATCGGCGAGGCGGTCGATTATTCGATCTATCTGTTCGTGCAGTCGTCGTCGTCTTCGTCGCTTTCATCGTCGATGCAAACGCACCGCGACTCGGCGCTGCGCGCCTGGATCGCCGCCTACTGGCCGACGATCCGCCTCGGCGTGCTGACCTCCGTGTGCGGTTTCGCGTCGATGCTGTTTTCAGGCTTTCCGGGCCTCGTGCAACTGGGCGCGTATTCGATCGCCGGGCTCGTCACGGCCGCGCTCGTCACGCGCTTCGTGCTGCCGCATCTGCAAGGCGGCGCGCACGCGATCCGCGACGTCTCGCGACTCGGCGCGGCGCTCGCGCGCGCGGCCGCGTTCGCGCCGCGTCTGCGCTGGCCGCTCGCCGCGCTGGCCGTGGGCGCGGTCGTGTTCGCCGCCTGGCATCGCGACACGCTCTGGAGCCACGAACTGTCCGCGCTGAGCCCGGTGCCCGCCGCGAGCCAGGCGCTCGACACGCGTCTGCGCGCCGACCTCGGCGCGCCCGACGTGCGCTATCTGGTGGAGATTCCGGCCGCCAGCGCGCAGGCCGCGCTCGAAGGCGCGGAACGCGTCGGCGCGCAGTTGCAGCCGCTGGTCGCGCAAGGCACGCTCGCGGGCTTCGAAAGTCCCGCGCGCTATCTGCCGAGCGACGCCGCGCAGCGCGCGCGGCTCGCGAGCCTGCCCGACGCCGCCACGCTGACGGCGCGTCTGCGCGAAGCGGTCGCCCATCAAAGCATCAGCGTGAAGCCCGAGGCCTTCGCGCCCTTCGTCGCCGATGCGCAGGCCGCGCGCGCCGCGCCGCTCATCACGCGCGCCGACCTGAACGGCACCTCGATGGCGCTCGCCGTCGACGCGCTGCTCACGCAACGCGACGGCCACTGGAACGCGATGCTCGCGCTGCGCGCGCCCGCGAGCGCCTCGAAGGCCGCCAACACATCGAGCCTCGACGCCGACGCGATCCGCGCCGCCGTCGCGCAAGCGGGCGTGCCGGGCGCGCTGTTCATCGACATGAAAGCGGAAGCCGACCGCCTGTACGTGAACTACGTGCGCGAGGATATCCGGCTCTCGCTCGCGGGCTTCGTGGCGATTGCCGTGCTGCTGGCGCTCGCGCTGCGCTCGGTGCGGCTCGCCGCGCGCGCGCTCGCGCCGCTCGTCGCCGCCGTGCTGGTGGTGGTCGCGGGCTTCGCGCTCGCGGGCGTGCCGCTGACGATCCTGCACCTCGTCGGCATGCTGCTGATCGTGGCGGTGGGCTCGAACTACGCGCTGTTTTTCTGCAAGCGCGGCGCGCACGGCACGCAGACCATCGCGCCGCACACGCTGGTCTCGCTGCTGGTCGCCAATCTCGCGACCGTCGCGGGCTTCGGGCTGCTGGCGCTCTCGCACGTGCCGCTGCTCGAAACCTTCGGCCTGACCGTCGGCCCCGGCGCGATGCTCGCGCTCGCGTTCGCCGCGATCCTCGCGCCGCGCGATGCGGCCACGCCCGAGGTGGAAACCGCGCGCCTGGACACGCGCGCAGACACGCACGCCGCGACGCAGCCCCATCGACAAGGAAACCCGGCATGAACGGCCCCACGCCGCTTGAACCGCTCGAACCGCGTGAGCGCCACGGTGCCCACGCGCCGCGCGCACCCCACGCCCCGCGCGCGTTCGCGCTCGCGGGCGGCGCGCGCCGCTGGCTGCCGTCGCCGTTCATCGCCGGCGCGGCGGCATTGCATGCGGGCGCGGCGGCCGCGCTGTTGGCGCAGCCGTCCGCGTGGCCGTGGGCCGTCGGCAGCGTGGCGGCCTCGCATCTCGCGCTGACCGCCGCGGGCCTCTGGCCGAAAAGCGCGCTGCTCGGCCCGAACTGGACGCACCTGCCCGCGTCGTCCGCGCCCGGCGCCGACCGCCGCCTCGCCCTCACCATCGACGACGGCCCCGATCCCGAGATCACGCCGCGCGTGCTCGACCTGCTCGACGAATACGGCGCGCACGCGACCTTCTTCTGCATCGGCGAACGCGCCCGCCAGCATCCCAAATGGATCGAGGCGATCGTCGCGCGCGGCCACGCCGTGGAGAACCACAGCCAGCGGCATCGGCATACGTTTTCGCTGAGCGGGCCCGGCGCGCTGCGGCGCGAAATCGAGGCCGCGCAGCGCACGCTCACGGAGATCAGCGGCACGCGTCCGCGCTTTTTCCGCGCGCCCGCCGGCTTGCGCAATCCGTTTCTCGAACCGGTGCTCTGCGCGCTCGGGCTGCAGCTGGCGAGCTGGACGCGGCGCGGCTTCGACACGCGCGAGCGCGATCCGCGCACCGTGGCGCAGCGTCTGCTGACCGGCCTCGCGCCGCGCGACATCCTGCTGCTGCACGACGCCAACACGGCCCGCGACGCGCTCGGCCAGCCGGTCGTGCTCGCCGTGCTGCCGCAGGTGCTGCGCGCCGCCGCCGACGCGCAATTGCACTGGACCACGCTGCGCGCCGCGCTCGACACCGCGCCGTCTGCGAGCCAAGGCGGACACGGCGGACGCAGCGCCCCGTTTGGTAAAATTTGACCCTTAAATGGCGCGCGCGCCGGCCTCAGGACCGAACTCCGTGAACCCACTTCTCGTCTCGCACTTCACCGCCACCAGCTGCCTCGGCCACGGGCTCGACGCCATGCTCGACGCGCTGCGCGAGCGGCGCAGCGGCCTCGCGCCGTGCGACTTCGAACGCGCGGATCTCGATACGTGGATCGGCGCGGTGCGGGACCTCGACGCCGTCGAAATCCGCGCCGATCTCGCGGCCTACGCGTGCCGCAATCATCGGCTCGCGCAGCTCGGTCTCGAACAGGACGGTTTCGCCGCGCGCGTGCGCGACGCCGTCGCGCGTTACGGCGCGGAGCGCGTGGGCGTGTTCGTCGGCACCAGCACGAGCGGCATCCTCGAAACCGAAAACGCCTATCGCGAGCGCGATCGCGACACCGGCCTGCTGCATCCCGGCTTCGACTACGCGCGCACCCACAATCCCTACGCGCTGGCCGCGTTCGTGCGCGCGTATTTCGGCGCGCGCGGTCCGGCCACGTCGATTTCGTCGGCGTGCTCGTCGAGCGCGAAGGTGTTCGGCTCGGCGCGGCGCATGATCGAAGCGGGCCTGATCGACGCGGCCGTGGTGGGCGGCGTCGATTCGCTGTGCCTCACCACGCTGTACGGCTTCAACTCGCTCGAACTGCTGTCGCGCCAACCGTGCCGTCCGTTCGACGTGGCGCGCGACGGCATTTCGATCGGCGAGGCGGCCGCGTTCGCGCTGCTCGAACGCCTGCCCGCGCAAGCTGACCAGGCCGACGCGTTGCCCGGCGACGCGATCCTGCTGCTCGGCGTGGGCGAATCGAGCGACGCGCATCACATGTCGTCGCCGCATCCCGACGGGCTCGGCGCGCGTGCCGCGATCGAGCAGGCGCTCGCGAGCGCGGGCCTCGCGCCGGGCGACATCGACTACATCAATCTGCACGGCACGGCCACGCCCAGCAACGACGCCTCCGAAAGCCGCGCGGTGGGCGCGCTGTTCGACGCCACGCCGTGCAGCTCCACGAAGGGCGCGACCGGCCACACGCTCGGCGCGGCGGGCGCGCTCGAAGCAATCGCGTCGGCGCTCGCGCTGCGCCACGGCTTCGTGCCCGCGGGCGTCAATACGCAGGTCGTCGATACCGCGCTCGGCGTCGATTACGCGCTCGCGAACCGCGACGCCACCGTGCGCGCCGCGCTCAGCAATTCGTTCGGCTTCGGCGGCACGAATTGCAGCCTCCTGCTCGGGCGCGCGGATTTCGCGATGAATCGCCTGAACAACGGTGCAAAAAACGCCGCCAACAACGAGGTGCAATCGTGAAACTGCATGCGTGGATCGAAGGGATCGGCGTGATCGGTCCGGGTCTCGTGGACTGGCCGCAGGCCGCCGACGTGTTCGCGCAGCGCGCGCCGTACGAGGCCGCCCGCACGGTGCTGCCCGCGCCCGCGAGCCTGCCCGCCGCCGAGCGCCGCCGCACCGGCCCGGTCGTGCGCACGGCGCTGGCCGTGGGCCACGAAGCGGTGGCCGCGAGCGGCCGCGACGCCGCCACGCTCGCCTCCGTGTTCACGGCCTCGGGCGGCGACGGCGTAAACTGCCACGCGATCTGCGAAACGCTCTCCACCGACGACCGCCAGCTATCGCCGACGCGCTTTCACAACTCGGTGCACAACGCGGCGGCGGGCTACTGGAGCATCGCGTCGAAGGCGCGCGCGAGCGCGAACGTGCTCTGCGCGCACGACGCGAGCTTCGCGGCGGGCCTGCTCGAAGCGCTCGCGCAGGTGGCCGTGGACCGCGTGCCGACGCTGCTGGTCGCGTATGACTGCGAGTATCCCGAGCCGCTGCGCACGGTGCGCCCGATCGCGGATGCGTTCGGCGTGGCGCTGGTGCTCACGCCGGTCGCGCATGACGATGCCGATGCCGACGTAAGCGGCAATGAAAGCGGAAACGCAGGCGCGCGCGTCTGCATCGAAGCGAAACTCACCGATGCGCCCGCCACGCAACTCGACGCGCCCGAACTCGAAGCGCTGCGCGTCAACAATCCAGCCGCGCGCGTGCTGCCGCTGCTGCATGCGCTCGCGGCGCGGCAAGCGGCGAGCGTGGTGATCGACTATCTGCCGGAAACGCGCGTGCGGCTCGATCTGTCGTGGCCCGATGCGCGCGCCGATGGCGTGTCGGACGTTGCGTCGGACGTTGCGTCGGACGTTGCGTCGGATGTTGCGGCGGAAATTGCTTCGGGCGCTTCGCGCGAGGCCGCGCCATGACACCCGAAGCGCCGACGCTCGCCGCGCCGCTCGACCGCGCCTGGATCGCCGCGCACATTCCGCACAGCGGCGCGATGTGCCTGCTCGACCGCGTCGAAGCCTGGGACGACACGCAGATCCGCTGCCTCGCGACCAGCCATCTCGACGCGCATAATCCGCTGCGCTCGAACGGCCAGCTCGCCTCGGTCTGCGGCATCGAATACGCGGCGCAGGCGATGGCCGTGCACGGCGCGCTGATCGCCGCGAATGGTGCGAATGGTGCGAATGGCGCGGACGGAACGAACGGAGGCGCGCAGCGTCCGCGCGCGGGCTTTCTCGCGAGCGTGCGCGGCGTCGAAGCGCAGATCGCGCGGCTCGACACGCTGGACGCGCCGCTCATCGTCGAAGCCGAGCGCATCGGCGGCGACGGCACGACAGTGCTTTATCGCTTCACGCTGCGCTGCGAGGCGCGCGTGCTGATGACGGGACGCGCGGCGGTCATGCTCGACGCGTCCGCGGCCGGGGCGCTGCGGCGGCCCGCCATCGACAACACCTGAAGGGAGAACCAAGATGAAAAACACGCGAATCCTGCTGGCCGCGCTGGTGCTCGGCCTCGTCAGTTCGGCCTCGTTCGCCGACGTTCACGAAGTGAAGGAAGACATCAAGCACGACACGAAGTCGGCGGCGAAGGCGACCGGCCACGCCGCGAAGGACTTCGGCCACGCCACGGCGAGCGCGGCAAAGAGCGTCGGCCACGGCATCGCGCACGGCTCGCGCGAAGGCTGGGACGCGACCAAACGCGTGACCCACGAGGGCTGGGACGCCACCAAGCGCACCACCAAGCGCGTGTTCCACAAGGATGACGCGGCGGGCGACGACGCCTGACGCGTTGGGGCACACGCCCGACACGTCCAACTCGTCCGGCCAGGACGATCAGGACGAACCAGACGACGGCATTCCCGTGCGATACGCCGTCAGCATCACCCGAAGCGCGCGCGGGCGGCCGTTCCGGCCATCACGCCCGCGCCTCCCAAGCCTCGCCATAACCGCGCCATAACCTCGCGATACCCTCGCCAGACGCCCGTCACACCGGCCTCGCACGCCGGTTTCCCTCCTCCAAACGGCCAATTTGCCCGCTTTTTGTCCGGTAAGCGCCCGCGACAAGGCAAAATACGGGTTTCGAGCCCGCACGGGCTCATGTTTTTTCCCGCCGGCCGCTCCGCACACGGGGCCAGAACACGGCGAAGCCACGCGAAAGACGCAGCGGCGCCCGGCCCGGCCGGACGCTCGCCCTCGCGTGCGAGACCACTGGAGTTGTTGATGACCGAAGCCAAGATTTCCTTCGCTGGCCGCCTTTCGCTGGCCATCGGATCGTTTTTCGCCATTCTCGGCGACGCCGACCTCGCGGCAGGCGTGCGCCGCCTGCGTAACGGCGAAGCCGTCGCGACCGCGCCGCAAGCGCCCGTGCCTGCCGCCGCGCCCGTGGCTGCGCCTGCGCCTGTCGCACCCGCTCCCGCCCCCGCGCCCGCGCCCGTCGCCGCCATCGAGGAAGCCAGCCCGCAATCGGCGCTGCAACTGCTCGGCCTGCTGCAGCGTAACGCGCGCTTCGTCGACTTCGTCGAGGAAGACATCGCGGGCTACAACGACGCCGACATCGGCGCGGCCGCGCGCCTCGTCCACGAAGGCTGCCGCGCCACGCTGCGCGAGCACTTCACGATCCGCCCGGTGCGCAGCGAGGCCGAAGGCAGCCGCGTGACCCTCGCGGAAGGCTTCGACGCCACCGCCATCCGCCTGACCGGCAATGTGGTCGGCTCCGCGCCGTTCAACGGCACGGTCAGCCATCGCGGCTGGCGCGTCGAAGACGTCAAACTGCCCAAGCTCGTGAAGTCGCACGACGCGAAGGTCATTGCACCGGCCGAGGTGGAACTGTGAGCGATCCGCGTTTTTCGATCGGCGTCGATCTGGGCACGACGCACTGCGCCCTCTCCTACGTCGACCTCGCCGCCAGTGACGGCGAGAAGACCGTGCAGGGCGTGCTGCCCGTCACGCAGCTCACCGCGCCCGGCGCGATCGAGTCGCCCGAGCTGCTGCCCTCGTTTCTCTATCTGCCGAACGCGGGCGAACTCACGCCCGGCGACCTGACGCTGCCGTGGACCGCCTCGCGCGAGTACGCCGTCGGCGAAATGGCGCGCAGCCGTGGCGCGGGCACGCCCATCCGCCTCGTGTCGAGCGCGAAAAGCTGGCTCTGCCATCCGGGCGTCGACCGCCGCGCGGCGATCCTGCCGAACGACGCGCCGCCCGAAGTCGCGCGCGTCTCGCCGCTCGAAAGCTCGATCCGCTATCTGACGCATCTGCGCGAAGCCTGGGATCACGCGCATCCCGACGCGCCGTTCGCGCAGCAGGACGTCACCGTCACGATTCCGGCCTCGTTCGATCCGGCCGCGCGCGAACTGACGGCCGAAGCCGCGCAGGCCGCGGGCTACACCAGCATGACGCTGCTCGAGGAACCGCAGGCCGCGCTCTATAGCTGGATCCAGAAAAGCGGCGGCGCGTGGCGCAAGGACGTGAAGGTCGGCGACATCATCCTCGTCGTGGACGTGGGCGGCGGCACCACCGACCTTTCGCTGATCGCCGTGGTCGAGCGCGAAGGCAATCTCGAACTGCTGCGCGTGGCCGTGGGCGAGCACATCCTGCTCGGCGGCGACAACATGGACCTCGCGCTCGCGCACGTGGTCGCGCGCAAGCTCGCGCAGCAAGGCACGCAGGCCGATCCGTGGCAATTGCGCGCGCTCACCTACGCGTGCCGTTCGGCCAAGGAGCAACTGCTCTCCGACGCCAGCCTCGAAGCCGTCCCGCTGGTCGTGCCGAGCCGCGGCTCGAAGCTGATCGGCGGCTCGATCCGCACCGAACTCACCCGCGCGGAACTCACGGCCACGATTCTCGAAGGCTTCTTCCCGCGCGTGGACGCGGCAGCGCGTCCGGTCGTGCGCACGCGCGCCGGTCTCACGCAACTGGGCCTGCCCTACGCGCAGGACGCGGGCGTCACGCGCCATCTCGCGGCCTTCCTCGGCCGCCAGGTCGCGGCGCTCGCGGAAGTCGAAGGCTTCGGCGCGCCCGCCGAAGGCACGAGCTTCCTGCATCCCACGGCCGTGCTGTTCAACGGCGGCGTGTTCAAGTCGTCGCTGCTGGCCGGGCGCGTGCTCGACATCATCAACGGCTGGCTCGCGGCGGAAAGCGCGGCGAGCGCGCGTCTGCTCGGCGGCGCGGACCTCGACCTCGCGGTCGCGCGCGGCGCGGCCTATTACGGCTATGTGAAGCGCGGCAAGGGCGTGCGCATTCGCGGAGGCACGGCGCGCGCGTACTACGTGGCGATCGAGTCGGCCATGCCCGCGGTGCCGGGCCTGGAGCCGCCCATTTCGGCGCTCTGCGTCGCGCCCTTCGGCATGGAAGAAGGCAGCGACGCCGCCTTGCCGCCGCAGGAATTCGGCCTCGTCGTGGGCGAGCCGGTGCAGTTCCGCTTCTTCGGCTCGTCGGTGCGCCGCCAGGATCAGGTCGGCACGATGCTCGACTTCTGGTCGCCCGACGAACTTCAGGAACTCGAATCGATCCAGGCCACGCTGCCCAGCGCGGGCCGCACCGTGGGCGAAGTCGTCGCGGTCAGGCTGCATGCGCGCGTGACCGAAGCGGGCACGCTCGAACTCGAAGCCGTGCCGTCGGGTAGCGACGAGCGCTGGAAGGTCGAATTCGACGTGCGCGGCGGCGCGAGCGACGGTGCGAACCAGGGCGCTGGCTTCTGAGCGCACGCTTGAAGTCCGATCCGCATGAGCACGCGATGAAGCAATACGTCGTCGGCATCGACCTGGGAACGAGCAACACGGTCGTGGCCTGGGCCGAAGCCGGCGCAAGCGGGGCCGATGCGGGCCAGATCGGCGTGTTCGAAATCGAGCAGCTGACGGGGCTCGGCGAGGTGAGCGCGCAGCCGCTGCTGCCATCCGCGCGCTATCACCCCGCGCCCGGCGAACTCGCGGCCGATGCGCTGCGGCTGCCTTGGCCTGAATCCGCTTCTTCGCCTGCCGCTTCCCCGGCTGACGCGCGCGCGCCCGTCGTCGGCAAGCTCGCGCGCACGCTCGGCGCGCAGGTGCCGGGGCGGCTCGTCGCCAGCGCGAAAAGCTGGCTCTCGCACGCCTCGGTCGACCGCCTCGCGCCGATCCTGCCCTGGGGCGCGCCCGAGGACGTCGCCAAGGTTTCGCCCGTCGATGCGAGCGCGAGCTATCTCGCGCACGTGCGCGCGGCCTGGAACCACCGTTTCCCGCATGCGCCGCTCGAACATCAGGACGTGGTGCTCACCGTGCCCGCCTCGTTCGACGACGGCGCGCGCGCGCTCACGCTCGAAGCCGCGCGGCGCGCGCAATTGCCCACGCTGCGGCTGCTCGAAGAACCGCAGGCCGCGTTCTACGACTGGCTGTTCCATCATCGCGACGCGCTGCAAACCGAGCTGGCGCAGACGCGGCTCGTGCTCGTCTGCGACGTGGGCGGCGGCACGACCGACCTCACGCTCATCAAGGTTCATTTTGAGAACGGCGTCGAGAACGGCGAGCCGCAGCTGACCCGCATCGGCGTGGGCAACCATCTGATGCTCGGCGGCGACAACATGGATCTCGCGCTCGCGCATCTGGCCGAAAGCCGCCTCGCGACCCAGGACGCGCGGCTCTCGGCGGCGAGCCTGTCGCAGCTCGTCGAGCGCTGCCGCGTCGCCAAGGAGCAACTGCTCGGCGACGCCGCGCCCGAGTCGGTCGGCATCACGCTGCTCGGTGCGGGCGCGCGGCTGATCGGCGGCGCGCGCTCGACGCAGCTGGGCCGCGACGAGGCCGAGCGCATCGTCGTCGACGGCTTCTTTCCGTCGATCGGCCCACGCGATCTGCCGCGCCGCTCGCGCGCGGCGATCGTCGAATTCGGTCTGCCCTATGCCGCCGACGCGGGCATCACGCGTCATATCGCGGCCTTCCTGCAACGCTTCGCCGCGCAGTCGCGCGAGGCGCTGGGCGTGTCCGCCGATGATGTCGATGCCGGCAATTCCGCCGATTCGGCCAGCCTGCCGATGCCCGACACGCTGCTGCTCAACGGCGGCGTGTTCCGCGCGCCCGCGCTCGCGGCGCGTCTGCGCGAGACGCTCGGCACCTGGCGGCAAGCGCCGCTCACCGTGCTGCAAAACGATCAGCCCGACGTGGCCGTCGCGCGCGGCGCCGTCGCGTTCGCGCTGGCGCGCGCGGGTCACGCGCCGCGGATCGGCGGCGGCTCGCCGCGCAGCTATTTCCTCGTGCTCGACGATGGCAGCGAGGCGCGGCGCGGCATCTGCCTGCTGCCGCGCGGCACCGAAGAAGGTCACGAAGTGCGGCTCGACGAGCGCGTGTTCGCGCTGCGTCTCGGTCATCCGGTGCAGTTCCATCTGGTCTCGACGGTCGCGGAAACGGCGTGGCAGCCGGGCCAGATCGTCGATCTCGACAACGACGCCGCCGACTTCGTGCGCCTGCCGCCGCTCGCGACGGTGGTCAAGCGCGAGCGCGGCGCGGGCAAGACGCGCGACGAACGGCCCGTGCGGCTCACGGCGCAACTGACCGAAGTCGGCACGCTCGAAGTGCGCTGTATCGCCACCGAAGACGCGTCGCAGCGCTGGCTGCTCGAATTCCAGTTGCGCCGCGACGAAGCCGCTCACGCCGAAGGCGCAGGCGACGACGATCCGCTCGCGGACAACGCGCGCCATCCCTCGCTCGATCACGCCATCGAACTGATCGATCGCGTGTTCGGCGCGAAGTCGTCGAAGGTCGATCCGAAGGAGGTGAAGCGGCTGCGCGCGCAGCTCGAACAGACGCTCGGGCCGCGTCAGAACTGGGACAGCCCGCTGCTGCGCGAACTGTTCGGCGCGCTCTGGGAACGCGCGGCGCGACGCCGCCGCTCGCCCGACCACGAACGCCTCTGGCTCAATCTCGCCGGGTATTGCGTGCGGCCGGGCTTCGGCTATCCGCTCGACGAATGGCGCGTCGAACAACTGTGGACGCTGTTCGACGACGGCATCCAGCACATCAACGACAGCCAGGTCTGGTCCGAGTGGTGGACGCTCTGGCGGCGCGCGGCGGGCGGTCTCGACGAGGCCGCGCAGGAACAGGTGCTCGAAGCGATGCGCTGGCTCGAAGAAGCCGCGAGTTCGAAGCAGCACAAGCTGCCCTTCGATCCCGCGCGCCTCGGCAATGCCGATATGACGCGGCTTTACGCGTCGCTCGAACGCATCGGTGCGGAGCGCAAGATCGAGATCGGCGAGCGGTTGCTGACACGGCTTCAAAAGCCGTCGGAGAATCATCAGAGCTGGTGGGCCGTGGGGCGTATCGGCGCGAGACTTCCCTTCTACGGCAGCGCGCACGGCGTCGTGCCGCCCGAGGTCGCCACGCGCTGGCTCGACGCGATCCTCGCACTCGACTGGAAGAAGGTCGAACCCGCGATGTTCGCGGCCACGCAGATCGCGCGCATGACCGGCGACCGCTCGCGCGATCTCGACCCCGCCGTGCGCGAGACGGTGCTGCGGCGGCTCGAACATGGCAACGCACCGCCTACGTGGATCGAGATGGTGCGCGAAGTCGTCACGCTCGATAACGCCGATACGGGCCGCGTGTTCGGCGAGGCGCTACCGGCGGGCTTGAAGCTGATGGGCGCTTGAGGTCCCTGCACCGCTCGCGCATCAACATCGACATCGCATCGCCCAAACGAAAACGCGCTCCGGCCTGAAACCGGAGCGCGTTTTTTATCGCGTAACGATGCGCGAGAACCTAGTTACCCGCACGCACCTCGACCGTCTGCACAGCCGGTTGCGGCATGACGCTTTCCTGCGGCAGCGCCCATTCGAGCCAGCGTGCACGATGCGCCACGACCAGCATGAAGGCCAGCGCCGCGATCGCACCGAAGGTCGCGAAACCCATCTGATAGCTGCCCGTGCTTTCCTTCGCGATACCCATGATCACCGGCAGATAGAAGCCGCCGATGCCGCCCGCCGCGCCCACGATGCCCGACATCAGACCCGTGCGGCCGGTCCAGCGGCGCGGCACGAGCTGGAAGGTCGCGCCGTTGCCGAGACCGAAGCAGACATACGTGAACAGCAGCAGGCCGATGCCTGCGGCGAACGGCGGCATCCACGCGGCGAATGCGAAGTCGCACAGCGAGATCGCCGCGAGCAGCAGCACGAGCGCACGCACGCCGGAGATGCGGTCGGCGATCAGGCCGCCGAGCGGACGCACCATCGCACCCGTCAGCGCCAGCAGCGACATGATCACGCCCGCTTCGAGCTTCGGCACCTGATAGAGCGAGATCAGCAGCGTCGTCACATACGAGGACATGCCGACGAAACCGCCGAACGTGATGCTGTAGACGAGCATGACGACCCACGTGTCGCCTTCCGCGAGCACGCCGCGATAGTGGCGCGGCAGCACGGCGATCGCGAGCAGCGCGCCGAGCACCGGCAGCAGCAGCACGCCGGTCTTGCCCGCACCGAACACGCCCGCATGCACGGCCAGCACCAGCGCGATCAGGCCGGCGAGCGTGATGAAGAACGCGCGCATCGCCTTCGGTGCGCTGCCCGATTTCACGCCGAGATCGCGCGCCCAGAAGCACACGGCGAGCGCCGCGAGCGCCAGCAGCGGCAGCGCCGCGCCGGTCGCACGCGCCCAGCCGAAGCTGTTGGCGAGGCCCGGGAACAGGAAGCCGTCGAGCACCGCGCCGATGTTGCCGGCCGCCGCGAGGCCGAGCACGAGGCCCTGCACCTTCGGCGGATAGTTGCTGCCGGCCATCGGCAGCGCCACCGCGAAACTCGCGCCGCCCACGCCGAGCAGCACGCCCAGCACCAGCAGCATCGTGTACGACGGCGCGCCCGGCATCAGCAGCAGCACGAGCGCCGGAATCGCCGAAAGCGCGATGCCCATCAGCGCGACCTTGCGGCCGTCGCAGGCCTGATAGAGATTGCCGAGCGTCACGCGCAGGATCGCCGCGCCGAGCACCGGCACCGCGACCAGCAGGCCGAGTTCGCCCGGCGTCATCTTGATGTCCTTCTGGATGAAGGGCGCGAGCGGCCCCAACATCACCCACACCGTGAAGCCGGTGTCGAAGTACAGAAAACACGCGACCAGCGCGCGCCAGTTACCGCTCTTGAGCGAGTTCAGCAGGTCTTTCACGAGGCTCTCCCCAGGTAAAAACGATCAGCACGCCAGCGGCGCGTGAATCCGATGATTTCGTACTCCGATGCTTTGTCCGGCGCTTCTTGCGCCGTTGCGTCCCGCAGACGTATCGAGCCCGCCGCGCGCGCCGACCACGCCTTGAATCAGGCGATCCATTTCGCCGATCACGTTCGCCAGCTCGGCGGTGATCACGGCGAATTCGCGTCCGTACTGCCCCGCGCGCGCCGCCGCCACGCGGGCATTGAGCGCGACGATATTGGCGCGCATCGAAATGGTGGCGAGCTGGTCGGCGACCTCGGCTTCGCGGCGCTGCGTCTGGGCTTCGACGCCGCGCATCGCATCCTGATACGCGAGCGTGAGCGTCTGCAGCAGATCGAGCAGCGGCGTGGCTTCGGCCGTGAGTTTCGCCAGCGCGTCGATGCCGTTGATCTGGCTTGCGCCCGCGCTTTTATCGATGCCGCCGCGTTCGAGCTGCGCGATCGCTTCGCCCGCGAGCTTCATGAACGCGCGGATACGGTCGTCGGCACGGCGCGCACCGAAGTAAAGCTGACGCAGCGCGTCCGAGAACACGCCCGGAAAATGACCGTCGCCTTCCACGAGTTGCGCGTGCGCTTCGGCGAACGCCGCGAGGCAGCCGCGCGCGACACCGAGCGCCTCCTGCCCTTGCGCGCCTTCCTGCGTCGCGAGCAGCACGTACAGCACGATGCGCTGCGAGAGCATGCGCTGACGCCCCGACAGGTTGATCAGTTCGCCCACGACTTCTCCAGATACGGCTTCGGCGGTTTCGTGCTTCATCATCAGGAGTACAGAATGGGTAAAAAGCGTGGGTGGCGAGCGATACGGCTCGAACAATCGTCAGGTGCGAGCGCCAATAAAAAAGCGTCCCGAAGCAACGCCCTCACGCGCCGCGTGTCGGGATATCGCTTCGGGACGCCGTTGCCCCGCTTGCTGCTTGACCTGCCGGATTCACTCCCGCTCGCGCGGGCGTCACATCAATTCGTTGGAGCCGTCATTGGCCCCGAGCCTATTTAGCAATACGTATGCCAACTGCGCATCCGCGTGCGTCGCGCGCGCGAAAACGCCGATGGCGTAAGGCTTTGGCAAGGGGCCCCGTTTCGAGCGGGGAAAAAGCGCGGCGGCCGCGCGCGTGACGCAGCGCCGCATTCGTGTGCCTGTCATGAAAGCTGGTGGTGCACCGCAGCGAGGCGGCGCACCATCGGCGGGCGCGCGTCCGCGTCCGCCAGGGCCGGGTTTAGAACCGGTGCCGGATGCCCACGCCCACGACCGTCTGCTGGTCCGAGCTCGACGCCGACTGGCCGCTCACGTCCGCGCCCAGGCCCGAGCCGTCGGCGGCGATGTGCTGCCAGCTCACCTGCGTATACAGATCGGTGCGCTTCGAGAGGAAGTAATCGGCTTCCACCGACACTTCATGCCAGCGCGGATGATGCTCGCCGCTCGCGCTCGACATCGTCCCCTGCGTGTACGTGTACTCGCCGCCCAGGCTGAACGCGGGCGTGAAGTGATAAACCGCGTTCAGCTCGTAGTTCGAGAAGCTCGCGCCCTCGCCGTTCGCCGAAATGCCGAGGCTGTTCGCGCCGTTGATGGTGTCGAGCCCGTCGAGCTGCGTGCGCGTCCAGACGAAGCCCACGCGCGCATTGCCCGCGAACCAGTTCACGCCCGCGCCGTAAATGCGCTGCTGCGCGGCGATGAAGGTGCGTTCGGTCAGCGTGATCGCGCCGTTCGTGTTGCTGCTGCCGCCGTTGTTCGCCTGCAGATAGCCCGCCGCGAACAGCAGCGCGCCCGTGTCGTACGAGGCGCCGAGGCTGTAGACGCGGTTGTCGTCGAAGCCGCCCGCTTCGTTCGAGAAGCCGTAGAGCGCGCCGAACTTTACGCCGCCGTAGTTCGCGCTCGCGTACTTGACCGCGTTGTTCACGCGGAACGAGTTGTTCAGGTTGTCGTTGTCGTACGGGTGCGCGCTCAGGTTGTTGCCGCCGGGATGCTGGCCCGTGAAGCTCAGCGGCGCGAGGTAATCGACGACCGAGTCGTACTGGCGGCCGAGCGTGAGCGCGCCGTAACGCTCATTTTCAAGCCCGACGTAAGACTGGAAGCCGAACATGCGGCCGCCCTGGCGCAGCGTGCCGTTCATCACCGAAAAGCCGCTTTCGAGCTGGAAGATCGCGGCCGTGCCGCCGCCCAGATCCTCGCGCCCCTTAAAACCCCAATGACTGCCGGTCACGTTGCCGCTGCCCGCCTGGACCACGTGATGGCCGCCCGAATTGCTATTGAACGAAAGACCGGCGTCGATGATGCCGTACAGCGTCACGCTGTCCTGCGCGTGCGCCGCGCAGGTCCATGCCGCCGCGCAGGCGGCGACCAGGAATGCCTTTTTCATAATGCCCTGTTGTGTGTCGTGTTGTTTCGAGTTGTCGTTCGCGGCGTGGCCGCGTGCATATCCGATGCGCGCGCGGGCGCGCGATGGCGCGGCGTCGAAAAACGACGCGCCATCGGCGTAGCGAAACGATCGGATTGGGGCGGGCTGGCTGGGCCGCGCGGCACGCTTAACGCGTGTGGCGACTGGCGATGCCCTGGCGATCGGCGAGACCGTCGATCAGCACTTGATGAAGACCGCGCGAGCAAGGCTCGATACGCGCGCGGACTCCGAAAACCTGCGCAAGACTCTGCGGCGTGACGACTTCGGCGCTCGGACCGAAGTGCGCGATGCGCCCGTCGTGCAGCAGCATCGCGCGATCACAGGTGCGCAATGCCGCGTTGATGTCGTGCAGCACGACCACGGTCGCGATGCCGCGCTCGCGCGTGACGTCGCGCAGCACCGCCATCACCTGGAACTGGTGATTGAGGTCGAGCGCCGAGAGCGGCTCGTCGAGCAGCAACACCTGCGGCTCGCGCACCAGCGCCTGGGCGATGCCGACAAGCTGGCGCTGACCGCCCGAAAGCTCGTCGAGCGAGCGGTTCGCGAGCGCCGCAATGTCGAGCCGTTCGAGCGTCGCGTGCGCCGCCGAAAGATCGCGCTGCGCGGCCGATCCGGTGCGCGAACGCAAGGCCGGATCGCGGCCCGCGCGCGCGGCCACCAGCACCGACTCCAGCACCTGGAGCCGCACGCCCGCCGGCAGCGCCTGCGGCAGATAGACCACGCTGTGCGAGCGCGCGCTCGCCGCCGTCAGCGCGAGCGGCGCGCCGTCGAGCGTCAGCGAACCCGCAACCGGTTTCGCGAGGCCCGCGAGCGTACGCAGCAGCGTGGACTTGCCGCTGCCGTTCGGCCCGAGCAGCGCCGTGATCTCGCCGCGCGGCAGCGGCCCGGCGCTCAGGCCGCGCAGCACGTCGCGGCGGCCGTAGCGCACGCTCAGGTCGTGAATCGCGAGACCGCTCATGCCGTGCCTCCCTGCGAGCGCACGACGATGCCGAGGAACAGCGGAATGCCCACCAGCGCCGTGACGATGCCGACCGGAATCAGCACGCCCGGAATCAGCAGCTTCGAGGCGATCGACGCCATCGACAGCATCAGCGCGCCCAGCAGCAGGCTGCCCGGCAGATAGAAGCGATGGTCCTCGCCGAACAGCGCGCGCGCGACGTGCGGCGCGATCAGCCCGACGAAACCGATGGTGCCGACGAACGACACCGCGAGCGCCGAGAGCACTGCCACGCGCAGCAGCGTGCCCAGACGCAGCCGCTTCACGTCGATGCCGAAGCTCGCCGCGCGGTCTTCGCCGAGGCGCAGCGCGGTCAGCGCCCACGCGTTCTTCATCGAGAGCGGCAAGGCGATCGCGAGCGCCGCCACGAGCACGCCGATCTTCGGCCAGTCCGCGCGCGCGAGCGAGCCGAGCGTCCAGAACACGAGGCCCTGCAAGGCGTCGGCGGACGCGATGAACTGCATCAGTTCGACGAGCGCATGAAACGAGAACACCAGCGCGATGCCCATCAGCACCACGCCCGCCGTGCTCATGCCGCGCCAGCGCGCGACCAGATCGAGCACGAGTGCGGAGGCGAATGCGAACACGAACGCGTTGGCCGAGACGATCCACGTCTGCGACACGCCCGGAATCGCGAGATCGAGCACGATCGCGAGCGAAGCGCCGAACGCCGCCGCCGCCGACACGCCGAGCGTGTACGGACTCGCGAGCGGATTGTTGAGGATGGTCTGCATCTCCGCGCCCGAAAGCCCGAGCGCCGCGCCGACCGCGAGCGCCATCACCGCATAGGGCAAGCGGATCTGCCAGACGATCACGACGTTGGCCGGATCGGCGGTGGCGCGATCGAACAGCGTGCGCAGCAGCGTCGCGAGCGGCAGGCCCGACGGCCCCGAACTCAGATCGACGAGCAGCGAGGCCAGGATCAGCAGCGCGACCGCCACGAGCAGGAGCGCGCGGCGGCGCGTGAGCCGCGTGTAGGCGCGCAACTGGCGCTGCGCCTCGTCGCCGTGCGCGGCGAGTGGCGCATCGGCGTCGGCGTGCGCGCGCCAGCCCGAACCGGCCGGCAGGCGCGCGTCGCTCATCGCGCGGCCTCTTTCTGCGCCGCAGCTTGGGCCGCAGCCTGGGCCGAGGCTTGCGCCAGCGGCGCATCGACCCAATCGGCGCCGCTAACCGGCACGGCGAGGAAGCGTCGATACAGCTCGGCCTGGGTCGCCTTCACGTCGAGCGACTTGAACTGCTGCGGATAGAACCACTTCGCGAACGCCTCGATCGCCAGAATGTTGTACGGCGAGTCGTAGTAGTTGTGCGAGATGCCGTGCACGCGGCCATCGTGAATCGCCTTGATGGTGTCGAAACCCGGACGCGCCACCAGTTGCGCGAGGCTCGCCTGCGCGTCGTACTCGCTCGTTTCCGCGCCCACGCGCAGCGACGCGAGACCCGGCTTGGTGCGGCTGCCCGTGGCGATATAGACATCGGGCTTCGAGGCGATCACCTGTTCCATGCTGATGTCGCCGAGCACGCCCGGCAGCAGATCCGCCGCGATGTTGCGGCCGCCCGCGGCCTGCACGAACTCGCCGAAATTGCCCTTGCCCGCCGTGTGGCAGCAGCCCGCGTCCCACACGCCCGCGAGCATGTCGACGAAGACCTTCGGACGCTGATTCTCGGGAATCTTGTTCACGACGTTCTCGACCGCCGCGAGATGCTGCTGGTAGAACGCGATATACGCATCGGCCTGTTGCTCGCGGTGCAGCACCTCGCCGAGCAGCTTGATGCTCGGCACCGTGTTCTGCAGCGGATGCACGCGGAAGTCGATGAACACCACCGTCGTGCCGGTCGCTTCCAGTTGCTTCACGAGCGCGTTATAGCGGCTCGGGCCGTGACCGGCCACGCTGAAGATCGCCACATCGGGCTTGAGCGCGAGCGCCTTTTCGTCGCTGATGCTGTCCTCGGTCGCCTTGCCGATCAGCGGAATCTGGCGGATCTGCGGAAACTTGCGCGCGTAGGCGTCGAAAGTCTGCGGGTCCATCGCGGGCAGATCGCCCTGCCAGCCGACGATGCGCGCGAGCGGCTGCTGGCCTTCGAGCAGTGCGACCGCCGAAAGCAGACGGCTTTCGCCGAGCAGGATGCGGTGCGGATTGGCGGGAATCTTGACCGTGCGGCCTGCCAGATCGGTGACGGTCTGCGCGGCGGGCGCGGTCGTGGCGGTCGTGGCGGTCGTCGCGGCATTCGTCGTGCCATTGGCGGCGGCGCTCGACGCGGCGGGCGCGGCGGCCCAGGCCTGCGAGGCGCTCAGCCCCATCGCCAGCGTGAGCGCTGCGGCGGCCGTGCGTGCAAGGCGGGCGAAAGGTTCGGCGTGCGACGCAAGCGCGACGCGGGAAACGGGCGTGATATAGTTCATAAATGAGAACGATTGCTATTTGCAGGCCACACTTTAGCGGCGCGATGTAATGGCAATGTGTTGAGAAGCGGCGCTTTTGTAATGGAATGTGTTGGCGCCGCCCGCAGCGGAAAAAAGAACAGCGATGGACCACATACTCGTCGTCGACGACGACCCCAATATCCGCACGCTCCTGCGCGACTATCTGCGCGACATGGGCTACGAGGCGAGCGCGGCCACCAACGGCACGCAGATGAAACAGACGCTGCGCCAGCAGAAGATCGACCTGATCGTGCTCGATCTCATGCTCGACGGCGAGGACGGACTCGATCTCACGCGCGAGCTGCGCCGCGAAAACGCGGTGCCGATCATCATGCTGTCGGCGCGCGGCGGCCTGCTCGACCGCATTCTCGGCCTCGAAATGGGCGCCGACGACTATCTGCCCAAGCCCTTCGATCCGCGCGAACTGGTCGCGAAGATCAAGGTCGTGCTGCGCCGCACGCGCGCCGTGCCCGTCGAGAACGCGCCCCATGCACCGCACGCGCAACACGTCCGGCACGGCGACGCCAGCGCGTTCGTGAGCTTCGCGGGCTGGCGTCTCGACACGCGCATGAAGCAGATGCTCTCGCCCGAGGGCGTGGTGGTCTCGCTCGGCGGCTCCGACTACCGCACGCTGCGCACGCTGCTCGATCATCCGAACCGGCCGCTGTCGCGCGAATTCCTGCTCGAACAGGTCTTCGACAAGGACCACACGCCGCTCGACCGCTCGATCGACGTCTGCGTGAGCCGCCTGCGCCATCACCTCAAGGATTCGGCGCGCAACGCCGCGCTGATCCGCACGGTGCGCAACGAGGGCTACATGCTGGTCGCCGACGTGAGTCACGAAGCGTGACGACGCCGAACGCTACGACGCGCGCTTCACGTACATGGCAGCGCGTGAAGCGCGCCTTCTGGCCCGACACGCTGTTCGGCCGCCTCGTGCTGATTCTCGCGGCGGGCATGTTCGCGGGCCAGTTGCTCACGAGCACGATCTGGTTCGACACGCACGACAATCGCACGCTCGAAATCCCCGCGCGTCTGTTCGCAAGCCGTCTCGCCGACACGGTGCGCCTGCTCCAACGCGCGCCCGACGCCGCCACGCGCGCGAGCGTGCTGAGCGCGCTCGGCGACGACCGTTATCAGTTGCAGTGGGTGCAAGGCACGCCGCCCGCCCCGCCCACGTCCTCGCTTGCGCCGTCGCTCACGTTGCGCGCGACGGGCGGGCTGATCGAAGGCGTGATCCGCAAGCGCCTCGGCACGCCCATCGAAGTGCGTCTGCTCGATGCGCATCTGCGCGACGACGCCGGACGTCATCACGGCATTCTCAGCCTGTTCGACTCCCGCATGCCGACGGGCGACTTCCACGTACTCCTGAATATTCCGCAGCAAGGCTGGCTGGAGATCCGTTCGAAAGAAGGCCAGGCGGGCATGCATTCGGAACGCGGCGAACTCGTGTTCGATTACCTGCTGCGGATTTATCTGCTGCGCTTCGCGGCGGTCTGCGCGATTGCGTTCGTCGCGGTGCGCTTCGCGCTCGCGCCGCTGCGTTCGCTCACGCGCGCGGCGCAGGCGCTCGGCCGCAACATCCATCGCGCGCCGCTGCCCGAAACCGGGCCGCAGGAAGTGCGCAGCGCGGCGCAGTCGTTCAACGCGATGCAGCAGCAATTGATCGACAGCTTCGCGCAGCGCGCGCGTTTTCTCGCGGCCGTTTCGCACGATCTGCGCTCGCCGCTTACGCGTTTGCGTCTGCGCGCGGAAATGCTGCCCGATCCGGCGTGGCGCGAGCGGCTGCGCGGCGATCTCGACGAAATGGAAGCGATGGTGCGCGCGACGCTCGATGTCGTGCAGGGCGTGGAAGTGACAGAAGCGCATCAGAAGATCGATCTCGACTCGATGCTCGAAGGCCTCGCCGCCGACGCGCGCGAAGCGGGACACGCCGTGAGCGTGACGGGCGCGACGCGCGCGCCCGTACGCGGCTTCGCGCGCAATCTCAAGCGCTGTTTGCAGAATCTCGTGGATAACGCGATCCGTTACGGCGGCGCGGCGCAGATCGCCGTGCGCGATGAAGGCGGCAGCGTGCGCGTGACCGTCAGCGACAACGGACCCGGCATCGCCGACGACGCGCTGCGCGAACGCGTGTTCGAGCCGTATTTCCGTATCGCATCGCTGCAACGCGCGGACGATGGTTCGGAAAACATTGAAGACCAACCCGGTGGCACCGGCCTCGGGCTCACGATCGCGCGCAGCGTGGCCGCCGCGCACGGCGGCACGCTCACGCTCATGAACCGCATCGAAAACGGCCGCATCGCCGGGCTGAACGCCGAACTCGTGCTGCCGCGCGACGACTGATCCGCGCGCTCGGGTACGCTCAAGCCACCGCGCCCGCGCCATCCACATGCGCGGCAAACCCCGTTCTCCCCGGCGCGATCTCGTCGCGCAAGGTCAGCGTGGGAATCTCGTAAGCCCCCGTATTCTGCGGACGAAACGCAATCGGCTCGGTCGTCCACAAGCGGTCGAGCCGTTCGCCCAGCGCCTCGCGCGTGGCCGCGAAACGCGCGTCGTCCATGCGGCTCGTGCGATAGACGACGAATGGCGGCAGCACGTCGAAACCGGGGTAATACAGCACGCCGTGCTGGATCGGAAACAGGATATCGTCGATCGGCCCGTTGATGCCGCGCGGCCCGTAATGCGACTCCCAGCCGCCCGTGGTCACGACCAGCATCGCGCGCTTGCCGGCCAGTGTGCCCTCGCCGTAACGGCTGCCCCAGCGCTGATCTGAATGCTCGCCCACGCCGTACGCGAAACCGTAGGCATAGACGCGCTCGACCCAGCCCTTCAGGATCGCGGGCATCGTGAACCACCAGAGCGGAAATTGCAGGATCACGGCGTCGGCCCAGCGCAGCTTGTCCTGCTCGGCGGCGATATCGGCGGGCTGCGTGCCGCCCTCGAACGCGTGGCGCGAATCGGCGGACGGACGGAACGGCTCGGCGAGATCGCGCGCGGGTGCGTCGTCGGCGTCGAGCGTGGCTTTCCAGTTCATCGCGTAGAGATCCGAGACCTGCACCGTGTGGCCCGCGCGTTCGAGACGCTCGACGGCGAAATCCTTGAGCGAACCGTTCAGCGAGCGCGGTTCGGGATGGGCATAGACCAGCAGCACGTTCATGACGACACTCCGTTTGGGTAAGTGAGATCGAGCTTAGCGGCCGCTCTGCTATATTTGAAATGAATAGTGACAATGGCAGGTATCACCGTGAATAATCTCCGCCGTCTCGACCTCAATCTGCTGGTCACGCTCGACGTGCTGCTCGACGAACTCAACGTCACGCGCGCAGCCGAACGGCTCGCGTTTTCGCAGCCCGCCGTGAGCGTGCAGCTGGCCCGCTTGCGCGAGCTGCTCGGCGACCCGCTGCTGCTGCCCGGCCCGCGCGGCATGCGTCCGACTGCGCGCGCCGAGTCCTTGCGCGAGCCGCTGCGCGAAGCGCTCGACGCGCTGGAGCGCGCGGTCGCGCCCGAAGGGCCGTTCGATCCCTCGAAGGCGCAGCAGACCTGGCGCGTCTCCGCCACCGACTACGGCGAATCGACCATCGTGCTGCCCGCGCTCAATGCGCTGCGCGCCGCCGCGCCGCAAACGCGCCTCGCCGTCGTCGAACATCCGCCCGCGAATCTCGCCAAGGCCGCCGAGCAAGGCGAGATCGATCTCGCGTTTCATATCGTCAGCGGCGCGCCCGACACGCTGCGCCAGCGCCTGCTGTTCAAGGAGCGCTACGTGCTGGCCGGGCGCGCGGGGCATCCGCGCCTGAAGCGCCGCCCGAACGCGAAGCAGTTCTGCGAACTCGAACACGTGATCGTCTCGCCCGACGGCGGCGGCTTTCGCGGCGTGACCGACGAAGCACTCGCGCAAGCGGGACTCGCGCGCCGCGTGGTGCTCTCGGTGCCGCATTTTCTGTTCGTGATTGCCGCGATCTCGCAGACCGATCTGGTCGCGATGCTGCCGTGGCGGCTCGTGCGCGGCAATCCGGCGCTGCGTCTCGTCGAGGCGCCGGTCGAGGTGCCCGGTTATGAGATGTGCATGCTGTGGCACGAGCGCGTGCATCGCGATCCGGCGCATCGCTGGCTGCGCGAACAGATCGCCGCGGCCATGTGAGCGCTCACGCGCTTGGCCAAATTGATCAAGCGCAACGCGCCGTCACGGCGCGAAACAACTTTCGGCGCATTCGTGTAGCCCGGCGCGCGGCGCATGTGTCTGATCGCGCCGATTCTCGCGCTCAGCGCGCAAAATAAAACAATCAATATCAACGGCTTACGCGCGCGCCCGCGAAACGCATCCACGATGCGCGCACACGCGACAGACGCGCCACTATCAGATAACTCCGATTCTTTCGGCGCATCCCCCCGGATTGACAAGCCCAGGCGCGATTCCAATAATCGCCCCCGGCTCGCCAGAGCAGGCTAATTCTCGAATCTTTGCGCGGACAATCCGCGCCGCGTGCGCCAAGGCCTGTGCGCGAACTGCACGTGCGCAAATCGCATCGACCGGCACGACCCAGTCAATGACATTTAATCAGGATAACGAATGAGACGATCGACCCGCCCCCTTCTCCGTGCCGCCGCCTTCGCTGCGTTGACCGCGCTCTCGTTCGCGCAAATCGGTCCCTCGTTCGCCGTCACGATTCCGCCTGGCACCGCCCTCGCGCAGAAGCAGGAAATCACGCGCCAACTGCTTGCCGAAATCGAATCGCTCGATCCCGCGCGCATCGAATCGGTCAGCGCGAATCTCGTGGGTCTCGATATCTACGAAGGTCTCACGCGCATCGACGCGGCGGGCAACGTCGTGCCAGGCGTGGCCGAATCGTGGACGCGCCCCGCGCCCGACACCTGGATCTTCAAGCTGCGCCGCGACGCCAAATGGAGCGACGGCCATCCCGTGACCGCCGCCGACTTCGTCTACGCGTGGCAGCGCATGGCCGATCCCAAGACGGCTTCGGCCTATACGGTCGCGATCGAATTCCTCCAGAACGCCAAGGCGGTGATCGCGGGCAAGGCGCCCGTCACGAGTCTCGGCGCGCGCGCGATCGACCCTTACACGCTCGAAGTGAAGACCGAGGCGCCCGTGCCCTTCTTCACCGAATTGGCCGCGAATGCGAGCCTGTCGCCGATCGACCGCAACACCGTCGCGCGCTATGGCACGAGCTGGACGCGTCCCGGCAATCTCGTGAGCAACGGCCCGTATGTGCTCGCCGACTGGCAGCCGAACAACCGCATCGTGCTCGCGAAGAATCCGCATTACTGGAACACCGCGCGCGTGGCGATCACCAAGGTCACGTATCTGCCGATCGAAAGCGACGAGACCGCCATGCGCATGTTCCAGTCCGGCCAGATCGACATGACGTATCAATTGCCGTCGGGCCAGTACGCGCAGATCCAGAAGCAGTTCGGCCCCGAGTTGCGCGCGGGCACGCAGATCGGCACGTATTACTACGCGCTCAACAACACCGATCCCGCGCTGCGCGACGCGCGCGTGCGTCAGGCGCTCTCGATGGTGCTCGACCGCGACCTGCTCACCGCGAAGATCACGCAGAACGGCGAGCGTCCCGCCTATGGCCTGATCGTGAACGGCACGAAAGGCGCGCAGCCGTTCGCGCCCGACTGGGCCGCGTGGCCGATGGCGAAACGTGTCGAGACGGCGCGCGGACTGCTGAAAGCGGCGGGCTATTCCGATGCGAAGCCGCTGAGCTTCACTCTGATCTACAACACCAACGAAATGCACAAGAAGGTCGCGCTGTTCGCGACGAGCGAGTGGCGCACCAAGCTCGGCGTGAACGCGAAGATCGAGAACCTCGAATTCAAGGTGCTGCTCAAGCAGCGTCACGACGCGGCGTTCCAGATCGCGCGCGACGGCTGGTACGTGGACTACAACGACGCGATGTCGTACTTCGGCCTGATTCAATGCGGCAGCCCGCAGAACGATCAGCGCTACTGCAATCAGAAGGTCGATGCCGAAGTCGCGCAAGCCAATCGTCAGACCGACGACGCGAAGCGCCAGGCCCAGCTCACTGCGGCCTTCAATCACGCGATGGCCGACTATCCGCTGGTGCCGCTGTTTCAGTACGCGAACGCGCGTCTCGTGAAGTCCTATGTCGGCGGCTATTCGCTCACGAACTATATCGACGAGCGCGCCACGCAGGACATGTACATCCTCAAGCACTGATCCGCGCCTCGCCATGTTCGCCTATACCCTGCGCCGCCTGCTCTGGGCGGTGCCCACCGTGCTCGCGGTGGTGACCGCCTGTTTCCTGCTGCTGCATTGCACGCCCGGCGGCCCGTTCGACACCGACAAGCCGCTCTCGGCAGCGGCGCTCGCGAATCTCAACGCGCGCTATCACCTCGACGAGCCTCTGTGGCAGCAGTATTTGCGCTATCTGGGCGCGCTGCTGCACGGCGATCTCGGCAGTTCGTTCCGCTATGCCGACTGGTCCGTGAACGAGCTTGTCAGGAAGGCGCTGCCGATCAGTCTCGGCGTCGGCGGCATGTCGATTCCGCTCGCCGTGCTGTTCGGCGTGGCGCTCGGCTCGGTGGCCGCCGTGCGCCGCAACAGCCTGATCGATCACGCGGTGATGCTGCTCGGCAATCTCGGCAACGTCGTGCCGCCGTTCGTGCTCGCCCCCGCGCTCGTGCTGTGCTTCGCTATCCTGATCAAATCGTCGGACGGCGGCGGCTTGCTGCCTGCGGGCGGATGGGGCGACGGCGAGTGGCATTACCGCGTGCTGCCCATTGCGGTGCTGGTGTTCGTCAACATGGCGTCGATCGCGCGCGTGATGCGCGGCAGCCTGATCGAAGTGATGTCGGGCAACTTCATCCGCACCGCGCGCGCCAAGGGCTTGCCCGGCCACACCATCGTGCTGCGCCATGCGCTGCGTCCCGCATTGATGCCGGTGGTTTCGCTGCTCGGTCCCGTGTGCATTTCGTCGATCACGGCCGCCGTGGTCACCGAGTCGGTGTTCGCGCTGCCGGGCCTCGGCCAACTGGTCGTCAACGGTGCGGTCAATCGCGACTACACGCTCGTGCTCGGCCTCGTCGTGCTCACCACGGTCTGCGCCGTGCTGTTCAACCTGCTCGTCGATCTGGCGTATGCGTGGCTCGATCCGCGCATCCGTTACTGATTTCGCCTGCTTTCCCCTACCTCACATGAATGCCCTCACCACTCCCCCCGCGCACGCCGGCAACGCGCGGCGCGCGTTACCGCCCGCGCTCGCGCGCTTCGTGCGCCATCGCGCGGCGCTCGTGAGTTTCGTCTTGCTCGTGCTGATCGCTCTGGCCTGTTTCATCGGCCCCATGCTGCTGACGAATTCGCCCACCGACAGCGACTGGAGCGCCATCAGCCTCGCGCCCACGCTGCACGGCGGCCACTGGTTCGGCACCGACGAACTCGGTCGCGACCTGCTCGCGCGCACGCTCGTGGGCGGCCGCGTCTCGCTCGAAGTCGGGCTGCTCGGCACGCTGGTGTCCACGCTCGCCGGCGTGCTGGTCGGCGCCACGGCCGGGTTTCTGGGCGGGCGCACCGACGCCATCCTCATGCGTCTCGTCGACATGATGTACGCGATTCCGTACATGCTGATCGCGATCCTGATGGTCACGCTGTTCGGCCGCGCGTTCTCGCTCGTGGTGCTCACGATCAGCGCGTTTTCGTGGCTCGACATGGCGCGTGTGGTGCGCGGCCAGACGCTGTCGCTGCGCACGCGCGAGTTCGTCGACGCGGCGCGCGCCATCGGCGTGAAGCCCGCCGCCATCATCGTCCGGCATATCGTGCCGAATCTCGCGGGCATCGTCGCGGTGTACGCCACGGTCACGGTCCCCGCGATCATCCTCACGGAGTCGGTGCTGTCGTTTCTCGGCCTCGGCGTGCAGGAGCCGATGACCAGTTGGGGCGTGCTGATCGAAGACGGCGCGCAGAAACTCGAAGCGATGCCGTGGCTGCTGCTCTGCCCCGCCGCGCTGCTGTGCACGACGCTCTATTGCGTGAATTTTGTCGGCGACGGGCTGCGCGATGCGCTCGACCCGCGGGAGCGTTGACATGGCGCTGCTCGAAGTCGATCAACTCGGCGTGCGCTTCCTGCGCCGCGACGGCCCGCCGCTCACGGTCGTGCACGACGTCTCGTTCGTGCTCGAAGCGGGCGGCACGCTCGGCATCGTCGGCGAGTCGGGCTCGGGCAAGAGCCAGACCGTCATGGCGATGCTCGGCCTGCTCGCCACGAACGGGCGCGCGTATGGCCACGCGCGTTTTCGCGGCGACGATCTGCTCGCGATGAAGCCCGGCGCGCTCAACCGTCTTCGCGGCGACCGCATCGCGATGATCTTCCAGGACCCGATGACCTCGCTCAATCCGTTCCTCACGATCGAGCGGCAGATGACCGAGGCGCTGCAGCTGCACCGCAAGCTCACGCGCCGCGCGGCGCGCATGCGCGCGATCGACGCGCTCGAACGCGTGCGGATTCCCGACGCCGCGCGCCGCATCGGCCTGTATCCGCACGAGTTTTCGGGCGGCATGCGTCAGCGCGTGCTGATCGCCACGGCGCTCATGATGGAGCCCGACGTGCTGATCGCCGACGAACCCACCACGGCGCTCGACGTGACCGTGCAGGCGCAGATCATGGCGCTGCTGCGCGAGATGAACCGCGAGCGCGGCACGGCCATTCTGCTGATCACGCACGACATGGGCGTGGTCGCCGAACTCTGCGACGACGTCATGGTGATGTACGCCGGACGCGCGGTCGAGAAGGCGTCCGCTGCGGCGTTATTCAGCAGTCCCATGCATCCGTACACGACGGGGCTGCTCGGCGCGCTGCCGCGTCTCGACGCGCCCGGCGGTGCGCCGCTGCGCACGATTCCCGGCAATCCGCCGCTGCCCGGCGGCGGCGGCGCGGGATGCGCATTCGCGCCGCGCTGTGCGCAGGCGTTCGAACGCTGCCGCCAGGAAACGCCGCTGCTGCGCGCGTCCGGCACGCGCGAACGCGCCTGCCATCTGCCCGCGCCCGTCGCGCAAGGAGCGTGCGCATGAACGTCGCCTCCCTCCACTCGTCCGCGATGACACCCGATCACGCGTCCGCCGAAACGCTGCTGAGCGTGCGCGATCTCGCCGTGCATTTTCGCGTGAAGCGCGGCCCCTGGCCGTGGCAACAGGCGACGCTGCGCGCCGTCGACGGCATTTCGTTCGACGTGCGGCGCGGCGAAACGCTCGGTCTCGTCGGCGAATCGGGCTGCGGAAAATCGACGCTCGCGCGCGCCGTGATCGGCCTCGCGCCGGTCGCGGCGGGCAGCGTGAAGTGGCGCGGCGAAGAGACCGTGCTCGGTACGCGCCGCCAGCTCGGCACGCTACGCCGCGACGCGCAGATGATCTTTCAGGACCCGCTCGCCTCGCTCGATCCGCGCATGTCGATCGCGCAGATCGTCGCCGAGCCGCTCGTCACGCACGCGCCGCAACTCGGCCGCAAGGAAATCGAGCGGCGTGTGCTCACGATGCTCGAACGCGTGGGCCTGAACGCGCATCACGCGGCGCGGCGCGCGCATGAATTCTCGGGCGGCCAGTGTCAGCGCGTGGGCATCGCGCGCGCGCTGATCGGCGAGCCCGGACTCGTGATCTGCGACGAGCCGGTTTCCGCGCTCGATGTGTCGATCCAGGCGCAGATCGTCAATCTGCTGCGCGACCTGCAACGCGAACTCGCGCTCTCGCTGCTGTTCGTGGCGCACGACCTCGCGGTGGTGAAAACGATCAGCCATCGCGTGATGGTGATGTATCTGGGCCGCGTGATGGAGCTGGGCGAGCGCGACGCGCTTTACGGCGCGGCGCGTCATCCGTACACGCAGGCGCTGCTCGACGCGGTGCCGCTGCCCGATCCGGCGCTCGCCCGCGCACGCAACGTGCCGTTGTTGAGCGGAGAAATTCCCTCGCCGCTCTATCCGCCTTCAGGTTGTGCGTTCCGCACGCGCTGCATGCGCGCGCTCGCGGTGTGCGCGACCCAGACGCCTGCGCTGCGCGCGCACGGCCCAACCGAATCGATTACCGCCTGCTGGCATCCGCGCATGGACGGCGATCCTCCCGCTGCCTGACGCGTCCGCCTGCTTCACGCAGGCGGTCGTCCAATCAGACAGATTGGCAATCCTGAGTAATTTCAAAAACCAAGACAGCACAAACAGGGAATGACATGAAACGAGACCAGCACATCAGGAGAACAACGCTCGCCGCCACGGCCGCATGGGCCACATTGGCCGCGTCGCTTGCGGTATCGCTCGGCGCGCACGCGGCCGAAACGGCGCCTGCGAACGGCACGGCCCCGCAAGCCGCGACATCGGTCGCGCCTGCCGCAAAACCCGCCGCAAAACCCGCCGCGAAATCCACGCCCAAGGCGAAGCGCAAATCGAAACGCAAAGCGTCGCGCCAATCCGCGCAGCAAGCCGCGCCGAAAAGCACGCAGGCGTCGGTGGAGCCGCTGCTCGCGCCCAACGCGGCCGATCAGCTCGCCGCGCCCACGCCCGACCAGAGCACCAACGAAGCCGTGCGCGCCGACAATCCGCGACGCGCGCAATCGGATCAGGCCGCCAGCCAGGGCTTCATCGGCGACAGTCATCTGACGCTCAACCTGCGCAACTACGCCGACGTGCTCGACATGGAAGGCGGCCCGCATCGCCACGCGTGGGTGCAGGGCGCGATGCTCGACTACACCTCGGGCTTCACGCAAGGGCCGATCGGCTTCGGCGTGGATGCGTCGCTGTACGGCGCGCTCAAGCTCGACGGTGGCGCGGGCGCCGGCAACATGGTGCACGTGGGCAAGGACGGCGGCGGCTCGAATCAGCTCGCGTGGGGCTATCCGGGCGTCTACGACGTGAAGGCGCGCGTCTCGGACACGGTCGTCAAATACGGCCTGCACATGGTGGACGACAACCCGTTCTTCGAGCCGCACGACAATCGCGCGCTGCCGCCCACGTTCATGGGCGTGTCGCTTGTGAGCCGCGACGTGGCGAATGCCGTGTTGCAGGCGGGCAGCTTCACGAAAGTGAACGCGCGCGGCCACACCAATCTCACCGACCTCACGACTTCCTATGGCGGCGTGTCGTTCAAGCGCTTCAGCTACGTGGGCGGCACGTGGGATTACAGCCCGAACGGCAGCGTCGCGCTGTTCGCCAATCAGGCCGACGATGTCTGGCGCCAGTACTACGGCTCGGTGCAGCAGAGTTTCGGCGATCCGTCGACGCTCAAATGGACCGGCTTCGCCAACATCTATTCGACGCACAGCGTGGGCGGCGGCAAGGAAGGCCATATCAACAACAACGCCTATAGCGTGTCGCTGGCCGCGCAACACGGCGCGCATTCGCTGCTGTTCGGCTTTCAGCAGATTCTCGGCGACCAGTTCTTCGATTACGTGAACGAGACCAACGGCATCTATCTCGTGAACTCGATGGATGTCGATTACAACGCGCCGCACGAGAAGTCGTTCCAGGTGCGCTATGGCTTCGACGGCAAGTACGCCGGTCTGCCCGGCGCGAAGGCCCTGCTCTGGTACGCGCTGGGCTGGGGCGCGGACGCGTCGGCGGGCGCGGCGGCCAACCCGGATTCCGGCCTCTACTGGAAGAACGGTCAGCCCGTGCACGGCTCGCATCACGAGTTCGGCTTCATCCCGTCGTACACGCTGCAAAGCGGCCGCTTCAAGGACACGAAGATCTCGTTCGTCGCGATGTGGCATCACGGCTCGAAGTACTACTCCGACGCGAGCAACATGGAGTACCGGCTCGTGGTGGGCATGCCGCTGAAGCTGTTCTAAACGGCGCGGCCGCGCACGCCGCCGGGTTCTCGCTGGTGAATCAGGCGGCGTGCGCGGTTTCAACGCCCTCGTCGCGCGCATGCTGCGCTTGCCGCGCCGCGAACACCTCGCGCGCGGCGAACAGGCCGTTCAGCGCGGCGGGAAAGCCCGCGTACACGGCCATCTGCATGATGGTCTCGACGATCTCTTCTTCGCTCAGGCCCACGTTCAGGCCCGCCGCGATATGCACCTTGAGCTGCGGCTGCGCGTGGCCGAGCGCGGTCAGCGCCGCGATGGTCGCGATCTCCCGCGCGCGCAGATCGAGACCGGGCCGCGCGTAGATGTCGCCGAACGGAAACTCCAGCAGATAGGTGGCGAAATCCGGCGCGATATCGGCGAGCGAGGCCACTACCTGCTCGCCCGCGTGGCCGTCAATCGCCGTCAGCATGCGGAGGCCGCGTGACAGGCGGCTTTCCGGCGCGCTGTCCAGCGGCTCGACGTGCGCCGCTTGCGCGTGGGGTTGAAGCGTCGGCTTCGTGGCGTTCATCGGATTCGTGACGGTCTGCATGTGCGTGCCTCTGCGAAGAAATAGGAGCGGTCGAATAGCCTTCGATCTTGGCGTCGAGCGCGAGGAGGCACGTCTGCAATTCGGCGATATGGGCGCGCACGGCGTCGCGATGCTCGACGAGCAAGGCGCAGCGCTCGGCTTCGGTCGCGGCGCCCTCGGCACGCAACTGCGCGTAGCGCAGCATCCCCTGAATCGGCATGCCGGTTTTCTTCAGGCGGCCGAGAAAAGCGAGCCAGTCGAGAATCGAGCGGTCGTACGCGCGCTGCCCCGAGCCGTCGCGCAACGCGAACGGAATCAGGCCGATGCGCTCGTAATAGCGGATCGTATGGACCGAAAGGCCCGTCTGGCTGGCCACATCGCCAATCTTCATGTGCTTCCCCTCAACGACAGGCACGATGGTGAGACTTCGAGCGCACTCGAAGTCAAGCGCGATTTTCTTGCGAATCCACTGACTGTCCGATTCCCCGCATCGATCAGGCGAGCCGCGCCGCCGCGTGCTCCGCGAGGAAATCGACGAAGCTGCGGATCTTCGGCAATGGCTGCCGGTCCTGACGATACAGCGCGTAGACCGGGCGTCCTTCGGGCGCGAACGCGTCGAGCACGCTGACGAGGCGGCCCGACGCCAGATCGTCGGCGACGAGGATGGATGGTTGCAGCAGCAGCCCCGCGCCGTGCAGCGCCGCTTCGCGCAGGCCGTGGCCGTCGTTGCAGACGAAGTTCGTCTGCTCGGGCCAGCGGCTTTCGCCGACCAGCCGCCAGCCGTTGCGGCGGTCCCAGACCGCGTGACTCAGGCAGCGATGCGCGGCGAGATCGGCGAGCGTGCGCGGCGTGCCGTGCCGCGCCAGATAGGCGGGCGCGGCGCAAATCGTCATGCGGTACTGGCCGAGCGGCCGCGCGACCAGATTGAGATCGGGGTCGAGCGCGCCGATGCGCACGGCCACGTCGAAGCCCTCGTCGACGAGATCGACCACGCCGTTGCTCAGATCGAGGTCGATGCGCACCTGCGGATGCGCGTTCTGATACGCGGCCGCCAGCGGCGCGACCACGCAGGCGCCCAGCGTGGTCGCCGCGCTGATGCGCAGCGTGCCGCGCGGCGCGGCGCGCAGGCTTTCCACCGACGCCTCGGCCAGCGCCAGCTGCTCCAGCACCTTGCGGCTTTCCTCGTAGAAGCGGCGGCCCGCGTCGGTGAGGCTCTGCGCGCGCGTGTTGCGCTGGAGCAGTTGCGCGCCCAGATGCGTCTCCAGTTGCCGCACGTGCTTGCCCACCATCACCGGGCTCAGGTCGAGCGCGCGCGCCGCCGCGCTGAAGCTGCCGCGGTCCACGGCGCTCACGAACACTTCGAGGCTGCGTAGCCGGTCCACGATTGCTAACTCCTGGTTTCAAGTGAACGAAATTATCGTCCATTTATTCTTTTGGGTGTCAGGCGGATAGTACGTGCATTCCCCTTTTCGATGGAGAGTCGCACATGAAAATCCTTCTGGTGGGTGCAGGCGGCGACGTGGGCCGCGCAATCGCGCAAACACTCGGCGAGACGCACACGATCCTGGCCGTGGGCCGCACGAGCGGCGAATACCGCGCCGATCTCACCGACGACGCCAGCGTGGCCGCGCTGTTCCGCGAGACCGGGCCGGTCGACGCGATCGTCTCGGCGGCCGGCCATCTGCATTTCGGCCCGCTCGCGGAGATGAGTGCGGCGCAATTCAACGTCGGCTTGCAGGACAAGCTGCTCGGCCAGGTGCGGCTCGCGCTGATCGGCCAGCACTATCTGAACGACGGCGGCTCGATCACGCTGACGAGCGGCATCGTCGCCGAGGAACCCATCGCGCAGGGCGTCAACGCGACCGCCGTGAACAGCGCTATCGAAGGCTTCGTGCGCGCGGCGGCCACGGAGTTGCGCGGCAACCGGCGCATCAACGTGGTGAGCCCGACCGTGCTGACCGAGTCGTTGGAGCGCTTCGCGGGCTTCTTCCCGGGCTTCGAGAGCGTGCCCGCGCGGCGCGCTGCGCTGGCGTACCAGCGCAGCGTGGAAGGCGTGCAGACGGGGCGCGTGTTTCGCGTCTGGTGAGCGGGCTGAGCGGACTGAGCGGATGCGGCCCGCGCGGCGGCGGGCGCGCGGCGCGCCCCGCCGTATCCTGATGCGCTGTCGGAAAATTCGGATTTCGCCGATGGATAGTGAGATGGCGCATGCCTAAGCTGGGGACAGGTCAAACGTCCAGTCCCCGCCCCGCCATGAATACGCCCTCGCCCGACACTTCCGACACGCCCGACACCGCCGCGCCCCTCGATCCCCGCGCGCTCCACGCAGCCGGACGCCATGCCGAAGCGCTCGCGGCGCTCGACGCGCTGCTCCAGCACGATCCGGCCAACCTCGCCGCGCTGCATCTGGCGGCACGCTGCCTGCACGCGGTGGAGTACGCGGAAACCGCAAACGACGCGCGCGCGGCGATCGACGGCACCTCGCCCGAACTGGCCAACGCGCTGCTCCCTCTCGGCAACCGTTTCTACGCGCGCAAGCAGCTTGCGCAGGCAGAGCACGCGTGGCGCGCGGCGCTCGCGATCGAGCCCGACTGGCCTTCGGCGCTCGGCAATCTGGGGCTCGTCCTGCGCGACCTGGGCCGCATGGCCGAAGCCGAAGCCGCGCTGCGCCGCGCGCTCGAAATCGCCCCCAATCACACAGGATCCCGAAGCAATCTCGCGCTGCTGCTCTGGGGCACGCAGCGTCTGGACGAAGCGCACGCCGAATATCGCCGCATCCTCGCGCACGACGCCGACAATCACTACGCGCTCAACAATCTCGGCCTGCTGCTGCTCGATTTGAACCGCCAGCCCGATGCCGAAGCCGCGTTCCGCCACGCGCTCGCGGTCGAGCCGAACGTGCCCGAGGCGCACAACAATCTCGGCAACGCGCTCAATCAGCAGGCGCGCACCGACGAAGCCATCGACGCCTATCGTCAGGCGCTCGCGCTGCGGCCCGATTACACGGTCGCCAAGGGCAATCTCGCGATGCTGCTGCTGCGCAACGGCCAGTACGCCGACGCCTGGCCGCTCTACGAGGCGCGTCACGACGAAGCCGTCGGACCGAGCGCCGTGAAACTGCCGCCCTTGCCCTGGCCGCACTGGAGCGGCGAGCCGCTGGACGGCAAATCGATCATCGTCTGGCCCGAGCAAGGCTATGGCGACGACCTGCAATTCTGCCGCTATGCCACGCTGCTGAAGGCGCGCGGCGCGGCGCGCGTGAGCGTCGCGTGCGGACCCGCGCTCGGGCGGCTGTTCGAAAGCCTGGAGAACGTGGACGCGGTCTACCCGCTCGACGGACAAGGCACGATTGCGCGTCACGATTACTGGTGTTTCATGATGAGCTTGCCGCTGCGCTTCGGCACCACGGTCGAGACGATTCCCGCGCCCATGCCCTATCTGCGCGCGGATGCGGCGCTCGCGCACACGTGGCGCGCGCGGCTGGATGCTGAGTGCCATCATGCTGGCCCGAAAGCGGGCTTCAAGGTCGGACTCGTGTGGGCGGGCGCGCCGCGTCCGCAGGATCTGCGCTCCAACGCGATCGACCAGCGCCGCTCCACGCGCGCGTGCGACTGGCTGCCGATCCTGCGCGTGCCCGGCGTGCGCTTCGTGAGTCTGCAAAAGGGGGAAACGACGCAGCCGCAGATCCTCGATCTGCCGCCTGAACTGCGTCCGCTCGATCCGATGGACGAGGTGCACGATTTCGCCGATACGGCCGCCATCGTCGAGGCGCTCGACCTCGTGATCACCGTCGATACGTCGATGGCGCACCTCGCGGGCGCGCTCGGCAAGCCGGTGTGGATTCTGTCGCGCTACGACGCCTGCTGGCGCTGGCTGCGCGAGCGCGACGACTCGCCGTGGTATCCGCGCGCGCGGCTGTTTCAGCAGCGCGCGCCTGGCGAATGGGGCGAGGTGATCGAGCGCGTCGCGCGCGCGCTCGAAGCGTTACGGAAGGAATAAGTACAACGAACGCGGTGAACGCGCGAGGCGCGGCGCGATGGCCGCGCTGGCGCATTTCAAACCCGCTTCATACGCGCATCAAGACGCGCGTTCCGCCGCCAGCCGCACGTCGGCGTCGGCGCGCGCGAGCAGGCCGCTGCATCGCGGCGAGAGATGCGCAAAGCTCAAATGCTTGCCCGCGCGCTCGTAGCGCGCCTGCACCGCTTCGAGCGCGGCGATCGCCGAGTGATCGGCCACATGCAGATGCGCGCAGTCGAGGCGCACCTGCGCCGGATCGCGCGCCGGATCGAACAGCGTCTGAAACTGCGCCGCCGAGGCGAAGAACAGCGTGCCGCGCAGCGTGTAGACGCGCTCGCCCGACGGCTCGTCGCGCATTTCGCAGCGGAATTCGCGCGCGTGCTGCCACGCGAAGTTCAGCGAGGCGATCACGATCCCGCACATCACGGCCGTCGCCAGATCGGTGCAGACAGTGATCACGGTCACCGCGACGATCACCACGGCGTCGTTGCGCGGCACCTTGTGCAGCACGCGCAGCGAACCCCACGCGAAGGTCTGCCCCGCCACGATGAACATCACGCCCACCAGCGCGGCGAGCGGAATGCGCTCGATCAGCGGCGACAGAAACAGGATAAACAGCAGGATCATCACGCCGCTCGTCACGCCGGAGAGGCGGCGGCGTCCGCCCGAGCCGAGGTTGATCACGGTCTGGCCGATCATCGCGCAGCCGCCCATCGCGCCGAACATCCCGGCCACCACATTGGCCGCGCCCAGCGCCACGCATTCGCGGTTGGGCTGGCCGCGCGAGGCGGTCACGTCGTCGGTGAGATTGAGCGTGAGCAGCGTCTCCAGCAGGCCGACGAGCGACATCAGCACCGCATAGGGCAGCACGATGCGCAGCGTCTCCAGGTTCAGCGGCACGCCGGGAATCGCGAACGCGGGCAGGCCGCCCGCGATGTGCGCCATGTCGCCGAGCGTGCGCGCGGGCAGATGCAGCAGCGCCGCCGCCGCGCCCACGCCAACAATCGCCACCAGCGCGGGCGGCACGGCCTTCGTCAGGCGCGGCATGACGAACACGATCGCCATCGTCAGCGCCACGAGGCCGCACATCAGCCAGAGCGCCTGGCCGTGCATCCATTCCATGCCGTGCGCGCCGGGCGTCTTGAAGTGCTCGAACTGCGCGCGCGCGATGATGATCGCGAGGCCGTTCACGAAACCGAGCATGACCGGATGCGGCACCATGCGGATCAGCTTGCCGAGCTTGAGCGCGCCGAACAGCATCATCAGCAGGCCGCCGAGCACGACCGTCGCGAACAGATACTGCGGGCCGTGCTGCACCACCAGCGCGACGATCACCACGGCCATCGAGCCCGCCGCGCCGCTGATCATGCCGGGGCGGCCGCCGAACAGCGCCGTGATCGTGCAGATGAAGAAGGCGCCATAGAGCCCCATCAGCGGATTCAGGTGCGCGACCAGCGCGAACGCGATGCACTCGGGCACCAGCGCGAACGAGGACGTGATGCCGGCGAGCAATTCGCTGCGCAGCGCGGAGAACGAAAACGGCGCCGAAGCACGGCTCGGAGCGGAACGGGCGGATTCCATGGAGCGGACGATAGAGCGGAAAAAAGCGGGAAAGAGGCTGAAAAACAGGCTGAAAATCGGCCGACAGGCGACAGACAAGCGCACGATGAGGCGCGTGGCAAGCCAATCAGGATGCACTTGAACGGTGCATCGACACGCTGATGCGCGAAGTCGGGAACGGCGCGGCGCGCAGTGAAACAGCCGTGGACCGGCAGGCGCGGTGCTGCCGCCGGACGAAAGGGCGCATGCTATCAGAATCGGCGCTCGCGCGCAGGCGGCCCTGGCGACGAGCGCCGCCTCGCGGCCACCTTGGGATCGCCAAAGTGGTTACTTCAGATAGCCGAAAACTGGCTATTTCGCATAGCCGCCTCGACGCCTACGATGACTTCCATCGCGCCACCCTTCCCGGCGCGGCCCACTTCGAAGGAACGATCATGCAACAGCGTCTCGACTTTTACCGCGCCAACCCGAACGCCATCAAGGCGCTGCTCGGGCTCGAAGAACGCATTGAAAAGAGCGGCATCGAAAAGCCGCTCGCCGAACTCGTGCGCCTGCGCGCCTCGCAGATCAACGGCTGCGCCTACTGCGTCGACATGCACGTGAGCGACGCGCGCAAGGGCGGCGAAACCGAACGCCGCCTGGCGACCGTCGTGGTCTGGCGCGAGACGCCCTTCTTCACCGAACGCGAACGCGCCGCGCTCGAATGGACCGAGGCGCTCACGCTGGTTTCGCACGAGCACGTGCCCGACGCGGTCTGGGAAGCCGTCAAGCCGCATTTCAGCGACGCCGAAATCGTCGACCTGACCTTGCTGATCAACGCGATCAATAGCTGGAACCGTCTCGCGATTGCGTTCCGCAAGCTGCCCGCGTGAGGTCCGCCATGAAGACGATCTTCCGATCCGCGCTTGCAACGATTGCATCGCTGGCCCTGCTCGCGCCGATGAGCGCGGCTCAGGCCCACGACGCCGCGAGCGAAACCATCGCGCCCGTCATGAAGCAGGCGATTCCCGAAGCACCCGGCAAGAACGTGCTGATCGCCACCGTCACGTTCGCGCCGGGGCAGGCATCGGCGCCGCACATGCACAAGGGTTCGGTGTTCGCCTACGTCACGCAGGGCCATATCGAATCGCAGGTCGAAGGCTCGCCCGCGCGCACCTATGGGCCCGGCGAGGCGTGGTACGAGCCGCCCGGCTCGCATCACATCCTCGCGCGCAACGCCAGCGCGACGGAACCGGCGCAGATCCTCGTGTTCGCCGTTGCGGGCGAACACGATCCGATCAAGCAGCCGATTCCGCACTGAGCGCGGTCGGCATCATGCCGGCGTTCGCGCCTCAGTTCGGCACGTAGCCCGTCGGCAGCGTCGAATTGGCCTTGGCGACCGTCGCGTTGTTCGACACCACGTAGACCGGCGACTCCGTGAGGTTCAGCGTGACGGTGCCGTTGCTGTAGGCCACCGTCGACGGATTGCCCATCATGTCGAGCACCGTGACCGTGCCGCTCGTGCCGGGCGCGTCCACCGCGAGGCTGTACGCCGTGCTGTACGTCGAGCTATAGCCCGCGCTGGCGTTCCACACGTCGTTGTTGTGGGTCCAGAGCGCCGTGACCACCGCGCCGTTGTTCAACTGCTGGAACGCGTAGGCATAGACGCCGGACGGCACGCCGTTGACGGGGCCGAGCGTGTTGGTGCCGTCGAGAATGCGCGTCATCGCCGCCACGGCCATCGCCGCCGGTTTCGGGCTGATGTTGGTCGCGCCGTACTGGCCCTGCGCATCGGCGAGATCGAAGAACGTGCCGTAGCCCACGAGGCCCGGGAAGTCCGCGCCGTAGAACACCCACGTCTGGTCCGCGCCCTCGCCGAGCACGATCAGATGCGCGCGCGCGGCCACCGCGCCCTGCGCGTACAGCACATTGGCCGTCGGATAGTTCGCGCCATACGACGAGCCGTTGTCGTAGCTGATACCGACTTCGGTCTGGAACAGCTTCATGCCGGGCTTGTAGTCGGCGGCCATTTCGCTGCGCAGCGCGCGCATCTGGCCGATCAGCGAACTCGACGCCGTCGACGGATCGGTTGCCTGACGCTCGGGCGGATACGACGGCGAGGTGCCGTTGATGTCGTAATAGCCGTGCGTGGTCACGCCGTCGAGATACTGCGCGAAGCCGAGCGAGGCGAGCGTGCGCAACTGGTCGGCGGTGCCCGAGGGCGCGGTGTCGGCCGGGCCCATCAGCACCGCGTGCGGATCGGTCGAATGCAAGCCTTGATAGACGGTCTGATAAAGCTGCACGAACTGCGCGTTCGTGCCCGCCCATTGCGCGTCCGGCTCCCACGTGAGCTGATAGTAGTTCGCCGACTGGTTCGGGAAATACGTAGTCCGAATCAGATTCGACTCGGTGCCGACGCGGCTCATGTAATCCTGGTAGTACGCGAGATCGGTGGGCGGCAGCGTTTCGTCCTCGAAGGCGTTCGTCGGACTGGCCCAGGCCGGAATGCCGTCGAGACGGATCAGCCGCATCACGTTGCCCGAGGTGAAGAACGGATCGAGATTATTGGCGTTCGGATTGAAGGTGTTGCGCGCGGTCGGCTCCATGTTGTACAGCTCGCGATGATCGAGCTGCCACGAGATGCCGAGCGCCGACAAGACCGCGCCGTTGCCGTCCTCGCCCTGCATGCCGAAGCGATGCAGGTCCTGGCGCGCATACGTCACCGCCGGAATCACGCTGCCCAGATTCGGCAGCACGCCGAAGGTCGCATTGCCGGCCGGACGCGTGCCCGCCGAAGGAATCTGGCCGCCCGCGTTGGCGAGCGACGCCGAGATCGCGAAGTAACCCGCGAGCGTCGACGAGCAGTTCACCGTGGTGGTCACCGCGCCCGCCGTGACGGGCGTGCTGCCGCTGGCCGCCACGTTGCCGAGCTGATCGGCGATCGACCAGTTCAGCGTGTCGGGCGACGCCGCGTTGGTCACGATCGCCACCGGGAACGTCGCGCCCGAAGCGAAGATGCGGCCGCTTTGCGCGCTCGGCGTATCGGCGGAAACGAGCGTGCCGCTCGCTGTCGCGCTCGACGTCGACGGTGCGCCGCAAGTCATCGTGCCCTTCGTCACGGCCGCGGCGCTGGTGCCGCCGCCGCTTGCCGCATTGGACGTGTTCGAGCCCGCGTTTTGCGTGCCGCTCGCGGCATCCGAACCGGATCCCCCTCCCCCGCAGGCTGCCAGCAGCAGCGATGAGGAGAGCAAAATAAGCATGTGCTTCATCGTTTGAAAAAGGCAAAGCGACGCCCAACCGGCAGCGGCGCTCGCGCGCCCGGCTGCAGGCCGAAGGTCGGGTATGAGAGGACGGCGGACGCCGCGCATCGGTCGAATGCGCGCGTCGTCCGTCACTACGAGGGCGCGTCGAGCGCGCCCGGTCGAACCGGCGTAACTGTCCTTTTCGCCTGGGCGCGGGCGCACCGTGAGCGCGCCGTTGCGGCGATTGCGTCGTCGGGACTTGCGGCCTTGCGCGGGTTCCCAAGAGGGTCGGGAGACGTGCGCCTTCGGTGAGCCGAAGCGGGCAAAATCACTGCTTAAAATCAGATCATTCGCGGCGGCAGATCTTACTTGGCATTTCTCCTGATATATACCAATTCGACGTAAGAAAGTGTTACAAAAGGCAATGCGAGACTGAATTGCCGATAATTAAATTCATTACCGTCGAGATCGCGTACATATCGGGGAATTTTTTCTCAGGCGCATGCCGCGATGCAGCGCGATAGCTGTGGATGCGGACTACTTGAAGCCAATAACGGCGGACTTGAGGGGAACTTGAGAGGGGCGGGGAAATTATGTTTGATAGATACCGGCCCTGTTTTTATCTGGCTTGTTATTTTAATTACGGGCCGGGTTCATTTTTCGTCGATATTATTTATTCGATTTTCGTCAGATGAATAAATCGTCTGACGAAAATGCCATTAAAATCCCGCTTGCGATCATGCGGGCTGCGATTCGCGCTCCCGTTCGAGTTCACGCACGAGCGGCAGCACCTTCGCGCCGAAATACTCCACCTCCTCGATGAAGTGCAGGAAGCCCGCGAGCACGAGATCGACGCCAATCGCCTTGAGCGCGACGATGCGCTCGGCAATCTGGCGCGGCGTGCCGATCAGGTTGGTGCGGAAGCCGTCGTTGTACTGCACGAGATCCTCGAAAGTCGATTTCGCCCAGTTGCCCTCGCCTTCGGGCGACGCCTTGCCCGCCTCCTTCACCGCGCTGCCGAACGCCTCCACGGCCTCCACGTGCGCGTGACGCACGATATCGTCGAGCACGGCGCGCGCTTCCTCTTCCGTATCGCGCGCAATCACGAACGCGTTCACGCCGATCTTCACGCTGTGATTGTTCTTCGCCGCCTTCGCGCGGATATCGTCGATCTGCGCCTTGAGATTCTCCACCGTGTTGCCGTTCGTGAAGTACCAGTCGGACACACTTGCCGCGTTATCGCGCGCGGCCCGCGAACTGCCGCCCTGAAACACTTCGGGATGCGGCTTCTGCACGGGCTTCGGGCTCAGCGTGTAGTTGTTGAAGCGATAGAAGTCGCCCTTGAACGTGAAGTTGTCCTGCGTCCAGATGCCCTTCACCGCCTGAATGAATTCATTCGAACGCCGGTAACGCTCGTCGTGTTCGAGCCACGGCTCGCCAATCGACGTGAATTCGTCCTTGAACCAGCCGCTCACGACATTGATGGCGATGCGTCCATTCGAAATATGGTCGATGGTCGCGATCTGCTTCGCCACCACGGCCGGATGCCACGGGCCGGGCAGAATCGCCGCGATCACCTTGAGCTTCGTGGTCGCGTGCAGCAGCGCCTGGCTAAACGATACCGATTCGTGCTGATACTGCGCGCCATAGCCGGCCGTGAAGCGAATCTGGCTGAGCGCGTAATCGAAACCCGCCTGTTCAGCGGTTTGCGCGAGTTTCTGGTTGTATTCGAGACTCCAGTCGGTGCGTTGCTCGATCTTGCTCACGACGAGTCCGCCGCTCACATTCGGCACCCAGTAGGCGAATTTGATGGCGTCGTCGGACGCAGTGCGCTGGCTCATGATTGGCTTCCTCAAAGATAAATGGCGTGAGCGGGTTCCGCCATCTTTGGGGATTTGCGCGCGCGATTGAACGAATTTCTCGTGCTATGAAAAGTCGCGTGGCTGCTTTGTGCCGACGACACCGCAAGGGTACGAGTGACGTCACGACGGCGATCTGTCCGGCATGACGGAAAACGCGTGGCGTGCCGCTTCCACCGCCTATTCGCCTTCATTCAACATTGTTAAAAGCTGTGCTATGGCGTCGTAAGTCGCGCTATCAACACGCACGAAGAACCCGCAATCAAAGCGCATTGACCATGCTTTTCCCGCGATATCCAGCATCTCCCAATTAATCGATCAATTGGTTTCAAATCACGCAACAATCGCCCCGCAATTCCGCACCAATAAAGGGCATCTCATCGCGAAATCAAGCCGCCATCTCACAACAGCGGTATTTCAGCGCACAAATTGATTATTTGCGTTATCTCAAAACATGTCGGTATTCGCCCGATTTGTTGGCTGAGTGCAACGGGCTTTGTCCGGTTGCGGGGATATATTTCGTCCGTCCCAACCCGGCAGCTTTATACCGCTCATATTCAACTTGTCTATGAGTGATTGCCTTAGAAACAGGAACGTGCAGAATGAACGTGAAATTCAATAAGAACTTGCTCGTGGCAGCGGCGCTTGGCGCATTCGGCATTGCGGCTCACGCACAAAGCAGCGTCACGCTGTATGGCTCGCTCGACGCGGGCATTGCATATGTCAATAACGCGGGCGGCCATAGCGACTGGCTTCAATCGAGCAGCCTGCTGTCGAATACCTATTTCGGTTTGAAAGGCGCTGAAGACCTGGGCGGCGGCCTGAAGGCAATCTTCAAGTTGGAATCGGGATTCAGCCTGTCGAACGGCGGTTTCAGCAATGGCTCGATGTTTAATCGTCAGGCTTACGTCGGTATTCAAAGCGCCCAATACGGCACGGTCACGCTCGGCAAGCAATACGACTCGGTCGTCGATTATCTCTCGCCGCTGTCGCTGGCCGGCCAGGCAGGCGTGGTCAATCTCGCCGCTCACCCGTATAACAACGACAATATCGGCGCGCAATACTCGATCAACAATTCGATCAAGTATGAAAGCGCCAATTACGCCGGCTTCCACTTCGGCGGTCTGTACGGCTTCAGCAACGATCCGGGCCAGTTCACGAACGGCCGCGCATGGAGCGTCGGCGCCGGCTACTCGGCAGGCCCGTTCACGGTGGCCGCCGCGTATGACCAGACGAACACCGACATCAACGGCACCACCAACTCCAGCGCCGCAGCCACGACGCTGCTCGGCGGCGACGTGAAGCGCACCTACGGCGTGGGTGCGACCTACGCGTTCGGTCCGGGCACGGCAGGCGTGCTCTACACGCATACGCGCATTCAAGGTGCGTCGTTCGGCGTCACTGGCCTGAACGCGCGCTTCGACAATATCGAAGTCAACGGCACGTATAGCCTCACGCCGGCGCTCGCGGTCGTGGGCAACTACACCTTCACCTACGGCAAGACGACGGGCGCGGACACGAGTTCGAGCGATCCGAAGTGGCACTCGGTCACGCTCGCGCTCGACTATTCGCTGAGCAAGCGCACCGACGTGTATGTGGCCGGCGCGTATCAACACGCTTCGGGCAATGTCTACGACAACGGCACGGACGTGATCGGCAATACGGCCAGCATCGCCGGTCTGCTGACGAATTCGTCGACGCAAAACCAGGTCGCTGCAACGGTGGGCATGCGCCACCGCTTCTAAACGCGATTGCGGTATCAGGCCGCTTAATCCCGATTGATCCCGATTGATCCCGATTCATTCCGATTCATTCCGCTTCATCCGGCCTGATCGCAAGGCAATAAAAAAAGGCGCCTCCGCATTCACGGGAGCGCCTTTTTTACGGCCGACGATTCACGCAATACCTGAAAGCCTTGGGAATTTGCTGATTCCCCTCGCATTCATGCTTGCTCACTCCGATTTCATGCCGCCCGTTTCCCGGGCGGCTTTTTTTTCGCCTCGACGCTTAACGGCATCCTTCGGGAATCGCATTCCAGCGGCGCACGGCGCGGCTTTCGCGGTCGAAGCCCAGCACGCTGATCGACGCCGTATCGAGGTAAAAATGCGCGCCCAGCGCCGCCGAGTCGCCGACCCAGCAGCCCGCCAGCGTGCGCAGAAAATGCGCGTGCGAAAACACGGCGATGCGCCCGCCATGCTCGACCATCGCCAGCAAACTCTCGACCACGCCACGTGCGCGCGTTTCGATCTGCGCGAGGCTTTCGCCGTGGGCGATCGTCGAGCGCCACACGCTCCAGTCAGGCTCGGTCTGGCGGATATCGGGCGTCGTGCGGCCCTCGTACACGCCATAGTCCCATTCGAGCAGATCGGCGGACACGATCATGCGCTCACCGAGCCCCGCGAGCTTGCAGGTCTCGATCGCGCGCGACATCGGGCTCGCGAGCACGGCGTCGAACTGCACTTCGGCGAGCGGCTTCGTCAGCGCGCGCGCCTGCTCGCGGCCATGTTCAGTCAGCGCGATATCGGTGCGGCCCGTGTGCTGGCCGGTGCGGCTCCACTCGGTTTCGCCATGGCGGATCAGCCAGACTTCGCGGGGCTTGGCGGGGTGTTTCGCATCGGGGGGCATCGAGGGAGGCTCCAGAATGAAGGGCGTGGTCATTCTATGCCCCGTGGACGATCCGCTTCAACCTGGCGCGCAAGTCGAACCGGATCGCGAGACCGCGGCACCGCTTTTCAGGACAGGCAATTTCGCGACGATGCGACTATATCGGCCCTGTTTTTGGCACCGCCCCTCTCTTTCTATTGCACCGCCGCCGCCATGAGAATCCCGATGCTCCTGAAGTCGCTGTTCGACACCGAACCCGCCGCTGTGCCCACTTCCACGGCCGCTCCAGTCGCCGGGCCTGCGTCCGCCAGCGCGAAACCGCCCGCCCCAGCCGCGCCGGGCGGGCAAAGCGCCCATGAAAGCGCCGACGCCCTCTCGCACGCCGAACCACCCGCGCCGCCGCACACGCCCGTGCCGCTGCTCGACGGCATCGACGCGCTCGGAGAAATCGTGCTGACGCTCGACGCGCAATTGCGCGCGGAACGCGCCACGCACAGCGCGCTCTGCCAACGCCTGCACGGCGAACTCGGCGCGCTGCGCCGCACGCTGCGCTGAGCACGCCCGTCGCTTCGCACCGCGCAAAAAAAGAAAGCGATATGGGCCGAAACCCATATCGCCCACCCGCGCCCACTGGCACGGTGGAAAAGCCGGCGGGTGGAACGCCGGCCGAGCTACCCTTCCGTGTCAGGCCGCACGCGCCGCCTGCTCCGTTTCGATCTCGCGCCAGAGCGCGCGTATCCCGTCGCGCAGCAATAGCGATTCGGCCCAGCGGTCGGTCGTGTCGTTGCCGTCGCGCCCGATGATCGCGTAGGGCTTCGGCCCGAGTTCGCAGGTGAACGACAGCGTGTCGTGCTCACCCGCGCGTTTGCGCCACGACTCGAACCCGTAGCGCCACCAGCCCATGAACAGGTCCACCCACATGCGATGCGGCTCGAACGACAATTCGATCTGCACCTGCTCGCGGCTCGCCACGCGGCCGTGAAACGCCCAGCAATGATCGAGAATGCGCCGCATCAGCGCGTGATTCTCCTCCGACACCGGCCACGCGAATTCGCGACCTACCAGGTAGTGCGAAATATCTCCGAGCAGTTTCAGATCGGGCCGCGCGTCGAGCAGATCGAGCGTGAAAAATAGATCCGTCGTCATGCGGTCGCGATGCGTTTCGATATACACCGGGAACGTCACCTGTTCCGCGAGACGCTGCCAGCCGTCCAGCAAACGCACCGCTTCGGCCACGGTGCGCGGGCGCACGTCGGGCTGCAAGTCGATGTGATGCACGCCGCACTCCACGGCGTTTTCGAGCACAGGCTGCAAGTCGTCGATGGTTTGCGGAAAGCACTGTCCTTCCGCATCGAGACCGTGCGCCGCGCGTAACTCGGCGAGGCGACGCACGGCCGCGCGATCGGTGTAATGCGCGCTCACGCCGTCGAAACCGGCTTCGGCAATCAGCGCGATATTCTCTTCGAGCGAGCGTTCGAAGCCATCGCTGTGACGGCGCTCCATCGCCCACATCGACTGAAATACGAGCAGACGCTGGCTCATTGGACCTCCTCGGACAACAGCGACTTCAGTTTGATCGTGCGATCCGCGAGACGCTCGGGCGCAATGCGCGCGCGGCGCGCGATCAGTTCCTGGGCGATGCGCACCTCGCGCGCGATCTCGCTGTTCGGGCCCACACCGCTCGCGCCAACCAGCACGCCTGCGTCATCGAGCGCGAAAAAGATCGTCGAAGCCGAGCCGGTTTCGCGCCGCGCAGTCGTCGTGCCGAACGCGGGCAAGCCCGCGATCTGGATCGTGCGGTCGAACTGATCGGACCAGAACCACGGCACCGCGCGATGCATCTCCTCACCGCCCAACATATTGAGCGCCGCCGTGCGCGCCTGATCCTCGGCGTTGCGCCAGCATTCGAGCCGGATGCGCCGTCCGTAAAGCGGATGCTCGAACGCACACACGTCACCCGCCGCGTAGATATGCGGATCGCTCGTGCGCAGCGTGGCATCGACGGCAATGCCGCCTTCGGCAAGCTCCAGCCCGGCTTGCTGTGCCAGCTCCACGCGCGGCGTCACGCCCACGCCGACGATCAGCGCATCGCAAGGCACGCGCGTGCCGTCTTCGAGCACGACCGCGCGAATGCGATCCTCGCCTTCCAGACGATTGATTCGGATATCGAAATGAATCTCCACGCCGCGCTCGCGATGCAGATCGACCAGACGTTGCGCGACTTCGGCCGGCACCGCGCGCATCAGCGCACGCGGCGCGGCTTCGAGCACCGCCACGCTGCAGCCGCGCTGCATCGCCGACGCCGCCACTTCCAGGCCGATAAAGCCCGCGCCGATCACCGCGATGCGCCGCCCCGGTTCGAGTTCGGCGGCAATCGCGAGTGCGTCCTCGGCGTTACGCAACACGTGGACGCCCGCCAGCGCGTGGCCGGGCAGGCTCAGGCGACGCGGCGTCGCGCCCGTCGCGATCAGCAAGCGGTGATACGCGAGCGCCTCGCCGTTCGTCAACGTGACGGTGCGCGCCGCGCGATCGATCGACGCCACACCGCACGCACGCCGAAAGTCCACCTCGTGCTCGGGATAAAACGATTCGCCGTGCACAGCGCATTGCGCGGGCGAACGCTCGCCCAACAGCACCGCCTTCGACAGCGGCGGGCGCTCATACGGCGCATGCGCTTCCTCGCCGATCAGAACGATTGCGCCGTCCCAGCCTTCGTCGCGCAACACCTGTACCGCGCGCGCGCCGCACTGCCCCGCGCCGATCACCACCATCGCTTCGCTCGTCTTCATTGTCGTTCTCCTCGTTCAGCGATATTGGCCTGCCAGCGCCGACACCTGCTGGATATTCTGCGGCGTGATAAAGCCCGGACCCGACGCAATATTGCGCGCCTCATAAACCGGTTTCAAGCCGTAGTCCTTGAGCCGCTGCTGAAACTTCGGATTCTTTTCGAGTTCCGCGCGCGCCTGTTCGATATTCGTGTTCCGGTTCTTATGCATGATCGCGAGCATCGCCACCGGAATATAGCCCTGCAAATACGGCTGCTGATCGGTGCAGAATTTCACCGTGCCGTCCTTGATCGCCTTGGCGACATCCGTATCGATATCGAAAGTCGCGAACCAGATCTTGCCCGCGAGGCCGAGGCTTTTCACCGCGCGGATAGTCGGGTCCGCCGAAGTCGGACCGAGTGTCAGCACCGCCTGCGTAGTCGGATGATTGCGCAAATATGCGCTGACTTTCGCTTCGATGCCGGTCGGATCGGTGCCCGCATCGAGCACCGACGTTTTCATATCGGCGCCGATGGCTTCGGCGAAACCGCGGCAGCGTTCGAACGAAAGCGGATTCGTCGCGTAGTGATTCACGCACAGAAACGACTTCACGCCGTCCGCCTTCGCGCGCAATCCGGCTTCTTTTCCCGCGAGATATTCGGGCTGGCCCACGTGCATCAGCGCGCCGAGTTGCGCGCTCTGCTGCTCGGTGCCCGTATTCGCGGTGATAAACGGAATATCCTTCGCCTTCAGTTTGCCGAGCGCGCCTTTCAGCAAATCGTAATCGGCGATAGTCGTCACCACGCCGTCGTAATTGCGCGCGGCGGCCTGATTGACGAGTTGCACCATGTCGGCAATATCGCCGTTCGGCGGATTGCGGTAATCGGTTTGCACGTTGAAATCAACGTCGGCCTGTTTGATGCCGTTTTTCACCGTGTTCCACCACGCATCCGAATCGGGCGCGTGCGAAATGAAATCGAAATGCGCGGCCGGATCCGCCTGCACGGCGGCGTTCATGCCGAATGCGAGCGCGGCCGCCAGCGCACAAACGGGCATGGCGCGCCGCATCGCGCGAAACGCAATCTTCATGGTTGTCTCCTTCATGGCATCGTTATCGTGAGGCGCCTGTATGCACGCGTGGCGCGCTTCAATCGGCCGCGAGTCCGATGAATAGCCTGCCGCCCTCCACCTTCACGGGATGCACGGCGAGATTCACGCACACGGGCGCGCCTTTCGCGGCGCCGGTCGGAATGTGGAATCGCCCCATATGCATCGGACATTCGATGATCTCGCCGAATACCAGCCCTTGCGCGAGGCGCGCGGTTTCGTGCGTGCACACACCCGCCGACGCATAAAAGCCCGTGGGCGTGTGATAGATCGCGTAGAGCGCGCCTTCGTGCTCGAATTCCATCACGTCTTCTTCTTCGAGATCGTCGCTCGCGCCAACCTCGTGCCATTGCAGGATGTTCATGCGTCTCCTCCGTGTATTGCGGGTGTTTTATCTTGCCGATTCATTCTTCAGCGGGATTCAGCAACACTCAGCGCGGCATCTTCACCGGCACTCGAAACGACGCGCGCATCGCCCGCCGTCTTGCCCGGAACCGCCGGCGTAATCATGTAATCGGGATCGCTGCGCTGCATGCGGAACACCTGCACGATCTCGCCCCACGCCGCGAATAATCCCTCGTAGGCAGGCGGCAAATCCTGTTCGATCGCGCGGCGCAGTTTGGGCAGCGCATGAAACGGCACGTTGGGAAACATATGATGTTCGACGTGATAATTCATATTCCAGTAGAGAAACTGCAGCACGGGATTCAAATACAGCGTGCGTGTGGAAAAACGATGATCGAGTTCGTTCTCGCGCAGGCCCGTATGCTGCGTGATCGCGAGCAATTCGTGCAGCCACGCGCCATATGAACGCGGCAGCAGCAGAAACACCACGGGCAGCCAGCTTTGCGCCGCGATCGCCCACGCGCCCACGCCCAGGTAAAGCGCCAGAATCACCCTTGAATTACGGCACATCGCGCGATATTCGACCGGCGGCACCACGGCCTTTGTGCCCATCGAGATAATGCCGAAGCTATGCAGCACAATATTGCCGAGGTGATGAATGCCGTGCGAAACACGCAGAAAATCGGTGGCGAGCTTGAAATAATTGGGCGGACGCTTGACGGCGAGTTCGGCGTCGGCGGGCACGGTGGCCGTGAGATGCGTATAGGTGTGATGCTGCGCATGCGACCAGCGGCTGTAAATCTGTTCGCGCCACGTCATGAAGCAGATAACCCAATGCACCGACGCGTTGAGCCACTCGCTGCGAAACGGCGTGCGATGGCGCAGCTCGTGTTCCATCGCTTCGGCGAAGGCGTAGATCGTGCCGTAGAGCAGCAGCGCGGGCACGATCCAGAGCGTGCCGAGCGCACACCACGCGAGCGCTCCCGTCGCGATCACGAGCGCCATGAGTCCGCCGAAATACGCGAGCGCCACATGGTCGTTGCGGCGCGTGACTTCCTTGAGCGTCTTGCGGTCGAGCGGGCATTTGTACCAGTCGTCCATGGTGATCGGCGGGTTGCCCGGTTGGGCGGCATTGACGGACATGAGGCGTCTCCAGAGCGGAATCCAGGCGGCCGATGCGGCGCGGCGGGGTCATCGTTGAGCTCCATTGAAGTCTCTAAATGAGCATCGGTCAAAACCTAAAATGCCTCATTTAGATCACTCAAGGGTAATCACCAGGCGAAACACCGCTTTCCGCATCGTCAAACGCGTCATATAACGAATCAAATAACTCAGTTTGAGGCAAAATAGCCTCAAACTTGCCTCGATCAGGAACCGCGATGAAAGGCCGTCCCACGCTCAAGCAGCTCATGGAGATCACCCAGCTCAGCCGGGCGACCATCGACCGCGCGCTCAACGACCGGCCCGGCGTGCATCCGCGCACGCGCAGCGCCGTGGAGGCGGCGATCCGGCAGATCGAGTTGGCCGCGGCGAACGGCGAGGCGGCGCTGGCGAACGACGCCTTCGCGCCGTTCACGTCCGGGGCCGCCGCGCCGTTCCGCGCACGCTTCGTCATCCAGGCCGGCGACGCGTTCACCGCCGAACTCGCGCGCACCGCCGAAGCCCTCGCGCCCACGCTCGCGCAACAGGGCGTGACGCTCGACATCGTCGATTGCGTGGGTGCTAGCGAGGAGGCGGTCGCGCAACGCGTGCGCGAAGCAGCGGAGCAAGCGGGTGGCATCGGCATCATCTGCACCAACACGCCGGCCATTACCGCCGCGCTGCGCGAGTGCATGGCGGCGGGCAAGAGCGTCGTGACGATGATCACCGATGTGGATGCCGACGCGCGCCACACCTACGTCGGCGTGAACAATCGCGCGGCGGGCCAGGCGGCCGCGCATCTGATCGGACGGCATCTGGAAACGCGGCCCGCACCGTCTGTCGCGGTCGTCGTTGCTACGTTCTCCTATACGTGCCACGAGGATCGTGAGATCGGCTTTCGCTCGCTGCTGCGCCAGCGTTTTCCCAATGTGAATCTCGTCGAGGTGATCAAGGGCGCGGATTCGGGCGCGGCCACTTACGAGGCCACGCGGCGCTGCATGGAGACGCATGGCGCGCTCGACGGCATCTATAACGTCGCGGGCGGCAACGAAGGGCTCGCGCAGGCGCTGGAGGAACGCGGGCTCGCGGGCAAGACGCTCTACGTGACGCACGAAGTCAACCGCGTGACCGAGCCGCTGCTGCGCGCCGACGTGATCGACTATCTGCTCTCGCAGGATTTGCGTCTGCTGATCGAGACCGCCATCGCGCATCTGCGCGGCGCGGCGAACGGAAAAACCAGCACGCCACAAGCGCTGATTCCGATCGAGACGTGGTCACGTTATTCGCTGTACTGATCAATTTTCCCGCATCACGCGCGACGCCTTACACCACGCCCAGATTCGCCTGTTCCTCGCGCGCGTATTGCGCGGGCGGTCTGCCGACGTGCCGCGTGAACGCCACGCTGAACGTGCTCGCGGAGCTATAGCCCACGCGCTCCGCGATCTCGGCGACACGGCCCGCATTACGGCGCAGCAGATCCTTCGCGAGCGCCATGCGCCAGTTGAGCAGATACTCCATCGGCGCCACGCCCACCGCGCGGCTGAAGCGCTCGAAGAACGTCGAGCGTGACAAGGCCGCCGCTTTCGCGAGTTCGGCGACGGTCCACGCGCGCGTCGGCTGCTCGTGCATGCCGCGAATCGCGGCCGCCAGGCGCGCATCGGCGAGTCCGCGCACGAGACCCGGCGACGCCTGCGTGCCCGCCGCCGATCGCAATGCTTCGATCAGCAGCACTTCCATCAAGCGCGACAGCACGATGTCGCGCGCGGGCCGCTGCTCGCGCGTTTCCTCGCGCACGAGCCCGACCAGCGTAGCGAGGCGCTGCTCGCCGCGCACATGCACGAAGCGCGGCAGCAGCGACACCAGCAAGGCCGCATCGGGCGAGGCGAACGAGCAATGCCCGGCCATCATGCGCGCGTCCACGGGCCGGTCCGGCGGCCCGATCCTGAACTCGTTGTCGCCGAGCGCGACCGGCTCCGGCGACACTTCGCCGGGCGGTGCGCCGAGACTCGTGATCGCCACGCCGTAGACCGCCGGAATCAGCACGAAATCGCCCGCGTGCAGCGCGATCGGCGCATGTCCGTCGATGACCATCTCGCAACCGCCTTCGAGAATCACGCAATAGAACGGCTGGCCCGAATCCGAGCGGCTGATGCGCCACGGACTCGCGCCGTGCACGAGCTTCGAGAAGCGCGCGCCCGGCTGCAACAGCATGACCACCTCGGCCAGCGGATCGATCATCGCCGGACTCCTGCGAAAGAATTTCGGATTTTCGATTGTAGCAAGTACGGTCAGTGCGCTTTATCGTAAGCGCACTGACCGACCACCTCACTCACTGGAGCGCTCATGAAAACCGTGCTGATCACCGGCTGTTCCTCGGGCTTCGGCCTTGAAATCGCCCGCGAATTTCTCGCTCGCGACTGGCGCGTCGTCGCCACGATGCGCACGCCGCGCGCCGATCTGCTGCCGCCGTCCGAGCACCTGCGCGTGCTGCCGCTCGACGTCACCGACGCGCAAAGTATTCAGGCCGCCATCGAGGCCGCAGGCCCGATCGACGTGCTCGTGAACAATGCGGGCGTCGGCATGGCCGCGCCCGCCGAACTCGCGCCGCTCGCCGCCGTGCGCGAGATCTTCGAGACCAATGCGCTCGGCACGATCGCGCTCACGCAGGCGGTGCTGCCGCAGTTTCGCGAACGCAAGTCGGGCGTGGTGGTGAACGTCACGTCGAGCGTGACCTTGAAGGTGCTGCCGCTGTTGAGCGCCTACCGCGCGAGCAAGGCGGCGGTGAACGCGTTCAGCGAATCGGCGGCGCTGGAAATGGCGCCGTTCGGCGTGCGCGTGCATCTCGTGCTGCCGGGCCGCTCGCCCGAAACACGTTTCGCCGATAACGCGCGCGGCCATATTTTCGGCTTCGAGCACGAGGCTTACGCCGATCTCGTGAAGCACGTGCTCGCCGGATTCGCCGATACCGAAGCGCCCGTCACCTACGCGAAGGACGTGGCCGCCGCCGTGTGGCGCGCGGCCACCGATCCCGCCGCGCCGATGCGCATGGCGGCGGGCGTCGATGCCGAAGCGTGGGCCGCCGAAGCGGCGCGCTGATCGAACGCAGATCGCACGTGATTCACGCCCGATTCACGCGTAAATCACTCACGCGGCGGCATCAACGCCAGCAGCAGACGGCGCAGCTCCATGCTTTCGCCCGGCGTGAGCCGCGCCGTGAGCACGCGCTCGACCTCCTCCACGCGCGGGCGCAGCGTGGTCAGCTGCTGCTTGCCCGCCGACGTGAGAAATAGCACATAGCTGCGCTTGTCGGCGGGATCGTCGGAGCGCTCGATCAGATCGTTGCGCACCATGCGCGCCACGAGGTCCGCGATGGTCGAGCGATCGACGTCGAGCTCGTCGCCGAGTTGCCGTTGATTGAGGCCAGGCGTCTGCTGGAGGATTTCGAGCGCCGCATACTGCACGCTCGTGATCTCCGCCGAGACTTCGCTCAGCCACACCGCCGCGTGGCGCTGCTGCGCGCGGCGCACGAGGCTGCCCGTGAATCGGGAAAGCGCGGGATCGTCGGGTTGTTTCGGCAATTTCGCTATCGATGGGTTTAGCGCGTGCGGAAGACCGGCGCGAAAAAGGCGTCGAGCTCCGCGTACGCGTCTAGTGGAAGAACATGGGCGACGTATTGATCCGGGCGGACCACGACGAGCGCGCCGCGTGCGCGGTCGATGCCGCGCTCGTCGAAGATATCAGTCGCGGCGTCGCTCGTAAATGCCTTCTCGTAATCGATCAGGCCATGGCGGCCCTTGCGCGGCAGCAGCAGCGCGGGCAGATCGTCGACGCGCGTCTCGCGATGCGGCTGCTGCAGAATCGCACGCAGATCGAGCACGCTGTCGATGTCGGCGTGGTCGGGCGTAGCACGGCGCAGCACCGACTCCGGCGCGTGGGCCAGATGCTCGCAGAGCGCACGCAGCGCGTGGCCTTGCGCATCGGCGAACGCATAGAGACGCCAGCGGCCGTCCGCGCGCGCGGCGTGGCCGAGATGCACGGGCTTCGCATCGGCGAGCCGCACGACCGGCGACGAATGAAAGCGCGCGCCAATCGGAAAGCCCGTGGCCAGCGCCTGATGCGTGGCCGCGCCCGTGAGCGCGCCCGGCCGGTAACGCGTGGCGACGCCCGCCGTGTAGCGGCCCGCGCGCACGAAATACGCCTGCAATTCCGCGGGATCGACGCCGCCCGCTTCGGGACGCTGCGGATCTTTCGGCGGCGCGGCCATCATCGCGGACCATTCCTTGTCGAAGTCGATCAGTTCCTGCGCGACCGGCTGGCGTTCGTCCGAATAGCTGCGCAGCAGGCTCGCGTCGCTGCGCCCTTCGAGCACCGCGCCGAGCTTCCAGCCCAGATTGAAACCGTCCTGCATCGACACGTTCATGCCCTGCCCCGCCTTCGCGCTATGCGTGTGGCAGGCGTCGCCCGCGATGAACACACGCGGCTCGCGCGCGCTGCCGTCGGCGGCGATGGCATCGTCGAAACGCTCGGTCAGGCGCTGGCCCACTTCGTACACCGAGAACCACGCGACCTCTTTCACGTCGAGCGTATACGGCTGCAGAATGCGCTGCGCCGTTTCGATCAGACGCTCGACCGTGGTCTGCTTGATGCTGTCGCGATTCTCGGGCGTGACGTCGCCGAGATCGACGTAGAAGCGCACCAGATATCCGCCTTCGCGCGGAATCAGCAGCAGATTGCCCTTGCTCGCCGACTGGATCGCCGCCTTCAGGCGAATGTCGGGGAAGTCGGTGACCGCGAGCGCATCCATCACGCCCCACGCGTGATTGGCGGCGTCGCCGCGCAGCGTCTGTCCGATCGACGCACGCACGCGGCTGCGCGCGCCATCGCAGCCCACCACGTAACGCGCGCGCACCGTGACCGTTTCGCCTTCACGCGCCGCGTCGGTGCGGCGCAGCGTGACGAGCACGGGATAGTCGGCGTCGGTGCCATCGCGCTGCACGTCGACCACTTCGAGACTGTAATCGGGCTCGACACGTTGCGCGGAACGGCGCATCACGTCGAGCAGATAGTCCTGCACGCGCGCCTGATTGACGATCACGTGCGGAAACTCGGACAAACCTGTTTCGGTATCCTGAACACGTCCGGTACGCCGAATCGCGCCGCGATCCTGTGCATCGGGCCGCCAGAACACGGTCTCGTTGACCCAATACGCTTCGCGCAGCAGACGGTCGCTCAGACCGAACGCCTCGAACATTTCGACCGTGCGGCAGGCCACGCCGTCCGCCTGCCCCATCTGCAACGGTCCCTCGCGGCGCTCGACGACGCAGGTCTTGACCGAAGGAAATTGCGAAAGCTGCGCGGCCAGCACGAGCCCGGCGGGACCGCTGCCGGCGATCAGCACATCGACTTTCTCGGGCAAACCAGCGCGCGGCGCGTCTGCGGCGGCGGGTTCGATGGTCGGGTCGCCAACGCGAAAACCGTTGAGATGGAACTGCATGGTGTCTGCCTCCATGGCTATATGTATCGTGATGGAGGAAATATACTCCGTACACCAACTATTTTAAAGTTTTTCCGACAGGACTGATGTTTACCCTGGGATGAGGAGAGGCGGCACGCGCGCCGTGAAGATTAGGGGCGGACCTGCCCTGCCGGTTCCGGCCGATGCGAGGCATCGGTCGAGTCAGCGGGTCCGCCCGTTTTGCGCATTCTGGTTTGCTAACAAATAGTCAGCATCCCGAATCAATCCAGCTCAATACGCTAGGCTGCCTTGCGCGCTTCGGCGATACGCTGCGGCGCTTCGGGGCGCGCATACAGCCGCTCCAGATACGACTGCAAACGCGGAAAGCCGTCGAGCAATTGCACTTCGCCGGCCCAGTCGATCAGATAAGCCGTCACGCAATCGGCAACAGTTAGCCGGTCGCCGACGATAAACTCCCGCCCTTCCAGATGTTTCTCCAGAATCGCCGCCATCGTCGTGAAGTCGCCGCGCGCGAGTTCGATATCGGCGGGCGAACGTTTATCGGGCGGATAGATAAAGCTGTGCCGCGTGATGCGCCAGAGCGGTTGTTCGAGTTCGGTCACCGCGAACATCGTCCAGCGATACACCTGGGCGCGCGCGTCGAGATCGTCCGGCAGCAGCCCTTTCTCGGGATATTTGTCGGCCAGATACAGCACGATCGCGGCGGACTCGGGAATCACGCGGTCGCCGTCCACGAGCACGGGCACCTTGCCCGCCGGATTCAGGCGCAGATAGTCGGGCCGTTTGTGCTCGCCGTCGAGCAGATTGACCGAAATGAATTCGAAGTCGGCGTCGACTTCCTTGAGACCCCACAACGCGCGCTGCGAGCGGGTTCCCGCAAATCCATAGAGTTTCATGGCGATCCTCACTCAACCGGCCGGAATAGGCAGCACCGGCATCACCTCGACGGTTTCGCCCGGAAAAATCGTGAAATGCGGATGGGCTTCGAACATTTTGGCCGCGTCCGCGTGCGAGGCGCTGCGTACCACCGTGAAGCCCGTCAGCCGATTGGAGGCATCCGCCACGCCCTCCACGCCGATGGTCTTGGTCTTGCCGAGCGGGCCGCCAATATCGACGATCGACGCCTTGTGTTTTTCCACCCACGCCTTCCACGCCGCGATGCCCTCGTGCTCTTTGGCGTGCCGTTCGGCTTCGGGCATCGCCATCCAGGCTTTCATGCGCGGCGTGTCCTTGCCGCCGAGAAAAACCGCGAGAAACAGTTGATGATCGCTCATGCTTCCTCCAGCTATCGTCCAGCTATTGAAAGGAACAACGGGACTGCTCAACCGGCCTTGACAATATAGGTTGATATCAACACAATTGCAACATGGCCCACCCGAAAAAACTTCCCTTCGACGCCACGCTCATGGTGCGCGATTGCTGCCTGTGTCTGCATATGCAGCGCGCGGCGCGCAATCTCGCGCGCATTTTCGACGAAGCCCTGCGTCCGCTCGATCTCACGAACGGGCAATTCTCGCTGCTGATGTCGCTGAATCGGCCGCATCCGCCCACGATGAAAGAGGTGTCGTCGCTGCTGGCGATGGACCGCACCACGCTCACGGCCGCGCTCAAGCCGCTCGAGCGGCGCGAACTGGTGGTGATCGAACAGGACGAAGACGACAAGCGCAGCCGCCGACTGAGCCTCACGCCCGCCGGCGATCGTTTGCTTGCGCAAGCCTTTCCAATCTGGCAGCGCACGCACGAAGCAATCGAAGCGCCGTTTCCGGCGGGCGAGATGGATCGCTTGCGCACCCATTTACGCGCGCTTTCGTAGACAATGTGGCGATGCAACGTAGCAGGAGTTCATCGCCATGAGGCGTCTTTATTTCGCCGCAGTTTTTTCCGTTTTGTTCAGCGCGCTAGTTTCAGGCTGCGCGTCGAACTCGCCGCCTGCCAGCGGCCCGGCAGGCTCGCAACCGCCGAGGCTCACGGTCGGCACGAGCTATCCCGACACGCAATTGATCCTGCCGTGGTTTCTCAACGACGTGATCAATTTCGTGAATTACCGGTAATAAAAAACCGGTCGGTTCACACGTTGAATTGTTTGCCCACGTAATCGATGTGCACGAACATCGCCTGCTGCGCCGCATCGGGATTGCGGTCGCGAATCGCGTGATAAATCGATTCGTGCTGATCGAGACGATTGCGCGCCTGCGTCGCCGCGTTGGCGTTATTGACCGTCGCATCGTAGGTATTGCTCGCGATGTGATCGCGCAACATCGTAATCACGCTCGCGTAAAACTGATCGAGCAGACGATTATGCGAGGCGGCGGTGAGCGCCGTGTGGAATTCACCGTCCGTAGCCGCTTCGGCGTCCACGTCGGCGTGCGTGACGGCGTCGCGCATGCGTTCGAGTATGGTTTCGAAGCGTTCGAGTTCATGCGTCGACGAACGCAGCGCCGCGAAACGCGCCGCCGCACATTCGAATACCAGCCGGAATTCGAGCGTTTCCGAGCGTAACGGCGGCGTATCCGCGATCAATTGCAGCCAGGGCGCCGCGAGGCCCGCGGGTTTCGCGCGCAGCAGATACACGCCGCTGCCGCGCCGCGTTTCGAGCACGCCCTTGCTCGCCAGCCGGCCAATCGCCTCGCGCACCGTCGCGCGCGACACGCCATACGATTCGGCGAGCGCGCGCTCGGACGGCAGACGCTCGTCCGCTTGCCAGCGTCCCTCCTGAATTCCTGTCTCGATGCGCCGGACTGTCTGGGCCAGCGCGCCCGTGTTTTTCGAACGACTTTCCACCTTCGACTCTCTGTTCGCTATGCCTGTCTGGCGCGGAAAAATGCCGCGTCACCCAGTGGACCACCAGGTGGACCACCCAGCGGTCCACCAAGTGGCCTGACCAATTTGCGCCTGTCTCCTGGCCGCCCGATCATGTGCTCACGCCGGACATCAACGCTCGCACGCCACTACGACGAGCCGTGCCCGGCACCCCGACCCCACAATCAGGAGGCACCATGAGCCAGGCTACGCTCGCCATCAAACTGCACGACCTCGACGACGTGCTGATCGCACGCGGCGCACTCGCCGCCGGTACGATTCTCGCCGATTTCGACGATATTGTTTGCGCCGCCGACATTCCCGCCGCCCACAAGGTCGCCTGCCGCGACGTCGAGCAGGGCGCGCCGGTGCGCCGCTACGGCCAGATCATCGGCTTCGCCACGCAGCCGATCCGCGTGGGCGATCACGTGCACGTGCACAATCTTTCGATCGGCGAATTCGACCGCGATTATGCCTTCGGCGAAGACCTCAAGACCGTCGAGCCCGCGAGCGCACCGCTGACTTTCAAGGGCTTTCGCCGCGCCGACGGCCGCGTGGCCACGCGCAACTATATCGGCGTGATCAGCACGGTCAACTGCTCGGCGACCGTGACGAAACTCGTTTCGCAGCACTTCAGCGCACCGGGCGCGCTCGATGCCTACCCGAACGTCGACGGCATCGTGCCGATCACGCACAGCTTCGGCTGCTGCATCGACCATCACGGCGAAGGCATCGCGCAACTGCGCCGCACGATCGGCGGCTATGTGAAGCATCCGAATTTCGCGGGCGTGGTCATCATCGGCCTCGGTTGCGAGGCGAACCAGATGGGCGCGATGTTTATCGCCGAGGGCGTCGAGCCCGGCCCGCTGCTCGTGCCGCTCGTGATGCAGGAAGAAGGCGGCACGCAGAAGACCGTGGACGCCGCCATCGCCGCCGTGAACACCATGCTGCCGATCGCGAATCAATCGGTGCGCGAGCCGCTGCCGGTTTCGCACATCAATATCGCGCTGCAATGCGGCGGCTCCGATGGCTATTCGGGCATCACCGCCAATCCCGCGCTCGGCGCGGCCGTCGATCTGCTTGTGCGTCATGGCGGCACCGCGATTCTTTCGGAAACGCCCGAGATTTACGGCGCCGAACATCTGTTGACGCGCCGCGCGATCAGCCAGGAAGTCGGCGAAAAAATCGTCGAGCGCATTCACTGGTGGGAAGCCTACGCGGAGCGCGAGAAAGGCAGCATCGACAATAATCCGACGCCCGGCAACAAGGCCGGCGGCCTCACGACGATCCTCGAAAAGTCGCTGGGCGCCGTGGCGAAAAGCGGTTCCTCGCCGCTGATGGGCGTGTATCGCTACGCCGAACCGGTCGATACGCACGGCCTCGTATTCATGGACGCGCCGGGCTACGACCCGATGGGCGCAACCGGTCAGATCGCCAGCGGCGCGAACCTCGTGGTGTTCACGACGGGACGCGGCTCGTGCTTCGGCGCCAAGCCCGCGCCGTCGATCAAGCTCGCGACCAATTCGTCGATGTATCGCCGCATGGCCGACGACATGGACATCAATTGCGGCGACATCATGGATGGCACCGCGAGCGTCGAACAAAAGGGCGAGGAGATTTTCCGCATGATCGTCGAGGTGGCGTCGGGCGGCAAGAGCAAGAGCGAAGCGCTCGGCGTCGGCAACGAGGAATTCGTGCCGTGGATGATCGGCGCGCAGATGTAACGCCGGGCGCGGCCTGTACATGCCGATTCACGTCGATTCACGTCGATTCAGGCCGCGCCCTCGCCTCGCATGAACTTTGAAGAATGAAAACCGGCCGGACGCCCGCGTACATGCGTGCGTCCGCGCCAGAATAAAGCAGGAGACTCAAGGTGAAAATCAAACAGGCCATCGAACGCTTTCCTGGAGGGATGATGGTCATCCCTCTGCTCTGGGGCAGCGTGCTCAATACGTTCGCGCCGCGCGTGCTCGGCATCGGCAGTTTCTCGACGCAGCTCGCGCATGGCGCATTGCCGATTCTCGCGGTGTTCTTCGTCTGCATGGGCGCCGAAATTCAAATTCGCACCGCGCCGCGCGCCTTGCGCAACGGCGCGGCGATCACGATTGCGAAACTCGTGAGCGGCGTGCTGATCGGACTCGTGGTCAGCAAGCTTTTCGGCGCGCAAGGCTTTCTCGGTTTGTCCGGCATGGCGATCATCGCGGCCGTCACCAATGCGAACATGGGACTTTACGCGGCGCTGACGCGGCAATTCGGCGATGAAATGGATCGCGGCGCGCTTGCGGTGCTATCGATTCTCGAAGGCCCGTTCGTGACGATGGTCGCGCTCGGTCTCTCGGGTCTCGCGAAGATTCCCGTGCTCGATCTCGTGGCGACCATCTTGCCGATCGTGATCGGCATGGTGCTCGGCAATCTCGACGCCGATATGCGCAAATTCCTCAAATCGGGCGGCGATCTGCTGATTCCGTTTTTCGCTTTCGGACTCGGCGCGCAAATCAATCTGCACGCGATTCTCGGCGCAGGTCTTTCGGGCATCGTGCTCGGCCTGATTACGCTCGCGGCAGGCGCGGTATTCAACGTGCTGGCTTCGCGGCTGATGGGCGGCTCGGGCGTGGGCGGCATGGCCGCCGCGACGACGGCGGGCAACGCGGTCGCCACGCCGACGGCGATTGCAGCGATCGATCCGCGTCTGGGCGCGCTCGTTTCGGTGGCGACGCCGCAAATCGCGGCCTCGACGATCGTCACGTCGCTACTCGCGCCGTTGATGACCGCCGCTTATGCGCGCTGGCGCGCGAAGCGTGCGCCGCGTGTGGATGCGAATGCGAACGCCAACGCGGTGCCGACTGCGAATGTGCACGCACACGCGGATAGCACGCATTGAATCCAGCCTTGAATTGAAATGAAATGAAGCACGCGCGGCGAACGCGCGTGCCATTCCCTTGCTGACGCATTCGGCCAATTCGAATTAGCCACTCAATTAGCAAGTTAATGTAAGGTGCGCGCGCACCGAGTGCTGATAAACTCCCGTTCACACCGGTTCACAGAACGCAATAAAGCGCACAGCCGGTTGTCGATTACCACGCGGGGTTTATATGTACATTCGCATTCTGGCGATTCTTCTGGTCGCCGCCACGACGCTGGGCCTCTCGGCCTGCAACACGATCGCCGGCTTCGGCCAGGACATCACCGACTCGGCGCGCACGGTCCAGCGCGCACTTTAATACCGGTTTCAGCAATTCCACCACGCAAGCCGCGCGGCGAACGTTCCAGACGTTGCCGCCGGCTTTGTTTTTTGGCGCGCGCGAAAATCGCACGGCCGCTCCGCGACGGCTGAGTTTGTTCGACTCGCTGCGCGCAAGACTTTCACCCGATACCCGAAGATCGACACGCAAAAAAAGCCGGCCCGAAGGCCGGCACGGATCGGTTCCGAGGCTTTGTCGTCGGCACCCGGAACCAGAGAGAAACGTTGTTATGTGCTTATGTGCTACAGGGGGTTCTTTGTCGCGCGCAACTGATCCACGCTGCGCGCTTTCATGACGTTCACGCTGTTCACACCATTCACGCTGCCAGCGCCTTGCGAATCGCCGCCGACAACTCAGCCGGCGCGAACTTCGTGATGTAACCATTCGCGCCCGCGTTGCGCGCGTGCGCTTCGTTCGCGGCGCCCGTGAGCGACGAATGAATGATCACGGGAATATGTTTGAGGCGATCGTCGGCCTTGATCTTGCGCGTGAGCATGAAGCCGTCCATCTCGGGCATTTCCAGATCGGTAATCACGAGCGACACCTTCTCGCGCACCGGCACCTTCTCCTGCGCCGCTTCGTCCGCGATCTTCAGCAGCATTTGCCACGCCATTTCGCCATTCGACGCGATCACGTGCGGCGCTTCGAGCGCCGTGAGCGCCTGACCGATCAGCGCGCGCGCGAAGCCCGAATCGTCGGCGGCAAGAATGCGTCCGCCTGCCGTGCGCAGCGCGTCGCCGACCGCTTCGGGCTTGACGTCCTCGTGCTGTTCCGGGAACACGTCGCGCATCACCTGCTCGACGTCGAGCACCTGCGCGAGACGCGTCTGGCCTCCGCCCGCGTCGATACGCGCGATCCCCGTCACATAGCCCGAGGTGCCGCTCGATTCGGCGCTCAGCACTTCCTTCCATTCGAGGCGGATGATGTCCTCGACCTCCTCCACCGCGAACGCCTGGGTGCCGCGCGAGAATTCGGTGATCAGCAGGATCGCAGGCGGCTTGTCCGACGCCGAACCGATCAGCGAGGCCACGTCGATCACCGGAATGATCTGCCCGCGAATATCCACCGCGCCCACCAGATGCGCGGGCGCACCGGCGATCGGCGTGACTTCCGGCATCGTCACGATCTCGCGGATCTTGAACACGTTGATGCCGTAGAGTCCGCGTCCGGCGCCCGGACGCGCCTCGCCCAGACGGAAAAGCAGGAGTTCTAAACGGTTGTTGCTGGTGAGCGTGGTGCGTTCGTCGACGCCTGGCTGGATCGTCTTCATGGAGTTTGTCTAAGGATTTGCGTCGTATCGGCTGGCGCTCGCCGGGTTGCCCTGCTCATCTGTCCCTGCTCTGCACGACCCTCTATCCGGGATATCGGCAGCGCACGGCGAAGCTTGAATGCGACAAGCTTTCTAGCCACTAACCACGGCTTTCAAAACAAAAACGCCACTCTGTCGAGTGGCGTTTTCCTTCAAACGGCGATCAGGCGATATTCAGCCGAACTTCAGCCCAAATTCACGCGAGTTTCGCGCGCCCCGCTTCCACGAGACGGCGATAACGCGCGAGCGCCCAGAGCGGGAAATACGCGGTATAGCCGTGATACTTCAGGTAGTAAATGCGCGGGAAACCCGGCGCGTTATGCGAGCGATGCCACCAGAAACCGTCGCCGTCCTGCACCGAAAGCAGATACGCAATGCCGCGCTGCACCGACTCCGATTCGTAATCGCCGAACGCCATTTGCGCGAGCAAGGCCCACGCCGTGAAATTCGAGGCGCTTTCGCCGCCGTTGGTACCCGCGAGTTGCGGATCGATATAGCTGTCGTTGGTTTCGCCCCAGCCGCCGTCCGCGTGCTGACGCGCCTTGAGCCACGCAAGCGCGCGCGCGATATACGGCTGCGTCGGATCTTCGCCCGCGAGCGCGAGGCCCGCGAGCACGCTCCACGTGCCGTAGATGTAGTTCGTGCCCCAGCGGCCCCACCAGCTGCCGTCCTCACGCTGCGTCGTCTTGATGTAGTCGATGCAGCGCGCAAGCGACCCACGTTCCTGTTCGCGGCCCGTCACGCCGAAGCACAGCAGCACGCGGCCCGAGACGTCTTCGGTCGGCGGATCGAGCAGCGCGCCGTGATCGGCGAACGGAATCGCGTTCAGATAGAGGCGGTCGCAATCGGCGTCGAAGGCCGCGAAGCCGCCGTTGCGCGATTGCAGCCCGCGCATCCAGTCGAGCGCCAGCGAGACGCGCGCCGCGTAAGGATCGTGGCCCGTCTTGCGCGCTTCGGCGCGGCCCCGGCGATGCAGCATGGCCGCCACCACCGCGCTGTCATCGATGTCGGGGTAGTACGGATTCGCGTACTGAAACGCCCAGCCGCCCGGCGGCACATCGGGCTGCACGTTCTCGATCCAGTCGCCCTTGAGGTCGTCGACCTGACGCGTGGCGAGCCAGTCGTAGGCGCGCGCGATCTGCTCGTCGAGTTGCGCGACCGGCGTGGACGCCCCACGCACTTCACCTGCCATGCCACCCGCGACTTCGCCCGCTTCTTCGGCAGGCACCGCGAGCGCCTGCTCCAGCGCCATCGTGCTCCACGCGGTGTCCCACACCGGCGAGAGGCACGGCTGGCAATACAGGCTGCCGTCCGCGCGCTCGACCAGCAATTTCTCCAGCGCGTTTTCGCAGTCGCGGCGCAGCGCGTGGTCCTCGGGATAGCCGAGCACGTCCATCATCTGGTAGCTGTAGACGATGGGCGGAAAGATGCCGCCCATGCCGTCCTCGCCGTTCATGCGCTCGGCGCACCAGGCTTCGGCGTGACGGATCGCGCGCTTGCGCAGCGCGCCCGGAATCAGCGGCTCGATATGGCGGATCGTGCGGTCGAGCGCGAGAAAGAGCTTGCGCACGCCCTTGCCGCGCGGGAAGTATTCGCGCTCCTGCTCGGGCGGCGTGACGAACAGTTCGGCGATCGAGACCTCGTGCGGATTGCGCGCGCGCGCCTTGAGCGAACAGAGCACGAGCAGCGGCACCATGGTCGTGCGCGCCCAGTACGCGACCTTGTACAGCGAAATGGGCACCCACTTCGGGAACAGCACGAATTCGATCGGCATGAACGGCGTGGCGCGCCACGGCACCTGGCCGAACGTGGCGAGCAGGATGCGCGTGAAGACGTTCGATTTCGCCGCGCCGCCGAGCTTGAGAATGGCTTCGCGCGCGCGCTTCATGTGCGGCGCGTCGGGCGCGTCGCCCGCGGCTTTCAATGCGAAATAGGCCTTCACGCTGGCCGACACATCGGGCGCGCCGTCGACGTAAAGATCCCATGCGCCGTGCGTTTCGAGACGCTGGATCGCGCGCAGATAGCGCGCCATTTTCTCCTGGCGCACGGTGTCGATCTTGCCCATGAAATGCATCATGAGGATGTATTCGGCGGTGATCGTGGCGTCGGATTCCAGCTCGAAGCACCAGCTTCCGTCGGGTGCCTGGCGGCGCGCGAGCGCGTCGCGTCCGCGCACGATGGCGGCGTCGAGCAGCGCCGCGAATGGCAGGTCGGATTTTTTCATGGCGCGAATAATACCATCCGTACGGAATGTTTTGCGCCGACGCCCGCAATGGTAAGATCGGACCATGAAGAATCTCAACGTCAACGCACCGGCGCGCGCTGCCGGACGCGCCGAAGGCGCCACGAAGCCGCGCGCGACCCGCAAGACGCCGGCGCGGAAATCTCCCGAAAACGCCACCGTTATCCCCGCTGCGAAATCCGCTGCGAAAGCTGTTTTGAAGCCCGCCCCGAAATCCGCTTCGAAACCGGCTTCGAAACCGGATTCAAAACCAGCTTCAAAACCCGCGCCCAGGTCCGACGCCCCCGCTTCCGGCACGCGCCGTAAAAAAGCCCCGGCGCAAGTGCGCGCGCAATTGCTGCAAGCGGCCTCCGATATCGCCACCGATCACGGCGTGCAGGCCGTCACGCTCGAAGCCGTCGCCGATCGCGCGGGCGTGACCAAGGGCGCGTTGCAATATCACTTCGTCAACAAGCAAGGACTCCTTGACGCCTTGTTCGAGCAGACGCTCGAACGTTTCGAGGATCAGATGGAAACGCGCCTCGCCGCCGACCGCAAGGACGCGCGCGGTGCCGCTTCGCGCGCCTATCTGCACACCACCATCGACGAAACGAGCCCCGCCGCGAGCACCAACGTGCTGCGCGTGCTGGTCGCGGCGATGATGACGGACCCCGAGATTCGCGAGCGCTATTCCACGCCGATGCGCAAGTGGACGCGCCCCGACCCGCTGCCGCTCGATCAGGCCGCGCGGCTCATGATCTGCCGTCTCGCGGCGGACGGCCTGTGGATCTCCGATCTGCTCGGCTATCAGGACATGTCGCCCGAACTGCGCGACGAAGTCGTGCGCCAGATCGAGCGGATGACGCTGCTCAAGCCGTAGGCGCGCGCGCCGTCGAGGCGCGCGGCACGAGCCTCGGCGCGGACGTCACGCACACCTTCGCCGCGCCCGCCGCCTTCGTGTCCTTCGCATCCTTCGCCACTCTCCCCGCCTGCGCGATCAACTCGCGCAACAGCTTCACCGCCAGCCCCGCCGCTTCCTCCGTCGGCACCGCCACGGTGCTCAGCGCGGGACGCGTTTCGCGCGCCAGTTGAATGTCGGTGATGCCGACCACCGACAACTGGCGCGGCACGTCGAAGCCGAGATCGGCTGCGGCCTGCATCGCGCCCAGCGCGGGCAGATCGTTGGTCGTGAACAGCGCCGTGAGATCGGGATGACGTCCGAGCAACTCGCGCGCGGCCGCGTAGCCGCCCTGCGTGGTGTCGGGCGTGAAAACGGTGGGCGCGGCCGCGCCGTCGAGCCCGGCCGCGCGCATCGCGTCGAGAAAGCCTTCGTAGCGCGCCGCATGAATGCCGGTCGCCTTGCTGCCGACGATCGCGCCCACGCGCCGGTGCCCGAGATCGAGCAGATGGCGCGCCGCCAGCTCGCCCGCAAGCCGGAAATCGACGGCCACGCACGGCAAACCCGGCGGATCGAGCGGCCGCTCCCACATGCAGAGCACAACCGGCGCGCCGCGCGATTCGGTGCGGCGCAGATCGTCGATATCGAGGTTCGCGTTGGCCACGAGCACGCCGCCCGAGAGCGTGCCCGCGATCTGCTCCAGATACGCGCGGCCCGTGTGCGGATCGCCGTCGGTATTGCAGATGATGAGGAATTGCCCGCTGTTGCGCAGCGCGTTTTCGACCGCGAGCGCGAACTCGGGATAGAACGGATTGGCGATGCTCGGCACCATCAGCGCCATGGTGGGCGCGCGGCCCTCCGCCAGCGCACGCGCGGGCAGATGCGGCCGGTAGCCGAGCGCCGCGATCGCCGCCAGCACGCGCTCGCGCGTGGCCTCGCCCACGCGGCCGCGTCCGCGCAGCACGTTGGACACGGTCGCGGGCGTGACGCCGGCATGGCGCGCGACTTCGGCAAGAGTGGGCGTGGGCATGAAAGCTCAATATATGGGAATGCGTTTCAACATTTGCCTGATCGCATCCTGCGACGGCACCATAGACCTCGCATTCAAAACGAATCGGAGACAAGCAACCCGCGATCGCGCCCACGATCGATTTTTTTCGGTTGCCTGATTAAGCGCTTAATCTCCGCTTCGTGTCGATTAAAACATGGAGACGGGACGCATGGCGAGCATTTCCTTGAGAGGTGTGCAGAAGGCGTACGGCGACAACGCGCCAGTGATCCGCGATGTCGATCTGGAGATCGGCAAGAACGAATTCTGCGTGTTTCTCGGACCTTCGGGCTGCGGTAAATCCACCTTGCTGCGCATGATCGCGGGACTCGAAGACGTCACCGACGGCGACGTCTCGATCGGCGGCAAGCTCGTGAACGACGTGCCCGCCGCGCAGCGCGGCGTGGCGATGGTGTTCCAGAGCTACGCCCTCTTTCCGCACATGACGGTCTACGAGAACATGGCCTTCGGCCTGAAGCTCGCGAAAACCCCCAAAACCGATATCGACCGCAAGGTGCGTGAAGCCGCGCGCATTCTGCAGCTCGAAGCGCTGCTCGAACGCCATCCGAAGGCGCTTTCGGGCGGCCAGCGCCAGCGCGTCGCCATCGGCCGCGCGATCGTGCGCGAGCCGGGCGTGTTCCTGTTCGACGAACCGCTCTCGAATCTCGACGCCACCTTGCGCGGACAGACCCGCATCGAAATCGCGCGCCTGCACAAGCAGTTCGCCGAAGCGAGCGTGGTCTACGTCACGCACGACCAGATCGAGGCGATGACGCTCGCCGACAAGATCGTTCTGCTGCACAGCGGTAAGGATACCGAACGATATGGCAGCATCGCCCAGGTCGGCGCGCCGCTCGATCTGTATCACCGCCCTGCAAGCCGCTTCGTGGCGGGCTTTATCGGCTCGCCGCGCATGAATTTCCTGCCCGCGACGGTGACCGGCATCGACACGAACGGCGTGAGCATCCAGCTTGACGGCAGCGGCGAAACACTCACGCTGCCGCGTCAGGGCGCGGCGCTTGCGGTAGGCGCGCCGGTCACGCTCGGCGTGCGGCCCGAGCATCTCGAACCCGTGCAAGAAGGCGCGGCACAGAGCGCGCCTGGCACGCTCGCGCTCACGCGCAAGGTCACGCTCGTGGAAGCGCTCGGCGAGCACAGCTACGTGCATCTGGACCAGCCCGGCGGCACGGTGCTGATCGCCAAGGCGCCGGGCGACGCGCTGCTCGGCTCCGGCGACAGCGCGCATTTCCGTGCGAACGCCGCGCTCTGCCATCTGTTCGCGGAGGACGGCTTCGCCGTCGCGCCGCTCGACACCGTCGAAACCCACGCCTGAATCCCCGCGCGCGTCCACGTTCGCGCGCGCGAACCCAACGAAAGAGGACACCGCAATGCGTCTTGGAGTTTGCTACTACCCCGAGCACTGGCAGGAAGCGATGTGGAAGGACGACGCCGCGCGCATGAAGGCGCTCGGCATCGAGCAGGTGCGCATCGCCGAATTCGCGTGGAGCCGCATGGAGCCGTCGCCCGGCGAATACGACTGGGCCTGGCTCGATCGCGCCGTCGATACGCTCGGCAACGCGGGCCTGAAAGTGGTGATGTGCACGCCCACGGCCACGCCGCCGAAGTGGCTGATCGACCGCCATCCCGAGATTCTGCCCGTGGGCGCGGATGGCCGCGTGCGCGCGTTCGGCTCGCGCCGTCACTATGATTTTTCGTCGCCCGAGTATTACGAAGCGTCGAAGCGCATCTGCGAAGTGCTCGCGCAACGCTACGGCCAGCACCCCGCCGTTGCGTACTGGCAGACCGATAACGAATACGGCTGCCACAACACCGTCGTCAGCTATTCGCCCGCCGCCGTGAAGCGCTTCCGCGAATGGCTCAAGGCGCGTTACGGCAGCATCGGCGCGCTCAATACCGCGTGGGGCGCGGTGTTCTGGAGCATGGAGTACCGCAGCTTCGACGAAATCGACGCGCCCATCGGCACCGTCACGGAAGCGCATCCCTCGCACCGGCTCGACTATCGCCGCTTCGCCTCCGACGAAGTGCAGCGCTACAACCGCATGCAGGTCGATATCATCCGCGCGCATTCGCCGGGCCGTCCGATCGCGCACAACTTCATGCAGCTGTTCACGGAGTTCGATCACTACAAGGTCGCCGCCGATCTCGACGTGGCCGCGTGGGACAGCTATCCGCTCGGCGCGCTCGAAGAACAGTGGTACGCACCTGAAGTGAAGGCGCGTTATCTGCGCACGGGCCATCCCGACTTCGCGTCGTTCAATCACGATGTGTATCGCGGCATGTCGAAGCTGCCGTTCTGGGTCATGGAGCAGCAGCCCGGCCCCGTCAACTGGGCGCAATGGAATCCCGCGCCGCTGCCGGGCATGGTGCGTCTGTGGAGCTGGGAAGCGTTCGCGCATGGCGCGGGCTGCGTATCGTATTTCCGCTGGCGTCAGGCGCCGTTCGCGCAGGAACAGATGCACGCAGGCCTGAACACGCCGGACAATCGCCTCGATATCGGCGGCAGCGAAGCCGCGCAAGTGGCCGAGGAAATCCGCAAGGTGCTCGCCGATTCAGCAAGCGATGCGAATGCGCAGGTCAAAACGCCCGTCGCGCTCGTGTTCGACTACGAGGCGAAGTGGCTGTTCGAAGTGCATCCGCAAGGCGCGGACTTTCACTATCCGCGCTTCGCCGTGGAGTATTACTCGGCGCTGCGCTCGCTCGGTTTCGACGTCGATATCGTCTCCGTCCATGCGCCGCTCGACGGCTACAAACTCGTGGTCGTGCCGCCCTTGCCCGTCGTGCCCGACGACTTCGCGCAGCGGCTCGCGCAATCGGGCGCGCAGGCGATCATCGGTCCGCGCACCGGTTCGAAGACCGTCGATCTGCAGATTCCCGCCAACCTGCCGCCGGGCCCGCTCGCGTCGCTCTTGCCGGTGCGCGTCTGGCGCGTGGAATCGCTGCGTCCCAACGTGACCGAGCCGGTCGAATTCGGCACGCAGACCGGCCACGCGCGTCATTGGCGCGATCTGATCGAACTGAACGACGCCAGCAAGGACAGCGCGAGCGAAGTCCGCGCGCGTTTCGCCGACGGCCATCCCGCTTACGTGAAGCACGGCGCGGTGCACTATCTCGCGAGCCTGTTCGACGAAGCGGCCACGCAGGCGCTGTTCGCGCGCATCGCAGCGGAGGCGGGGCTCGATGCCGCACCGCTCGGCGACGCCGTGCGCGTGAGCCGTCGCGGCGGCCTCGCCTGGGTCTTCAACTACGGTCCCGGCACGCATACGATCGACGCATCGGTGCCCGACAATGCTTTCGTGATCGGCACGCGCGCGGTCGGCCCGCAAGGCGTATCCGCGTATCGCATCGCATCCTGAACGCAATATCAGTGCAACATAATCGACCTATAACCGGCAACACTGACAACGACGTAAAACCAAGGAGACAGGCCATGACCATGCAACCCCGCACCCTGTTCGTCGCCGTCGCGCTCGCGGCAGCGGCGTTCACGGGCGCGCTCGCGACCCCGGCGCACGCCGGCACGCTCGAAGTGAATATCGCGTTCAAGGGCGCGAGCCAGCGCGCCGTGTGGACCCAGGTGATCGACGCGTTCAAGAAGACGCACCCCGGCACGGACGTGAAGGTGTCGTTCGTCGACGAGGAAGCGTACAAGGTGCAGTTGCCGAACTGGCTCACGACCGCGCCGCCCGACATCGTGAACTGGCACAACGGCGAGCGCATGGCCTTCTACGCCAAGCGCGGCCTGTTCGAAGACCTGAGCGGCGACTGGCAGAAGAACGGCTGGGACACGATGTACGCATCGACGAAGGAATCGTCGACGTACAACGGCAAGCAGTACGCCGCGCCGACGGTCTATTACTCGTGGGGCATGTTCTATCGTAAGGACCTGTTCCAGAAGGTCGGCATCGCGAACGAGCCGAAGACCTGGAACGAGTTTCTCGACGACTGCAAGAAGCTCAAGGCCGCCGGCATCACGCCGATCGCCGTGGGCGGACGCGATGCCTGGACGCTCGCGGGCTGGTTCGATTATCTCGACCTGCGCCTGAACGGCAACAAGTTCCACCAGCAGCTCATGGCCGGCGAAGTGCCGTACACCGATCCGCGCGTGAAGAAGGTCTACACGACGTGGAAGCAGCTGATCGACGCGGGCTATTTCATCGATAATTCGCTGTCCTACGATCTCGACGCCGCGCAGCCGTTCCTGTTCCAGGGCAAGGCCGCGATGATGCTGATGGGCACCTTCATCACGGGCGGTTTCAGCCCGGCGGTGAAGCAGCAGATGGGCTATTTCCAGTTCCCGATCATCGACTCGAACGTGCCGACGGCCGAAGACGGTCCGGTCGAATCGCTGCATATTCCGGCCAAGGCGAAGAACAAGGCCGACGCGCACGCGTTCCTCGCCTTCGCGGAAACGCCTGAAGTGGGCGCGCAACTCGCCAAGGGTCTCGGTTCGTTGTCGGCCAACAGCAAGTCGCCGGAACCGGAAGACGCGATCTCGAAGATCGGCTTCCAGATTCTCGCGAACACGAAGGGCGGCATCGCGCAGTTCTACGACCGCGACATGACCAAGGAAATGGCCGACGAAGGCATGAAGGGCATGCAGCAGTTCATGGCCGATCCCACGAAGATCGATTCGGTCCTGGCGCAGCTCGAAGACGCGCGCAAGCGTATCTACAAGAAGTAAGCTTCAATGGCGGCGGCGCGCGCGACGGACATGCGATGGACGCATGACGCGCGCGCCGCCTCATGATTCGCTCTGGAGGTTTGAGGTGGTTCGCCCCGTGACTTCAACGATCCGTGCCTCGCACGACACGCCCAACGCGTCCGGCCCATCGGGCGCATCGAGCAACGGCCACGCGAACGCGCCGCGCGCCGCGCTGGCCAGCCGCCCGCCCCGCCGCATCTCGCCGACCGCGCGCCGCCAGCGCCGCGCCGCGTGCCTCTTTCTCGCGCCCGCCTGCATCATGGTCGCGATCTACGTGGTCTGGCCGATTCTCTCGACGATCCGCCTCTCGTTCTACAACTGGGACGGCATGAGCGACGCGAGTTTCGTCGGCCTCGCCAATTACATCGAACTCTTTCATGCGCCCACGTTTTATACCGCGCTGAGAAACAACGTCATCTGGCTCGCGTTCTTTCTGCTTGCGCCGCCGATGGGTCTCGCCATCGCGCTCTATCTGAACCAGGCGGTGCCCGGCATCCGCCTCGTCAAGTCGCTGTTCTTCGCGCCGTTCGTGCTCTCGGGCGTGGTGGTCGGCCTCGTGTATTCGTGGTTCTACGATCCCACCTTCGGCCTGCTCGCGCTGCTGCTCGGCCACGGCGTTCCCGTGCTGGGCGATCCGCATTACGCCACGCCGGGCATCATCTTCGCGGCGCTGTGGCCGCAGACGGCCTACTGCATGATTCTTTACCTCACGGGCCTCACGACGCTCAACAGCGAGCAGATCGAAGCCGCGCGCATGGAAGGCGCGAAGGGCTGGTCGCTGCTGTGGCACGTGATCCTGCCGCAACTGCGGCCGACGACCTTCATGGCCGTGGTGGTGACGATCATCGGCGCGCTGCGCAGCTTCGACCTGATCTCCGTGATGACGGGCGGTGGCCCGTTCGAAAGCTCCACGGTGCTCGCGTACTACATGTACGACCAGGCCATCAAGTATTACCGGCTCGGCTATTCCGCCGCGATCGCCGTCGTGCTGTTCGCGATCATGCTGCTCTATATCGTCTATCACCTGCGCCGTCTGCTGCGCAACGAGCACTGATCGAGCCAAACCGAGGACACGCTCATGTTTCCGATTCCCGTCGACAAATGGAAGCCCGCGCCGCGCCGGCTCTACAAGCTCTCGCTGCCGATCGCGCTCGTCATCTGGCTGCTGCCGATGCTCGCCGTGCTGATGACCTCCGTGCGTTCCACCGACGAACTCAACGAAGGCAATTACTGGGGCTGGCCCAGGCACTTCGCGATGTTCGACAACTATCGCGAGGCGCTCACCGCCTCGCCGATGCTGCATTACTTCTGGAACAGCGTGCTGATCACCGTGCCTTCGGTGGTCTGCGCGATCGCGCTCGCGGCGATGGCCGGTTTCGCGCTCGCGATCTATCGCTTTCCCGGCAATTCGGCGCTGTTCGCGACCTTCGTCGCGGGCAATTTCGTGCCGATTCAGGTGCTGATGATTCCGGTGCGCGACCTCACGCTCAAGCTCGGGCTCTATAACAGTGTGGGCGGGCTGATCCTGTTCCATCTGTCGTTTCAGACCGGCTTTTGCGCGCTATTTCTGCGCAACTTCATCAAGCAGTTGCCGTTCGAACTGGTGGAGGCGGCGCGCATCGAAGGCGCGAACGAATGGACCGTGTTCTTCCGCATCATCCTGCCGCTGATCCGCCCCGCGCTCGCCGCGCTCGGCATTCTGGTGTTCACGTTCGTCTGGAACGACTACTTCTGGGCGCTGTGCCTCACGCAAGGCGACGACGCCGCGCCGATCACCGTCGGCGTGGCCGCGCTCAAGGGGCAATGGACGACGGCGTGGAATCTGGTGTCGGCGGGCTCGATCCTCGCGGCGCTGCCTTCGGTGGCGATGTTCTTCGCGATGCAGAAGCACTTCGTGGCCGGGCTGACGTTTGGGGCGACGAAGGGGTGAGGGAGTGAGGGAGTGAAACGCGCGCGCGGCGCTCCTACTTCGCCGCGATCGTCACCGCCGCGCCCGCCATCGCAAGCGCGCTGCCGCGATTGGCGGCGCGCACCATGCGGCGGCTCGTGAGCAGGCCGCGTGCGCGCGTGGCGAACAGCGCCCAGCTCAGGTCGATGGCGATCAGCACCGCGAGCATCGTGAGCACCAGTTCCGACCAGGCGAGCACGCCGACGCGCGAGAGATCGACCATGGTCGGCAGCAGCGCCATATAGAAAATCATGATTTTCGGATTGCCCAGCGTGACCGCCATGCCCGCGAGGAACATGCGCAGCGGCGAACGCCTTTCCGGCAAGCTCTCAGCCTGAAGCTCGGCGGGCGCGCGCCACATCTTCACGGCGAGAAACAGCAGATAGCCCACGCCCGCGATCTTGAGCGCCAGAAAGCCCAGCGCGAAGGTCTGCGCGAGCGCCGCGAGCCCGGCCACCGCGCAGGTCAGCCAGATCGCCTCGCCGATCCACATCGCCGCCAGAAACGGCAGCACGTCGCGAAAACCGCTCGTCAGCACGCGCGCGACGAGCGCCGCCACGCTCGGCCCCGGCATGCCCGCGATCAAGGCCAGAGCCAGCGCAAACGCGCTCAGACTGGAAAACGCCACGAAAGTCTCCTGTTCGATGCCGCCCGACAGGGACGGATGCGCGTTGAATGGGGGGCCGAATGCGGGTCCACCGCGGCCCGCGCAAACCGGCCCAACCCGCGCTACGGACTTTACGGACTTGACAGCGCCGAAAGCCCGCAAAAACAGCAGTTTAGCGCGCAGAGGCGAAGCGCTCGCCACGCGCGCGCACGCAAAACCGCGAAGCCCGGCGCGCCGCCGTGTAAACTGCTGCCTTTTTTGCCTGTTGTGGTATGGTCCCTCCCCCGCAAGGACCGGCTAAGCGCACGTCGCTGAGCGGTCCGGCCCTCGTTCGCATTCTGGCGCGTCTCGGTGAAACCGAGGTGCTCGCGTCGGAGCAGCCGCTCGCGGACCGGCTGAGCCAATGGCTCGGCTGGACCGACGCGATCGCGCTCTCGACGGTGCTGTCCGCGCCCGCCGCCACAACGGCGGCGGCGGCGGCCGCGGGCGCTCGCACGAACGGCGCCGACGAGGCGCAGCGCGGTCTCGAACTGCGTTCCGCGCTCTCGAAGGCGATTGCCTGCGACGCCCTGCTCGCGCCCGCGAAGCGCGCGCTGCGCGGCGCCGCGCTCGCGCATTCGCGCACGCAGATCGCGCAAGCGCCGGACACGCCCGAAATGGACGCCGATTTCACGCTCTATCGCCAGTGCTACCTCACGCTGCAGCAGAAGATGGAGAGCGATATCGGCGACCTGCGCGCGCGGCTGCGCAGCCGCCTCGCCGCGCAATCGGCACCGATGGCGAAGCTCGCGACGCTCGACGCCGCCATGGAGCGCTCGCTCGCCGCGCGCGAACGCAGCCTGCTCGGCACGGTGCCGGGCCTGCTGGGCGCGCATTTCGAGCGTCTGCGCAAGGCCGCGAAGGCGGCACAGGCCGAAGCCGAGGCCGCGCAAGCCGCAGAAGCCGCAGAAGCCGCAGCAGTGAAGACTGCACCAGAAGCACAGGACGCCAAGGAAGCACAGGAAACCCAGGCGGCGCCGCAAACCGTGGCCCAGCCAGCACAATCAGCATCATCAGCGCAAGCCGCAGAAAACGCGGCGACCCCGGCGAAAGCCGCCGCTGAATCGCCCGCCAGGCCACCCGCCGCGCGCGCCGCGCCCGGCCCGCAAGCCTGGCTCGACGCGTTCCGCAAGGATATGCAGAGCGTATTGCTCGCCGAACTGGATGTTCGGTTTCAACCGGTCGAAGGACTCATCGCGGCCCTTCGCGCCCGCTAACCCAACCACTATGTCCAGACTTCGAATCGATCTCGTTGTTTTCCTCGCCGGTCTCGCCGCAGTGTGCTGGATCGCCGCCGGCTACGCCGCCACGAACACGCCCGCGCTCGCCGTCACCGTGCTGATCGGCGCCTTCTACGTGGGCGGCGCGCTCGAACTGCATCGCTACCGCAAGGCCACCGCGACGCTCGCCCAGGCCGTCAGCGGTCTCGCGAAGCCGCCCGCCTCGCTCGGCGGCTGGCTCGACACGCTGCATCCGAGCCTGCGCAGCGCCGTGCGCGCGCGCGTCGAAGGCGAGCGCGCCGCGCTGCCCGGCCCGTCGCTCACGCCCTATCTGGTCGGCATGCTGGTGCTGCTCGGCATGCTCGGCACGCTGCTCGGCATGGTGAACACGCTGCGCGGCACCGGTGCGGCGCTCGACGGCGCCACCGATCTCGACGCCATCCGCGCCGCGCTGTCCGCGCCGATCCGCGGCCTCGGCTTCGCGTTCGGCACCTCGATCGCGGGCGTGGCCAGTTCGGCGATGCTCGGCCTGCTCTCCGCATTGTGCCGACGCGAGCGCATCGAAACCGCCCAGCGCCTCGACGCGCAGGTCGCCACCGCGCTGCGCCCCTTCTCGCACGCGCATCAGCGCGAGGCCAATTTCGCGCTGATGCAGCGCCAGGCCGAAGCGATGCCCGCACTCGTCGAACGCCTCGACGCGATGATGCAGGCCATCGAACGCCAGGGCAGCGCGCAGGGCGAGCGTCAGCTCGCGAGCCAGCAGGCCTTCCTCGGCAGCGCCGAAGCGACCTACACGCGTCTCGCGGCGTCGGTTGGCGAAGCGCTGAAGTCGAGCGCGGCCGAAAGCGCGCGCGCCGCGGGCCAGGCGTTCGCGCCGGTCGTGGAAGCGACGATGGCCGGTCTCGCGCGCGAAAGCGCCGCGCTGCACGGCACGCTCACGCAAGCGGTCGAGCGCCAGCTCGACGGCCTCACGGCGGGCTTCGAAGCCAACACGGCGCGCGTCGCCGGCATCTGGACCGACGCGCTCGCGGATCAGCGACGCTCGGGCGAAACGCTCGCGCGCGATCTGCACGACGCGCTGGAGCGCTTCAACGCGAGCTTCGAGACGCGTTCGGCGAGCCTGCTGCAAGACGTGACGACGCGTCACGCGAGCGCGAACGCTGAAGTCTCGCAAGCCTGGCACGACGCGCTCGCGCGTCAGGAACGCGCGGGCGAAAAGCTCGCGGGCGACAACCAGCAGGCGCTCACGCAGGCGGCGGCGACCTTCGAACAGCACGCGGCGGCGCTGCTGCGCGCCGTCAACGACGCGCACGCCGAACTGCAAACCCAACTGGTCGCGCGCGACGAGACGCGTCTCGCGGCGTGGACCGACACGCTCGGCGCGATGGGCGCGACGCTGCGCGACGAATGGCAGACGGCCAGCGCGCAGGCGACGCAGCATCAGCAAGCGATCTGCGCGACGCTCGAACAGACCGCGAACGCCATCGCCGCGCAAACGGGCACGCACGCGAACAGCGCCATCGCCGAAATCGCGCGCGCGGCCGAGTCGGCTTCCGCTGCGTGGCAAGCGGCGAGCACGCAGGCGGCGGACAAGCAGCAGGCCGTGTACGACGCGCTCGCGAAGACCGCGGGCGACATCGCCGCGCACGCCGAGGCGCATACCAACAGCACGATCGCCGAAATCACGCGCACGGCGCAGGCCGCTTCGCAGGCGTGGCAGACGGCGAGCACGCAGGCGGCTGAGCGTCAGCAGTTCATTTGCGATGCGCTCGCGAAAACCGCGAACGATATCGCCACGCAAACCGAAGCGCATGCGAGCGGCACGATTGCCGAAATCGCGCGTGCCGCTGAAGCGAATGCGAACGCATGGCAAGCGGCGAGCACGCAAGCCGCTGAGCGTCAGCAATTCATTTGCGACGCTTTGGCGAAAACCGCGAACGAAATCGCTACGCAAACCGAAGCGCACGCAAGCGGAACGATTGCCGAAATCGCACGCGCCGCTGAAGCGAATGCGAACGCATGGCAAGCGGCGAGCACGCAAGCCGCTGAACGTCAGCAATTCATTTGCGACGCTTTGGCGAAAACCGCGAACGATATCGCCACGCAAACCGAATCGCACGCAAGCGGCACGATTGCCGAGATCGCACGCGCCGCTGAAGCGAACGCGAACGCGTGGCAAGCGGCGAGCACGCAAGCCGCCGAACGTCAGCAGTTCATTTGCGACGCACTCGCGAAAACTGCGAACGATATCGCTACGCAAACCGAATCGCACGCAAGCGGCACGATTGCCGAAATCGCACGCGCCGCTGAAGCGAACGCGAACGCATGGCAAGCGGCGAGCACGCAAGCCGCCGAACGCCAGCAGTTCATTTGCGACGCTTTGGCCAAAACCGCGAACGACATCGCCACGCAAACCGAATCGCACGCAAGCGGAACGATTGCCGAAATCGCACGTGCCGCTGAAGCGAACGCGAACGCGTGGCAAGCGGCGAGCACGCAAGCCGCCGAACGTCAGCAGTTCATTTGCGACGCGCTCGCGAAAACCGCGAACGATATCGCCACGCAAACCGAATCGCACGCCAACGGCACGCTCGCCGAAATCGCGCGTCTCGTCGATGCGAACGCCGCCGCCTGGGAGCGCGCGAGCACGCACGCCACGGAACGCCAGCAGGCGATCTGCGACGCGCTCGCGCAGACCGCCACCGACATCGCCACGCAAACCGAAGCGCATGCGAACGGCACCATCGCCGAAATCGCGCGCCTCGTCGCAGCCGCGTCGGAAGCGCCGCGCGTGGCCGCCGAAGTCGTCGCCGAACTGCGCCAGAAGCTCTCCGAGAGCATGGTGCAGGACACCGCGATGCTCGAGGAGCGCGGCCGCCTGCTCGCCACCGTCACCACGCTGCTCGACGCCGTGAACCACGCGAGCACCGAGCAGCGCACCGCCATCGACGCGCTCGTGCAAACCTCGTCGGGCCTCATGGAACGCGTGGGCGCGCGCTTCGACCAGCAGGTCGAAACCGGCGCGCAGACGCTCGAAGGCGCGGCGGCCCAGGTCACGGGCAGCGCCGTCGAAATGGCGAGCCTCGGCGACGCGTTCGGCCAGGCCGTGCAGCACTTCGGCGAATCGAACGACAAGCTGACGACGCAACTCCAGCGCATCGAAACCGCGCTCGACAAGTCGCTCGCGCGCAGCGACGACCAGCTCGCCTACTACGTCGCGCAGGCGAAGGAAGTGATCGATCTGAGCCTGCTCTCGCAGAAGCAGATCGTCGAGAACCTGCAGCGCCTGAGCCTTCAGGCAGGAGCTGAAGCCGCATGAACGACGAGATCGACGGCGGCGCGGAGCCGACCGCGCCGGTCTGGGCCGCGTTCGGCGACTTGATGGCGGCGCTGCTGGGCGCCTTCGTGCTGATCCTCGTGGGCGTGATCGGCATGCAGCTCGAAGCGTCGTCGAAGCTCGCCAGCGAGGTCAAGCAGCGGCAGATCGAAACGCAGCGCCGCAAGACGCTCGAACAGGCGCTCGCCGGGCCGCTCGCGGCCGGACGCGTGACGCTCGTGAACGGGCGCATCGGCATCAGCGGCAATGTGCTGTTCGCGCTGAACTCCGATCAATTGCAGCCCGAGGGCCGCGAACTGCTCAAGAGTCTCGCGGGGCCGCTCGCCGCGTATCTGCGCGACCGCGACCAGATCCTGATGGTCAGCGGTTTCGCCGACGACCAGCAGGTGCATGCGGGCAATCACCGCTTCGCCGATAACTGGGAACTGTCCGCCGAACGCGCCTTGACGGTGACGCGTGCGTTCATCGACGCGGGCGTGCCCGCGCGTTCGGTGTTCGCGGCGGCGTTCGGCTCCGAGCAGCCCGTCAGCTCGAACGCCGACGAAGCGGGCCGCGCGAAGAACCGGCGCGTGGAAATCGCCGCCGTGCCGCGTCCGGCCAGCTCGGCCGCGCCCGCGGCGAAAGCTCATGAGTGACGGCACGCCCATCGTCGCGTCCGCGCGCTCGACGCTCGACGTGTGGCGCGAGCAAGGCGCGGACCGGCTCGACACCGTGCGCTATGCGCTGATCGACGCGCTCGAAAAACGCGCGAGCGCCCATGAAGGCGCGGCTCGCACCGTGCTCGACGCGCGCATCGATACGCTGATCGCCGACTACGCGGCCAAGGTCGAACAGGCTGCCTCGCAGCACGCGCGCGCCGACGATGTGGCCACGCAGGATCCGCAGCGCGCGTTGGCGTCGCTCGCGGCCGACGCGTCTCGCGACGCGCGCAACGGCCCGCCCGCCGACCTGCTCGATTATTTCCGCGACGTCTGGTCGAAACTCAGCGCGGACCAGCAGGTGCAGCAGTCGCTCGACCAGGTGCCGAAGAACGCGGGCCCGCTGAATTCGAGCAGCCTCGTGCATCGCGCGCTGCTGCTGATGCGCGAACTGTCGCCCGGCTATCTGCGCCAGTTCCTCGCGTATGCCGACGCGCTGTCGTGGATCGAAGACCTCAACGGCGGCGCGGCGCCGGCCGCGAAGGAAGCGCCGCGCGCGAGCGCCGCGAAGAAAACCACGCGCAGCCGCGCGAAATAAGCACAAGAAAACACGAGGCGGGGCGTGTCTCACAACACGCCCCGCCTCGCTCATGCTTCATCAATCATCCGCGAAAATTAGTTCGGACTCTGAACCGAATGCCGCAAGGATTCCGCGCGCGCCTTACGTCCGAGCAGCAGCGTGACCGCTGCCGACACCGCCAGCGTGCCCGCCACCACGTAGAGCCCCGCGCCGTAACTGCCCGTGCTCTGCTTGAGCCAGCCAATCACCGAAGGCCCGACGAAACCGCCCAGATTGCCGAGTGAATTGATCATCGCGATACCCGCCGCCGCGCCCGCGCCGGAGAGGAACGCGCTCGGCATCGCCCAGAGCGGCGCCTTGGCCGCGCTGATGCCCACGTTCGCCAGCACCAGCGCCGCCACGATCGCGACCGTGCCGTTCGCGCCCGCCGCCAGCACGAAGCCCACGCAGGCGAGCAGACACGGCAGCACCACATGCCACGTGCGCTCCTGCTTGCGATCCGAATGGCGCGCCCACCACACCATCGCCACCACGGCGGCCACGCTCGGAATGCCCGTGAGCAGACCGGTTTCGAGCGGGCTGTAGCCGAACTGGCGCACGATCAGCGGCGCCCAGATGCCGAGCGTATAGAGCCCCGCCGAGGTGCCGAAGTAAATCAGCGCCAGCGCGAGCACGCGCGGATTCGCGAGCGCCGCCAGCGCGCCGGTGTGGCCGTGCTGCGCGTGGCGCGCGCTCGCCTCGTCGTCGAGCTTGCGGATGAGCCAGGCCTTTTCGTCGGCGTCGAGCCACGCGGCCTTCGCGGGCGCATCGGTCAGGAAACGCAGCACCGCGAAGCCGAGCACGACCGCCGGCAGCGCTTCGAGCACGTAGAGCATCTGCCAGTCCGCGAGACCGAACATCGGCTTGAGCTGCATGATCGCGCCCGAGAGCGGCGAACCGATCGCCGTCGAAATAGGCGCGGCGGCCATGAACCATGCGGCGGCCACGGCGCGCTGACGCGTCGGGAACCACTGGCTCAGATACAGGATGATGCCGGGAAAGAAGCCCGCTTCCGCCACGCCGAGCAGGAAGCGCAGCGTGTAAAAACTCGCAGGACCGCTAACGAGTGCCGAGGCGGCGCTCACGATGCCCCACGTCACCATCACGCGCGCGATCCAGATGCGCGCGCCCACGCGGTGCAGGATGAGATTGGACGGCACCTCGAACAGAAAGTAGCCGACGAAGAACAGACCGCCGCCCAGACCGAACGCCGCCGACGACAGGCCGATGGCCTTGTTCATCGACATCGCGGCAAAACCCACGTTGACGCGATCGAGAAAGCTCACGAAATACAGCAGCATCACGAACGGAATGATGCGCCACATGAGTTTGCTCGACACGCGTGCTTCGAGATCGCGTTGCATGTGTCTCCTCCTTGGAGGCGCGGCGCGTGTGATGCACCGCGTTTTTTGAATCGGCGCGCGCGTGTGATCTGTTTAATGGGCGCGCGCCGTCAGGCGCTGAATTTGAGCGCTGAATTCAAGCGCTGAATGGGCGTTATTTCACGCCGCCACCGCCACCTTTTCGATCAGTGCGCATACGGCGTCGGTCACCTGCTTCGTGGTGGCCTTGCCGCCCAAATCGCCGGTATGCAGCGCGGGATCGGCGGTCACCTGTTCGATCGCATGCATGACCTGTTGCGCGGCCGCCTGCTCGCCCAGATGTTCGAGCAGCATCACGACCGACCAGAATGTGCCGACCGGATTCGCGAGGCCCTTGCCCATGATGTCGAAGGCCGAACCGTGAATCGGCTCGAACATCGACGGATAGCGCCGCTCGGGATCGATATTGCCGGTCGGCGCGATGCCGAGGCTGCCCGCGAGCGCGGCGGCGAGGTCGCTCAGAATATCGGCGTGCAGATTGGTGGCGACGATGGTGTCGAGCGTCGCCGGGCGATTGACCATGCGCGCCGTGGCGGCATCGACGAGTTCCTTGTCCCACTTCACGTCCGGGAATTCGGCGGCGATCTGATGCGCGATCTCGTCCCACATCACCATCGCGTGGCGCTGCGCGTTGCTCTTGGTGATCACCGTGAGCAGCTTGCGCGGACGCGACTGCGCGAGCCGGAACGCGAAGCGCATGATGCGCTCGACGCCCGCGCGCGTGAGGATCGACACGTCGGTGGCCGCCTCGATCGGATGGCCCTGATGCACGCGTCCGCCCACGCCCGCGTATTCGCCCTCGGAGTTTTCGCGCACGATCACCCAGTTCAGATCGTCGGGGCCGCAGCGCTTGAGCGGCGCGTCGATGCCGGGCAGGATGCGCGTCGGGCGCACGTTCGCGTACTGGTCGAAGCCCTGGCAGATCTTCAGGCGCAGCCCCCAGAGCGTGATGTGATCGGGCACGTCGGGGTCGCCCGCCGAGCCGAACAGAATGGCGTCCTTGTCGCGGATGTGGTCGAGGCCGTCGGCGGGCATCATCACGCCGTGGGCGCGGTAATAATCGGCGCCCCAGTCGAAATCCTCGAACTCGAAGGCGAAGGCGCCTTCGCCTGCGTGGCCGCGATGCGTGCGCGCGAGCGCCTCCAGCACCTGCTTGCCCGCGGGCACGACCTCCTTGCCAATGCCGTCGCCGGGAATGGTTGCGATGCGATACGTCTTCATGGTGTGCGTCTCCGCGTGATTCGAATAGTGTGGAAACGACTCTACACACGCTGGCGCTTTGCAACCGCCTCCAAACTCAAAGCATCTTTAACTTCGATTCACAGATGCGGATCGGGTCGCGAATCGCGCTGCGGATCGGGCCGCGATGCGCGATCAATGCGCGATCAACGCGTAATCAATGCGCGATCGACGCCGATCAGCCGGGCAACGGTGCTCGCGCAACGGCATGACGCGCCTCGCGCCTGCGCACGCACGACGCGCGCGATGTCCTTTGCGTGGCATGATCCAGGCGTTTTCCCCAGCATCCGTACGGCTTTCGTGCTGCTTTCGTTCTGCTTCTGCCCGGGTACGTCACGCTTCTGGAGCGCGCCATCATGTCCCGTTTCACTTCACGCCTTATCGCTTCGCCTTCGTCCAGCGCCAGGCCGCGCCTCAAGCCTCGCGCCCTGCATCCCGTCGCCGCGCTCGCTGCCGCCGCCGCGCTCGCCTGCACGGCCTTCGCGCTCTCGCCGCTCGCCGAAGCCTGCACGCGCGCGCTCTACGTCGGCGACAGCGGGCTCGTCATCACGGGCCGCTCGATGGACTGGTCGGAGGACATGCGCTCGAATCTCTGGGTGTTTCCGGCGGGCATCGAGCGCACCGGCGAGGCAGGCCCGAAGTCGCCGCGCTGGCGTTCGAAATACGGCAGCGTGGTGGTATCGGGCTACGACATCGGCAGCGTGGACGGCATGAACGAGCGCGGCCTCGTCGCCAACGCGCTCTATCTCGCGGAAACCGATTACGGCAAGCCGGACTCGGGCCGCCCGCCGATGGCGATCAGCCTGTGGGCGCAATACGTGCTCGACCGCTACGCGAGCGTGAACGAAGCCGTCGAGGCGCTCGCCAAGGAGCCGTTCCAGATCATCGCGCCGCCGCTGCCCAACGGCAAACCGATCTCGATCCACCTCTCGCTCTCCGACGCAGGCGGCGACTCGGCGATCCTCGAATATCTCGACGGCAAGCTCGTGATCCATCACGGCAAGGCCTACAAGATCATGACGAATTCGCCGATCTACAGCGAACAGCTCGCGCTCGACACGTACTGGAAAGGCATTGGCGGACTGAGTTTCCTGCCGGGCACGAACCGCGCCGCCGACCGCTTCGTGCGCGCCTCGTTCCTGCTCGACGCGATTCCCAAGAGCCCCGATCCAAACTACATGGCGGGCGTGCCGCAGCAGAACGGCGCGTACCAGCAGGTCGCGAGCGTGATGAGCGTGATGCGTTCGGTGAGCGTGCCGCTCGGCATCCGCACGCCCGAAACGCCCAATCTTTCCTCGACGATCTGGCGCACGGTGGCCGATCAGACCGATCTCGTCTATTACTTCGATTCGGCCACGCGCCCCGACACGTTCTGGGTTTCGCTGCGCAAGCTCGACCTGAAACCCGGCGCGCCGGTGATGAAGCTCACGATCGATTCCGGGCAGATGTTCTCGGGCGAGACCGCCGATAAATTCGTCGCCACGCCGTCGTTCACGTTCATGCCTGCGCCCGCGCCTTAAGCTTGATTCAGGCGCACACGTGTGCGCCTTCGCTCGCGGCCTCGCGCGTTTTCGCGGCCTCGATGCGTATCGTCTCCGGCACGCGCACGCCGTTGTTCGCGGCGGTCACGGCGCTGCGCGCGTCGAGCACCATCGCCTCCACGGTATCGTCGGGCATGGTGCGCACGTGCGCGACGCCGTCACGAGCCACACCGCGCGGCCCGTTTCGAGTCAGCGCGCGCTCGCGCGCAATACTTCGTTATCCAGATTATCTATGCGAGCCGCCGTATCAGGTTCGCGACGCGACCGCCACAGCCGCCGCGTCCGCCGCATCGCGTTGATTGCGCTGATTGCGCGCGTACTGTTTGGGCGCCATTCCCGACCAGCGCCGGAACGCGCGGATAAAGGCCTTTTCCGACGCATAGCCCACGCTGGTCGCGATCTCGATGAGCCGCCGCCGCGAGTCGCGCAGCGCGCCGCTCGCCACGTACATGCGATACGCGGTCAGATGACCGATGGGCGTCTCCTCGACCAGTTCGACGAAGCGCGCGCTAAAGCGCGAGCGCGACATGCCCGCCGTCGCCGCGAGCGATTCGACGGTCCAGTCGCGCTCCGGGTGCCGATGCAATTGCGCAATCGCGCGGCCGATCTGCGGGTCCATCAGCCCGCGCAGCCAGCCGGTATGACTGATCGCCGACGCCAGATGCGCGCGCAGCAACTGCACGAACAGCACGTCCGCGAGACGCGCGGCCGCGACCGCCCAGCCGGGCTGGCACGCCATCGATTCGCGGATGAACGCCATCAGCGTGTCGGCGAGCCAGGAGCCGAGCGCCGCGTCGTGCTTGCGCACGTGTATCAGCGGCGGCAGCACCGAAATGAGCGGATTGCGCAGGGCCTCGCGATAAAACACGATGCCCGTGTAGAGATCGCAGACCGTGCCGCCGCCGCCCGCGTTCAGGCGCAACGGCGTGTCGAAGCTCGGCCGGATGCCGGCGCGCGCGACGAGATCGTCGAACGCCTCGGGCGCGACGCCGGGCGCCGACGCCAGCACGTGCTCGTGACCATGCGGCAGCAGCACGAAATCGCCGGGCTCCACGCGCAGCGGCTCCATGCCTTCCACGCTGATGGTGTACGGCTCGCCGAACCCGGTGCGGAACACCGCGCCCTCGACCGCGGGCTTGACGAACGCCCACGGCGCGGTGAGCGAGAAATGGCCCGTCACCACGGCGTCGGCGCGCAGATCCGCCAGCGCGGCGCTCAACAGGTCTGTCGCCATCTGTCTCTCCGATTTGATTATTTCCTTCGCGCGGCGCGGCCGCATTCTCGCCGCGCCGCGCGCCGCCTCGCCGCCTCGTCACCCCGAGCGGCGAATTAGAAGCGCTGCTGCACGCCCATCATCGCGCCGAACTGATTCGCGCCGGTCGTCACCGTGCCGGCGGCGGCCACTGCGTTCGCCGCGAGCGCGCTGTTCAGCATGTACCCCAGAGAAGCATAAAGCGTCGTGCGCTTCGAGATGAAATAATTCGCGCGCGCGACCAGCAGCGTCGAACTCGATTGCTCGCGCAGAATGTAGCGCAACGCCTGGGCGTCGAACGCGAGCGTGGGCCGCACGTAGTAAGTCGCGCCGAGGAAAAACAGGTCCGACTGCGCGTGCGCCGCCGCTGCCGTGTTGCGCCGGATCCAGCCGCCGCCGATCTTGCCCGAACCGAACTTCACGTAGCCGTCGACGATCACGCGCTTGTCGGTATCGTCGCTGCTCACGAGCGGCGACGTCGCGCCGGGGCCGCCGTACATCACGTCATACGAAGCCGCCGCGCCGCCCCACGCGTTGTCGTAGGCGAGCATCATCGTGTATTGGCGGCACGCCACGGCGTCGCCGGCCAGCTGCCCGCCGCAGTTCGTTGCCGACGGTCCCGCCGGACCCGCCGCGTCGCGCCCGAAGCTATAGGTGCCGCCCACCGTCACGCCGTGAAATTTGCCGAGGTAACCCACGGCGTTGTCGCTGCGTGCGTTCGGCAGATAGCTGTCGAAGCTCGCCATCGAATGGATCGACGGGCCGATCACGTCGGCGTTGAGCAGCACGTACATCGACATGTTCATCTGGCGGCCCAGCGTGATCGCGCCGTAGTCGCTGCTGATGCCGAGATTCGCCTGACGCCCGAACAGACGTCCGCCGTAATTGAGCGCGCCGCTATTGGCCGCGAAGCCGTTTTCGAGCACGAAGAACGCCTTGTAGCCGCCGCCGAGCTCTTCCTGCCCTCGCAGACCGAAGCGCGACGGCACCTCGCCCGTGAGCGTGGGCATGCCGACGAACGACCCGCCTTTCGCCGCGTTGTTATAAAACTCGATGCCCGTATCGACGATCCCGTACAGCGAGACGCTGCTTTGCCCCCACGCGAGCGCCGAGGCGCCCGCGAGACACACTGCCGCCACCACTTTTTTCATGACACTCTCCGAACCGTTTAATTAGCCATACTTATTTATTGCGGGGAACTCCGGGCCGCGTGAACGACCCGGCTTGCTGCGTGCGGGAAAATCAGTTCGACTTGCTGCCCGCCAGAATCCATTGCGCGACGATCTGCGCGTCGCCCGCGCTGATCGCATTGGGCGGCATCGGCACTGCACCCCAGTTGCCGGTGCTGCCGTTCTGGATATGCGCGACCAGCGTCGCCGCCGCGCCGGGCTTGCCCGAATAGCGCGCGGCCACGTCGCGATACGCGGGACCGACGAGCTTCTTGTCGACGGCATGGCAGCCGAAGCACGCGTGCTGCGTGGCGATCTGGCGTGCGTGCGCGACGTCGATGGCGGGATCGGCGTGAGCGGCCGTTACGACCAGCGCCGCCACGGCGGCAGCCATACATTCAGGAATACGGATCATTGTTTTTCGGGTTTGTGGGGAAATAAAAAGGGGATCAGACCAATTCCTGTTCGAGCGGCATCGTGCGCAAACGCGTGCCCGTCGCCTCGAACAGCGCGGCGGCCACGGCGGGCGCAACGGGCGGCAAGGCCACCTCGCCGCAGCCTTGCGGCGTGCGATCGCTATCGACGATCTCGACTTCGATCTTTGGCATCTGCGAGAGATAGAGCAGCGGGTAATCGGCGAAATTCTGCTGCACCACCGCGCCGTCCTTGAAGGTGATTTCGCTCTTGAACGTGTTGGTCAGCGCGAAGCCGATACCGCCTTCGACCATCTCGCGAATCAGCATCGGATTGATCGGCTGGCCGCAGTCGATGCCGCACACCATGCGTTCGAGCTTCGCCTTGCCGTCGACCATGCGCAATTCGGCCACGAGCGCCACGTAGGTCGTGAACGCGCCGCCGCGCCCCGTGTAGAGGCTATAGGCGAGCCCGCGATAGAGACCCGGCGCGGGCTTGCGCGACCAGTTCGCGCGCGCAGCCGTGCGATCGAGCACGCGCAGCGCAAGCGGATCGCCGCGCAACAGCGTGCGCCGATAAACGAGCGGATCGATGCGCGCCGCGTGCGCGAGTTCGTTCACGAAACTTTCGAGGAAGAAAATGCTCGACGTGCTGCCCACGCTGCGCATGAAGCTCACGGGAATCGCCTGATCGACGTTCACCGAATCGACGAGCAGATCCGGCACCGCATAGCCGAGATCGTAGAGACCGTCGAGCATGGTCTCGTCCCAGCCGCCGGCCTTTTCGAAGTAATCGCGCTTGATCGACCAGTAAAGCGATTGCCCCACCACGCGCAGATGCAGCGCGCGCGGATAGCCCTGCGCGTCGAGCACGGCACGCATGCGCGCCGACACGCCGGGGCGATAGAAACCGTGGCGGATATCGTCCTCGCGCGAGCGGATCACCTTGACCGGACGCCCCACGGCCTTCGACGCCACCGCCGCATGAATCACGAAATCGGGCACGTATTTGCGGCCGAAACTGCCGCCGAGAAACGTGGTGTTCACGATCACTTTTTCGGGCAGCAGCTTGAAGAGTCCGCCGAGCGCCCAGCGCACCTTGTCCTGCCCCTGGATCGGCCCCCACACTTCGATCTCGTGCTCGCGCACGTGCACGGTGGCGTTCACCGGCTCCATCGTCGCGTGGACGATATAGGGCGTGTGATAGTCGGCTTCGACGATACGTGACGCGCCGTGCATCTCGCCAGCGGCCGCGAATTGCGCGGGCGCGTCGCCGATGCGCGTGGCCGCCACCGCTTGCGTCGACATCAACGCGGCCTTGCGCTGCGCGAGTATCGTCGCGCTGTCTGCGGGCGCGAGGCTGCTTTTACCGCTGTTTTTACCGCTGTTTTCCGCGCTTTCATCCCATTGCACGTCGAGAGCATCGCTTGCCGTTTTGGCCTGCCAGTACGTGTCGGCGACCACGATCACCGCGTCCTTCGCCTGCACGATCTCGACCACGCCCGCCATCGCGCGCACCGCCTCGCGATTGCGCACGGCCAGCGGCTTGCCGTTCAGCGTGGGCGCCATTTTCACGGCGCCCGCGAGCATGCCGGGCACCTTCACGTCGATGCCGAACACCGCCGCGCCGCTCACTTTCGCGGGCACGTCGAGCTTGTGCAGCGACTGGCCGATCAGCGTGCGCGCCGACTCGGCCTTCAGGCGCGGCTGCGGATTCAGCGGCAATTTCGCGGCGTCCGCGAGCAGGTCGCCATAAGCGATCGAGCGCCCCGTCTGCGGATGAATCACGCGGCCCGTCTTCGTCACGCATTGCGTGGGCCGCACGTTCAGCCGCCGCGCGCCCGCCGCGAGAAACGCCTCGCGCGCCTGCGCGCCCGCGATGCGCAGACGCTGCTGGAACATCGTCACCGACATCGATGCGCCCACGAACTGCTGCGGATGTTCATTCGCCGCCGCGATGCGATAGGCGTCGCGGCCCGTGACGAACTCGACGCTGACTTGCCGCCAGTCGGCGTCCATTTCGTCGGCGAGCAGTTGCGGCAGGCCCGTATAGACGCCCTGCCCGACTTCCGCCTGCGAGAGCCCGATGATCGTGCGGCCGTCGGGATCGACGCGCACCCAGTCGTTGATCTCGCGAAAACGCGCGCCGTCTTCAGCGGCCTGCACCTGCTCGCCGAACGCGAGCGGCAGCACCAGCGAGCCCGCGATGGCGAGACCGGTCTTGAGAAACGCGCGGCGGCTGTCGCGTTGCGGCGCGCGTGCGTCGAGAGGCTCAGAGGTTGGCGGCAACATGCACGGCCTCGCGGATACGGTGATAGGTCGCGCAGCGGCACAGGTTGGTCACGCCCTGATCGATCTGCGCATCGCTCGGATGCGGATGCTGCTTGAGCAGCGCGGCCACGGCCATCACCATGCCCGACTGGCAGTAGCCGCATTGCGGCACGTCCTGCTTGATCCACGCCTGCTGCACGGGATGCGAGACGCCCGGCGCGAGTCCTTCGATGGTGGTGATGCTTCGGCCTTCGACGGCGGAAACGGGCAGCACGCACGAGCGCGTCGCCTCGCCTTCGAGATGCACCGTGCACGCACCGCACGCGCCGATGCCGCAACCGTATTTGGTGCCCGTGAGCGCCGCGTTTTCGCGGATCACCCAGAGCAAGGGCGTTTGCGGATCGCCGTCGAAATCGAAGGGCTGTCCGTTCAAGATGAATTGCATGCGCTGTCTCCCCAGAAGTCGCCTGTGATCCGGCTTTCAAAAGCCTTCGGCGACGTGTGAAATTCTTGGGGTGGACAAAATCACCGGCAATGGCGCGACGGCTCAAAAAAGTTGCCGATCGTCTCTTTTGATTGGGTGTGATTTCTATCGGCGGCGATCTACAGGTTTTCCCGTAAAGCCTTTATCGGTGCGGAATTCCGCCTTTCAGTGCAGACCCGTGCACTCGAATTGTGATTCACATTCGATTGTGCGTTTCATATATGGAATGCGATTGGGATTTTTGAATCCCGAACACGCTTTCCGACCGGCAATCGAACGCGCAAAAAAAAGCCCGCCGGCTCCTTGCGAAAGCGGCGGGTAAATCGGAAAGGCGGGGGACCTTCCCGGGACCAATCGTGCTGAACGCACGCTTCAGCTCAAACGTTCATCACGAAACTTCAATGCGCGTGGCGCAGCGCCGCGCGCAATTGCAAGCCAAAGGTGCGCATCAGCCGTTCATGCGCGATGCGATCGAGTTCGCTGCGCATCACCGCCATGCCGACACCGGAAATCGATAACAGGTCGTCGACGCTGTCGACGAGCCAACGCATCACGTCGCGGTCAAACGCGGCGCCCAGCGACTCGGCGCGCACACGCCGCGCGATGCTCGCATGCGCGATGTTGGTTGCGCCGTTGCTTGAATCGTTGCTTGAATCGTTGCTTGAATCGTTGCTTGAATCGTTGCGTGCATCGATACGCGAGCGGTTGCGCCCATCGCGCCGCCGGCTCAGCAGCAAATCCGTCGCGGCGATGAGCTTCGCGTTATGCTCCGCGTCGCGCACCATGCCCGCATAGACGAGCCGATCGCCGAGCCGCGCGATCAATTCGCGCAGCGGCGAATTGCGCAGCGCCCACACGTTGCCCTGCAAGGCGAAACGCACGCCCGGCAACTCCATCAGCCGCGCGACGAGCGGCGCCCACGACAGGTCACCCATATCGAGCAGCACGTCGACATCGACGGTCACGAGCAAGCCGTCCTCGCCCACCTTGAACGCGTCGCGCGCGAGCTTGCGCTGCGCGGGCGCGAACTGGCCATGCCACGGATCGGGCAGCACCTTCACCGCGCGCCGGCCGATGCGCTCGCCGCGCAGCCGCTCGTTGAACGAGAGCAGCGTGGCGTCCATCGCGTCGATCGCCTCGATGGCGTCCTGGCCGAGTTGCGGCGATGCGGTGCCGTTCAACTCGCCCGCCACGAAATCGTCGCTGTTGTAGAGGAACACGAAGCGCCGCGTGTGGGCGAAACGCCCGCCGCTTTCGTCGAGGCGGATGGCGAGCGCGTCGAGATAATCGTCGGCGCCGAGCAGGACGAGATCGCCCTGCTGCTCCGACCATGCGGGCGGCAACACGTCTTCGGCCGCATCGAGCAAGGCTTGCGCGGCGTCCTCGCCGAGCACGCTCGTGTTCGCGCCATCGAAATTCAGGCGCGACGCCACGAAGCGCACGTCGGTCCAGCTCGGCGCGATGCGACGCGCGAGTTCGCTGCAGGCGAAGTCCTCGCGCGTCACGATGAAAATGGGCCGGCGCGAGCGCTCGCGCACCGCGGAGATCGCGCTGGCGAGCACGTTGAGCCGGAAGCCACGCGCGACGGGTTCAACAAAAAGAATAGGCGTGGTCTCGGACATCGAGTCGTGATTCATGATTGAGCGGCGTGGGCTGCGCCGTGCGGCTGCCTCGTTTTTTATGGCTTCTCGCGCGCTTCAGGCCGCCTGCGCGATGCCGGGCAGCGTCGCGAGGTACTGACCGAATTCGCCCGCCACTTCCGGGTGACGCAGCGCGAATTCGACCGTCGCCTTCAGATAGCCGATCTTGCTGCCGCAATCGAAACGCGTGCCGCGATACTTGTAGGCCAGCACCTGCTCGTCGGCGAGCAGCGCCTCGATCGCATCGGTGAGCTGCAATTCGCCGCCCGCGCCCGGCTTGAGCGCACGCAGATGCGCGAACACGCGCGGCTTCAGCACGTAGCGTCCCACCACGCCGAGATTCGTCGGCGCGACTTCGGGCGCGGGCTTTTCGACGATGCCCGAGATCTTGATGATCGACTCGCCCCATTCGCGGCCATCGACGATGCCGTACGACTTCGTGTCCTCCGGCGGAATCTCCTCCACGCCGATCACCGAGCTGTGATAGTGATCGAACACGTCGATCATCTGACGCATCACGGGCGGCTGGCCGTAGAGCAGATCGTCGGCGAGCATCACGGCGAACGGGTTGTCGCCCACGAGTTTTTCCGCGCACAGCACCGCGTGGCCGAGGCCGAGCGCTTCGGGCTGGCGCACGTAGAAGCAGTCCACGTGACTCGGCTTGATGCTGCGAACGAGTTCGAGCAGCTTGGCTTTGCCGCGCGCTTCGAGTTCGGCCTCGACTTCATACGATTTGTCGAAGTGATCCTCGATCGCGCGCTTGCTGCGCCCCGTCACGAAGATCATCTCCGTGATGCCCGCGGCCATCGCCTCTTCCACGGCGTACTGGATCAGCGGCTTGTCGACGACGGGCAGCATTTCCTTCGGGCTGGCCTTCGTCGCGGGAAGAAAGCGGGTTCCGAGACCTGCAACGGGAAACACTGCCTTGGTGACCTTCAGCATGGGTAAGTTCGCGTTCGTAAGGTGATTAGGCGCGAGCACGTCGCTCACGTTCCTGGTGGCTGTGCATACAGACTAGGCGAGCACGCGGCCCTGCATGGGCGCGCGGCGGAAAACGCCCCGGTTTTGGCTACTCAATCCACAAAGGCGGGGGGTTAGGGGTGTGGGAGAAGCGACGAGTGCTTGATAAACCGCGTGCGATCACTCCTACGAAACCATAAAAAGCATTCAGGCAAAGCAACCAGACGAAACATGCGGGCGATGTCGAAAACGGAAAACATCCTGGCCGATCACGCCAGCTTGCGCCGATGACACGCTCGCGCGCCAAAGATGCAATCGGCCCATGGCGAAGCTACGTCGCAACGCATCGCCATCGTTTCCCGAACCACCTCGCTTGAATCAATCATCCAGAGCCATGAAAGTCACTATCGTTGGAACCGGGTATGTCGGGCTCGTCACTGGCGCCTGCCTTGCCGAACTCGGCAACCAGGTCCTCTGCCTCGATGTCGACGCCGGCAAGATCGACCTGCTGAACGGCGGCGCCGTCCCCATCTACGAGCCGGGTCTCGCGGAGATCATCGCGCGCAATCGCGAAGCAGGACGCCTGCGTTTCTCGACCGATATCGCCGCGTCGGTCGCACACGGCGACATCCAGTTCATCGCCGTCGGCACGCCGCCCGACGAAGACGGTTCCGCCGATCTGCAATACGTGCTCGAAGCCGCGCGCAACATCGGCCGCCACATGACGGCGTTCAAGGTCATCATCGACAAGTCGACCGTGCCGGTCGGCACCGCCGACAAGGTGCGCGCGGTCGTGGCCGAGGAACTCGCGGGGCGCGGCGCGCAAGCCGAATTCGCGGTGGTTTCGAATCCCGAGTTCCTCAAGGAAGGCGCGGCGGTCGAGGACTTCATGCGCCCCGACCGCATCGTGATCGGCTATGAGCCGGACGTTGAGGGCCTGCGCGCAAAGAGCCTCGTCGAGCAGCTTTACGCGCCCTTCAACCGCAACCATCAGCGCACGCTGCATATGGACGTGCGTTCCGCCGAGTTCACCAAGTACGCCGCCAACGCCATGCTCGCCACGCGCATTTCGTTCGTGAACGAACTGGCGAATCTCGCCGATCGCGTCGGCGCCGATATCGAGCAGGTGCGTCGCGGCATCGGTTCGGACCCGCGTATCGGCTATAGCTTCCTTTATGCCGGCTGCGGTTATGGCGGCTCGTGCTTTCCGAAGGACGTCCACGCCTTGATGCGGACTGCCAACGAATACGACATGCAGCTCGATGTGCTCGCCGCCGTCGAACGCGTGAACGAGCGTCAGAAAAGCGTGCTGTTCGACAAGATTCATCGTCACTTCGACGGCCAGCTCGCGCAGCGCCGCTTCGCGATCTGGGGCCTCGCGTTCAAGCCGAACACCGACGACATGCGCGCCGCGACGAGCCGCGTGCTGATCGCCGATCTGATTCGTGCGGGCGCGTCGGTGAACGTCTACGACCCGGTGGCGCTCGACGAAGCGCGCCGCACGCTCGCGGAGGATCTCACGCCCGACGAGTTCGAGCACGTGCGTTTCTGCCGCGAGCGCGACGCCGCGCTCCAGCATGCCGAGGCGCTCGTGATCCTGACCGAGTGGAAGGAGTTCCGCAGCCCCGATTTCGAGCAGATGAAGGCCGCGCTGAGCCAGCCCGTGGTGTTCGACGGCCGCAATCTCTACGAGCCGCCGGTCATGCGCGCGCACGGCTGGACCTACTACACGATCGGACGCGATACGGCCAGCGCCGCGACTTGAGCGTGCGGCTTTGAGGCGGCGTGGCCGGCTGGCCGCGCCGCCTCTTTTTTTGCGCGGTGTTTATCGACGCCGATATCGCGCAGATAGCTGTCCAGCGAACTCTGCTCGACCAGCGCCATATACGGATCGCTCGAAAGTTGCGCGCGGCTCTGCTTGCGCTGCGCGGCCGTTTGCAGTCGCGATTTCGCGAGCGGCGACGCGAAGGCAGCGCCGATCATCTGCGCGTGCGCACGTGGCGCGGCGGCCAGCGAGGACTCGACGAGCGTGAACGACGCACCCGCACGCCCGCGCAATTCGCAGATCTCGATGAAGCCGGGCTCGGGAGCAATGTCGGTCGGCACCGTCACGCGCTGATTCACCACGCCGTGCGCGAGCGTGTGCCGTCGCGGTCTTCAAGCGGCCAGCGCCCGCCGCCTTGCGCGCGCACGCGGAACTTCCTGCCGTAGAGCACGCGCGGCGCGTCGAACGCGGTCAGCACGAGACGATCGCTGCCCCACGCGAAACCGTATCCACGCCATAGAGGCGCAACCGTTCGTCGAAGGGCTGCGGCCCGCGTCGCGCGAGCAGCGGGCGAGTCATGCACAGGCCGCTCATCATCGCAGCGAAGTTGCGCGGCAGCCGTGCGTTGTCGGTCACGCCATTGTGTCGATCAAGTCGCGGCAGCCACGACCTGGGGCAGCGCGACGCCGTCGAGACAGCAGCGCAGCGCGGCGTCCCATTCCGGCGCGCGCAGACCGAAGGTGCGCCAGAGCTTGCTGCAATCGAGCGCGGAATTCGCGGGACGTTGCACGGCCGTCGGCCATGCGCCGCTGTCGATCGGCCGCACGTCCGCCGCACTGCCCACCGCCTCGACGATGGTCGAGGCGAAGTCGTGCCACGATGCGCAGCCCGACGCCGTCAGGTGATAGAGGCCCGAGCGCTCGTCCCACCACGCGCCGCGATCGTCGGCCGCGAGACTTTGCGCGACGATATGCGCGGTCTGCGCGGCAATCGTCGCGCTCCATGTCGGCGCGCCGAACTGGTCTGCCACAACGTCGAACGACTCGCGCTCCTGCGCCAGCCGCAGAATCGTGCGCAGGAAGTTTTTGCCGCGCAGGCCATAAACCCAGCTCGTACGCAGAATCAGATGGCGGCCGCCCACGTTCGCAATCGCGCGCTCGCCCGCCAGCTTCGAAAAGCCGTAGACGCTCAGCGGACGCGCGGTGTCGTTCTCGACATAGGGCGCGGTCTTGGTGCCGTCGAACACGTAATCGGTCGAATAATGAATCAGCAACGCGCCCGCGCGTTTCGCTTCGATCGCCATCACATGCGGCGCTTCAGCGTTGATGCGATAAGCGAATTCGCGCTCGGTTTCCGCGCGCTCCACAGCCGTATACGCGGCTGCGTTGATCACCACTTGCGGACGCAGATCGCGCATGACCTGCACGATCGAATCGGGATCGGCGAGATCGAGGCCGAGGCGCTCCGGCGCGACCACGCGGCCCAGCCCCTGGAGCGCGCGCATCAGTTCGTGGCCGACCTGACCGTTGCGGCCGGTCAGCAAAATCAGCGGAGTCGCGCGTCCGTGTTGCGCACCGAGACTGCTGCTCATCTGTTCATCTCCCGATCGGTTTTCGATTGAGCGCATTCAAATCGCGTTCAAGCGCGTTCACTATGCGTTCAATACGCGTTGCTATTGACGAGCCCTTTCACCACGGTCGCCATCACGATGCGCATGTCGAGCGCGAACGACCAGTTGCGCAGGTAATAAAGATCGTGCTCCACGCGCTTTTCCATCTTCTCGATGCGATCGGTTTCGCCGCGATAACCATTCACCTGGGCCCAGCCGGTAATGCCCGGCTTGATGCGATAGCGATGGATATAGTCGGTCACCACGTCCTGATAGAACTCGTCGTGTTCGAGCGCATGCGGGCGCGGTCCGACCACCGACATTTCGCCGCGCAGCACGTTGATGAATTGCGGCAGTTCGTCGAGACTCGTGCGCCGCAGGAAAGCGCCGACGCGCGTGATGCGCGGATCGCCGCGCGTCGCCTGCGTGACGACGCCCGTCTGCTCTGCATGCACGCGCATGGTGCGGAACTTGTAGATGCGGAACGCGTGACCGTCGGCGCCCTTGCGGAATTGGCGGAAGAACACCGGCCCGCGCGACGAGAGCTTCACCGCAACGGCAATTGCCAGCAACAGCGGCGAGAGCGCGAGCAGCGCGGCGGCCGCGAACAAGCGGTCGAAAATGTCCTTCTTCACCATCGCATGCGGCGGCAGCGGCGACGCAATCAGATTGATCGCCGGTTCGCCGATCAGATCGGTCATGCCGCCGTCGAACAGCGCGACGCTCTGCATATCGGGAATGAAACGGATGTTGATCAGCTCATTGCGGAATTCGCGCACGAAACGCTGAATCGTCTGACTCTCCGACAACGCCAACGCCAGCCAGATCTCGCGCACCTTATTGCCGCGCACGCGCGCGACGAAGCGCTCGAATTCGCTCTCGCCGTTCGCATCGCGCCGCTCCATGGCGGCGGGATCGAACATCGCGGTCACGCGAAAGCCGCTTGCGGGCGACACCTGAACCTTGTTCACGAGTTCGCGGCCGCGTTCGCCGTGTCCGACGATCGCCACATCGCGCAGATTCATGCCCGCATGGCGCACGCGGCGCATCACGCCATGCACGACGAGACGCGCGGCGATCAGCGCGCCGCCCGAGATGGCCGTCCAGTAGACGAACCACAGGCGCGACACCAGATCGGTCCGATGCAGCGAGAACATCAGCACGAGCCCGCACACCTGCACCACGATCCAGGCGAGCGAGGTCTTGCCGACCAGCACGGGCAGCGAACGGCCGCGCCACGATTCATAGAGTCCGAACACCGGAAACGCGGCGAGCGCGAATGCGATCGCAAAGGCGATGAACCCGCTGTTCATCGGATTGTCGACGGCGTCCTGATAGCGGATCTGCGAAGCCAGCAGCGCGCCCAACCCGATGAGCGCGGCGTCGAGCAGCCGCGCAAGCAGTCCTTGTATTCCTGGCATTGTCCGACTCCCGTGCGTGAGCTGAGCGGCGATGGCACGCGGCCCATCGATTCGCTGGCGTGCCTGAATGGCGAGCGGCGCGCCCATGGTCTGGCGCATCGCATCATCGCGGACGTCGCCCGGCGTGGCCGGCTTGGCCGCCCTGGCCTCGGTAGCGCCGCGATGTACGAGCACCCGCTCGTTGCAACGCATCATAGGCACGCGTCCCGCAGCGTCCTTGCGCGCTGACTGATCCGGCCAGGATGTTGGCGGTATCGGGTCATGCGGTCTGTCGAAGCGGCGAATCGAAACGATCGGACGGCGCGCCGCGCGAGCGCGAATCGCCGAGCCGTCAAAATGGCGTCATGCGGTATGGAATTGGCGGACGCGGAATGGCGCGATAGACAGGCGCTGACACAGGCCCATACACAGGCCAATACACAGGCCCATACACAGCCGCTGCACAAGGCAGGGAAAATGGCGGAAACGGAAGGAACGGAATGCTGCGAATGGCTTGATTGAACTGCACGTTCGTGCGGGAATCGCCGAGAATATAAAAGAAAGCGTGCAATACGCCATTCCCGATGGCGAATCGGTAATTTGACGTCGATAAAAAAGAATGGCGCGAGATGATCTGGCGATTTTTACCGAATCGCCGAAAGATCACATCATTCTGCTGCTGGAAACGTAAGAAGGAATAAAGCTGTTTGTTTCCCAGGAGCACAGCGTAGCGAGTGAGTCGATCGCGCGAAACGGTTTTTCGATGCTGCTGCTCGCACCGTGTTTCAGCCCCGAATCGATCACGCTGTACGGGGTGCCGGGCGCCACGCAAAGCACCACGGGCATGCCCGGCTCGGACCGCGCGAGCCGCGCCAGAGTCTCGTAGCGGCAGCAGTCCGGGTCGACCCAATCGATCAGGCAGACGTCCACCGAAACCTCGGCCAGCAGGCTTCGGAACGCCTCGTCGTTCGATGCACCGAAACAGACATGCCCGGACAACGCGCAACTTTCGAGGACGCGGTCGAGCTCTGCGAGATCGGGTTCCAGAAGGGCAAATTTCATGTAAGTTGGCACACGTGCGGACACGTCTATAACCAGGGTTTGTGCACCACCCGATTCCAGCGTCCGCATAACGATGCGCAACGAGCAAAAAGGTGGCGTTTCAAAAAGTCTACGCGAACTTTTCAGAAAAAGTGTCAGAAAAGGTTAATACCTGGTGGATATCCTGGCATCGCACCAAACGATTAAACTTTCCCTCGCGTCTGCCGATAATGCAGAGGATGAACCCACGCGAATGTTTCATTGATTCACGCAAGGCGGCTCATCCTCGATGTTATGCAATACGCACCATTTCAATCACCGCCTTCGTCATTGAAAGTGGCGTCGCGCCGCCGAACGGCATGCACATTCAATCGCGCCTGATAGCAGATGGCGTGCCTGAATACGATGTACCGCGCGATGCACCGCGCAATGCACCATTGAGACGCACGGTATAGCGGCGCGGCAAGCGCGTTGTATCGTTGTGCGACTCGTCATCACGCACACCGCCACCGTACGCCCCGGATCGTCAGCGGGCATGCAGCAGCACGCGCATCGCCGCGCGTCAAGCGGGCTTGCCTCACTCCAGGGAAACACCATCGTGCCTTTTTTCGCGCACCTGTCGTGCCGTGGCAGCGGCGCCGTCGCTCTCGCTTCGCGCGCCGAACGAAAGTCGATTGGCGTCGTCGTGTTCAACGGCTTTTCGTTGCCCGAAATGGCGCAGCTCGTGGAAGCGTTCCAGTTGGCGAACACGATGCGCGGCCAAGGTGGCGACGACAGCGATAACGACGACGCGACGCCCTGGCGCGTCACCCTGCTCTCGCCTTCGGGCGGCCGCATCGCCAGCGATTCGTCGGTGTTCGTCTGGACCGAGGGGCTCGACCTGCATGCGCCCTCGTCGGCGTTCGACACGCTTTTTCTCATCGAGGGCTCGGGCCTGTGCGCCGAGTTGCGCGACCGGCGCGTCGCGCAGTGGTTCATGCGTGCGGAGTCGAACGGCGAGCGGCTGATCGCGTCGGCGCGCGGTCTGCGATGGCTGCGCGCCGCGAGACGGCGCATGCCCGCGCACGATGATGCGCGCGCGGTCCGTCACGATGAATCGGCTAACGCGAAACGCGCGAGCCGCCCGCACAACGCGCGCTTTGCCGTCGCCCTGCAATTGATCGAAACGGACCAGGGCACGGCCATCGCGCGGCGCGTCGAAAAACAGATCGCGCATCGCATCGAATCGCCTTTACCCTGCACGCCCGATTCGATCGCCAGGCGCGGCCCGAGCGAGCAGATTCAAGCCGCGCTGCGATGGCTCGATACGCATTGGGACGAATCGGTGGCAATGCATGACGCCGCCGAAGCGGCCGCGATGAGCGAACGCAATTTTCTGCGCCGCTTCAAGATTGAAACCGGGCAAACACCGAACGCTTATTTGCAGCGTCTGCGCGTCGACGCAATCTGCCGCCTGCTCGTGCAAACCGATTGGCCCGTCGAGCACATCGCGCGTCGCTGCGGCATGGGGAATGGCGCGCGGCTCACGCGTCTGCTGCGTAGTCAGCTCGGCGTCACGCCGGCCGCTTATCGGCGCATGCCCGCGCTTTAAAAAGCCGCGTTAAAACCCGAAACGCCGATACGGCCACGCATCGCATCACGCGCATGCATGGCGTCAACGCGCACGCTCAGGCGCGTGCGTTCGTGCGTTCGAGCGAGCGAATATGACAAACGCGATATTTGTGATTCGCATTCAAGCATTCAAGCGTTCAGGCAGCCGAGCGGCGCATGTTGGTGCGATATTCCGTCGGCGTGGTCGAGAGATGCTTGCGGAACAGCTTCGCGAGCCAGCCGCCGCTGCCGAGACCGCAGCGCCGCGCGACCTTGTCGACGGGCAGATCGGTATCGACGAGCAAACGGCAGCACATATCGATGCGCACGTAGAGCAGATAGTCGGACGGCGTCACGCCCATTTCGATCTTGAAGCGGCGCAGAAAATTGCGTTCGCTCATCGCGGCGATCTGCGCCGCGTCGTCGATCGTGATGGGCCGGTCGCCATTCGCCTCGAGCCATTTCGCCGACGCCTGAATGCGCTCGCTCACGAAGCCCGACACGTTCTCGCGAATCGTCGCGGTAAACGAGGTCTGCTGCTGCGTCATCACGCGCCCCACGGCTTCGCGTGCGAAGTCGCCGCCGAAGTCCTGCTCGATCAGCGCGAGCGCCTTGCGCACCGGCGCGGTGGCCACGGCCGCAAAGCCGCCTTCCGCCGAACGATGCGGTTCGCTCGCGCCGCGCAAGAACGCGTCCCAGCCATGCGTCGATCGCTCGACACCGGCCGCATCGAGCAACAGGCGCCCGTCGCCGATCGGCACCACGGCCTCGCTGCGCGAGCCCTCGCGCTGCAGCCAGCGAATCAGCCGCTCGTCGCGCAGGGCATGGCGCGCGCCGGCGCCGCCCGCGACAAAGAGCGTATGGAAGCCGTCCGAGAAGCGGCGGTTTTCGACACTCTCGGTCCACACGAACACCGACGAGGAACTGTCGATGCGGCCGCCCGCGATCGATAGCAGGGTGACGTCGTAGCGCACCTTGCTACCCATGGCCGACTCCGATTGCGACAAGGCATTCGCCGACTGGAACATCTCCAGAACCGTTGCCGCTTCGGGCAGCGCGAATCCGCTAAAAAGCAGGAGTCCAATGCGCCTTGCTGCATCCAGATGCGGCAAGGCATGCAACTCCGCGACGTTGTTTCGTTGACTACGTGTCCCACACTCCATCTGTTACCCCCTAATCAATTGTCCAATCAGCTTGCGTCGAGCTGACTTAATCGACTGGATCTGATCCTACAGTATGTGAGTGCACGTTTAAACCGTGACTGGCGGAAATCGCCAACATCTTGGCGGCAAATGGCATTCGACAAAAATCTGGAAAACGTTTGCCGGTCTTTTCAATAACACGCTTAAGCAGAGGGTTAAGCGAATTGGTTCAAACCGGCCAGACACCAGCACCAGAAAGGCTCGAATCCTATCATCAACATCACTCGGAAAGCATTGTTTTCATTGATGATTCATCACCTTACCAATTCTTTCATTAACCCTGCCATCTTCACTCATGTTTCATTTCTGAATCATTTTCGTACGAATAGCGATGCAATACGGGCTTCTACTTATGCTCCATGAATTCGCAATTCACACCGATGCAACTTTGCACCAAATTCGCGCAACCGTTTGCCAAAAAAGACATTGATGGCGAATAAAGCCATTCATTGAAAATGGCGGAAAAGGACACGGATTCAGCTCGCACTTTGCACCGGCGGATGGCATTCGCCGGCATTCTTCACGCGCGCCCGCGCGTGCGCGCGGTACTCGGCGGGCGTGCATGCAAAACGCTTCACGAAGAGACGCGCCATGGTTTCTCCGCCTCGCCAGCCGCAGCGTTTGGCGATGCCGTCGAGCGACAAATCCGTCGACACGAGCAAGGCCGAGGTCAGTTCCAGACGCGCGCGCAACAGGAACTTCAAGGGCGTGAGGCCGGTTTCGAGCTTGAAGCAGCGCAGGAAATTCCGCTCGCTCATGGCCGCCATGCGCGCGACGTCCGCCACCTGCACCGCGTGCGTGCAGTTGGCCTCGAACCACTGCACGGCGGCGCGCACACGCTCGCTCGACGAGGCCGGGTTGCCCTTCGCGAACGCCGAGTTCAACGCGCTCGCTCCCGCCGACGACAAGCGGCTCGCAACCTCGTGCGCGGCCCGCACGCCCAGATCGCGCTTGACGCGCGCGAGCGCCGTGGTGGTCGGCGTGGCCCAGCCGGACGCATCGGCCGATGCCCGCACGGTCGCTTGTCCGCATCCGCCGCCGCGCCAGCCGGCGGCGCGCGCGGCGTCGAGCACCTCGCACCCTTCGCCGAACGCGTCGACCACGCCGCACGCGGGCAGCGCGCCCATGAGCCAGCGCAGCAGGCGCGCTTGCGCCGCCGCGCGGCTCGCGCCCGCGCCGTCGCCGATAAACAGCACGTCGAAGCGCGTGGCGCGCTGCGTCTCGCACGCATGCGTCCACACGTCGAGCGACGACGACGAACGGACCTGCCCGCCGTCGAGCGACAAAAAGCGCACGTCGTAGTACATCGCGCCATGCGCGCGCGCCGCCGACGTCTCGTTGGCGAAACGGAACAGATCGGAGATCACGCTCATCATCAGAAAGCTGAAGCCCTCAAAGAGCAGCACGCCGATCGTGTGGCGGCTGTCGTTCTGGCGGCGGCTTGCGTCGTCGTGGATCGTTGCAGGCGTGGCGGTGGTGGTGGTCGTGGCGGTCGTTGCAATCGTGATGGCAGATGTCATTGGCGTCGGCTTGCCCGGTTATACCGGCGCGGATGTCGCCAGCAGCGCCGCATCATAGGCGCGCCACTTTTTTCGCCATCGGCCCTGACCGATTCCAACAGCAGCTCGGCGGAATTCATCCCACCCGCCGCCGCTCGCGCTCGCAGCGCCTTTGTGCGCGAATCCGCCCAGGATGGGTCGCAATCGGCCACGCCCGCGCCCTTTCGATACGCGCTGACTAAGATGCACCGACAAGTGCCGCTCAGGCACGCAAACCAACATCACGCGGGGATGGCGGCAATGGCGGGTGCGCGGCTGCAACAACTTCCGCCCGATGCAACGCTCGGGGCGAATGCCGGGCGTCATCGCGCGAAAAAAATCGGCGTCGTGGTCTGCGACGGCTTTGCGCTGCTGCCGGTCGGCGCCGTCGTGGAGATTCTGCATCTCGCGAATCGGGTCCATGCGGGCACGTCGAGCGACGGCTCGCCCTACGATGTGCGCCTGCTCTCGGCGAGCGGCGGCGTCGTGCGCAGCGCGTCGTCGATCGGGCTACAGACGGCGCGCGCGGAGCCCCCGTCTCACGCCGATGCCTTTCATGCCGTGTTCGTCGCGACCGGCGATCCTGTGGGCAACCACGCCGACGCCACGCACGAACCGCCCCACGCGGCGCTGAGCCGTTTCGTCGGCTTCGCCGCCAAGGTCTTCGCGATCGCCGACGGCGAGTCGCACGACGACGCGGCGCGTCCCGCGTGGCTGAGCGCACACGTGGCCCGCACGCTGGCCGAACACGACGGACTCGAACGCACCGGACATGCGACGAGCCCGGTCGAACTCGCGCTCGCGCTGGTCGAATCCGATCTCGGCGCGGCGGTGGCGCAGGACATCGGCCGCCGCGCGAGCCAGCCGCTGCGCTGGCACTTCTGCTCGCTCGCGGGCAAGCGCTCCGTGGCCGCGCTCAGTCAGCAGATCCAGCGCGCGGCGCACTGGCTCGAAACGAATGCCACGCGCGCCATCAGCACGGACGACGCGGCGAAATTCGCCTCGATGAGCAACCGCAATTTCCAGCGCCGTTTCAAGGCGGAAACCGGCGTGACGCCCTCTGAGTATTTGCAGCAGACCCGCATCGAACTCTGCTGCAAGATGCTCGCCGACACGCGGCTGCCCGTGGACAAGATCGCGCGCCGCTGCGGTTTGCGCGGCGGCGCGCAGTTGTCCAAACTACTGCGCCGCCGCTTGAATACGACGCCTACCGATTACCGCGCGCAAATGCAGGCTTCGCTCAAGCGTTAGCCGCGCGTGAATCAATTGTCGTGATCGGCCAAACCGGGTGCGATTTGGCCAATCGGGCGCGGACGTTAGCGGGCATTGCTACATTGACTCGCGATCGCTGCCCATCGCGATGGGCGATTGACCACCTGGACTGCGCATTCGCGCGCCTTCTCTGCGTTGAGCCTATGCCGGAACGTGAACCTGTCATGCGCGCGTCCATCGTCGATTCGCGATTACCTGAAGCGCGCGAATCGCAACAATCGCGCGAATCGCACGCATCGCGCGAAACGCTGATCGACGATCTCGAACGCTGCTGCGCGCGTCTGTTCGAGCGCTGGTGCGAAAGCCGCCGTGTCGTGCCGCTCGCCTATCTGATGCACGCGTGGCCGCTTGCCGATGCCAGCATGCATCCCGCGAAGCGCCTGGCGGGCGCGTTGCGCGATCTGCTGCACTTTCACGCCGACGCGCTCGATTCGAGCGACCGCCGCCTGATTCGTTATGCACTTGCGGCAGCCGAAATGGCGACGCTGCTGTAACACACGCCGGCAGTGGGGATGAACCGGACACAGCGTGTCCAGAACGATCGCGTTTTCACCGAACGCGTGATTGTTCATTTGCGTGCGAAACCGGACACGCGTTGTCCAAATTGCGCCGCAAACTGTCCACTCCAAGGCAATGGGGAGTTTCCAACACCATGATGAAGCCCAGTCACACGGGCGGACGCCGCGCGAATCAGCGTGAGGCCGCGCGGCCCGATCCCGCGCGCCCGATTGCGCATTCGCCGCTGCACATCGCCATCCGGTTGTGGGGCTACGACAGCGCACTCGCGCAAACGTGGCTCGAATCGCTGCCCACGCTCAACGGCCTGCTAACGTGGTCGATCGCACTTGCACCGGACAGTCCCGGCGCGCAGATGGTCGTGCACATGATCAAACCCTCGCGGATGCCCGGCGCGACGTTTTGCTGGAACTGCATGGGCGCCAATCGCGCGATCGCGCGCATGGACCCGGCCGACGGCCTCGCGATCGCGCTGTTCGCCGGTCATGCGCAGACCTTGCCGATCGGGCGCGACGGTTTGTGGATGACGTCCGGCGCGTTGCCGCCGCGCGCCGCGCTGTTCCGGCTCGCGCATCTGATCGGCGCGGCCGCGATGCCGACGTCGACGGGCGCCTTTGCGCTGCGCTATCACGTGCTCGAAATGATCGGCGGCGAAATCGACGCTGCATGAGCCCGCTTTCGCCTCGCCTCACTCTTTCGGAAAGTCAGAACGTGTCTTGTCCCGCGCATCAGTTCGCCTCGCCGGATGCCCTTCATCGAACACCGATCGGCATCGTGCTGTTCAACGGCTTCGCGCTGTCCGAGCTTTCGAGACTCGTCGATGCGCTTCAGCCCGCCGACGCGGATAACGAGGCCGCCGATACCGCCGATACCGCCGATACCGCCGATGCCGCCGATGCCGACCTCACGCCGCGCGACATCGTGCTGTTCTCGGCGGCGGGCGGACGGATCGCGAGCGCGACGTCGGTGTTCGTCTGGACCGAACGCATCGATGCCACGCGATCGAAAAGCGATTACCGCGCGTTCTTCATCATGAGCGGAACGGGGCTTCAGCGCGCGCTCAAGGATACGCGGCTCGTCCAGTGGTTCCAGCGCGCGCAGTCGCGCGGCGAACGGCTTGTCGCCACCGCGAAAACGCGCGAGCAATTGTGCGCGGCGGGCGTTATCGAGCGCTCGTCCGCTGAATCGGCCGCCGACGCTGCGGGTCATACGTCGGTGGGTCCGCGAGATCTGGCCGACGCCGCGCGTGCGCTGATCGACGAAGAATGCGGCGCGACCTCGCCGACCCTCGCCGATAGTTCGGATACCTACGCAGATAAAGCACGCCCATCGCCGCCCGATCTTCCCGCACTCGCCTCCATCGCGAACGACAAGATCACCGCCGCCATCCGCTGGCTCGAAGCGCATTTCGACAAGCCGATGAGCATTCGCGACGCCGCCCAGGCCGCCGCGATGAGCGAGCGTAATTTCCTGCGCCGCTTCAAGGCCGCGACGAATCTCACGCCTTCGGAATACGTGCTGAATCTGCGCATCGAGGCGATTTGCCGACTACTGGCGGAAACCGATTTGCCCGTCGAAAAGATCGCGCGCCGCTGCGGTATCGCCAACGGCGCGGGCCTGTCCAAACTGTTCCGCCAACATTTTCAACTCACGCCGACCGAGTATCGCCGCCAGTTTGCCGTCACGCGCGACACCGGTGAGTTCGGCGATGCGTCTGCGCCGCGCGCGCAAAGCGCGATGCCCGCACGCCAGCGCCGCTCCGGTCATCTCGCCTTGTAAATCCGCAGAGTCCGCGGAACGAAAACTTCAGCGTCCCTGAAACAGATCGACGTTAGCGTCGTAAGCGGCTTGCTGGCGCACGAACGCATCGTCGAGATGATCGCGCAGCGCGCGCTCGGCCGCGTCGGGATCGTGGCGTTCGAGCGCTTCGAGAATCGCCTGATGCTGCTTGAGCGTGACGTCGGCGACCACGGGATCGCGCACGGTCACGTGGCGCACGCGGTCGATCGGCGCGCGCGCGAATTCCACCAGCTGCTGCACGCGCGGCAGCCGCGCGGCCGCGCAGACGGTCGCGTGAAACGCGTTGTCGCAACTGATCGCGGCCACCGCGTTGTCGCGCGCGATCGCGCGCCGGTGCGCCTCCTGAATATCGTGCAGCTGTTCAAGCTCGCGCGTCGTGATGATCTCGGCCGCGCGGCGGATGCTCGCCGTCTCCAGCACCTTGCGGATCAGCGCGCTCTCCGCGAACTGCTCGCGCTTCACCGGCGCGACGAAGGTGCCCGACTGCGCCGCGATGCGCACCAGTTCCTCGCGCGACAGTTGCAGCAGCGCCTCGCGCACGGGCGTGCGCGAGATGCCGAGCGCGTCGGCCAGCGCTCGCTCGAAGATCACATCGTCGGGTTGCAGCGTCATCGTCACGATGGCGTCGCGCAGCAACTGGTAAAGCTGCGTGGAGAGCGCGTTCGCGCGGTCCAGCTGAAAGTCGGCCTGAAGCAGCCGGGCGACGAACGCCTCGGGTTCGTTGCGGTTTTCTGTCATATCTCGGATGGGTTGCTGAGCGTTCCGCCACGCGGGCCGGAACCATGCCGTCAGTATATTAGTGTCCCAATTCTTTAGGCCCCGCCGGACGGGCGCTCCAGGGATTTCCCTCGGTCGCGCCCGCTTTCGTTGTGATCGCGGCCAGGTTCTTCTATCATCGAAGAACTAATATATTAATTCACTAGTGCACTAAGCGCGGCCTCGATCGAGCGTCGATGCCGCGCCGATCCCCACAGGAGACATCCATGCAACTGGAAGACACCGCCACGGCCCGGGCAGACGCGCGCGCCGACAGCCGCGCCGCCGCGCCCACCGCCGTCCGCTGGCGCATTTTCTGGATCTTGCTGCTGCTCTCGTCGATCAACTACATCGACCGCGCGTCGCTCTCGGTGGCGCTGCCGCTCATCTCGACCGAATTCAATCTCACGCCCGCGCTCGAAGGCGTGCTGCTGAGCGCGTTCTTCTGGACCTATGCGCTGATGCAGATCCCGAGCGGCCTGCTGGTCGACCGCTTCAAGGCGCGCAATCTCGTCGGCATGGCGACGGTCGCGTGGGGCGCGTGCCAGGCCTTCGCCGCCGGCTGCTTCCACTGGATTCCGCTGCTGCTCACGCGCCTCGGCCTCGGCGTGGCGGAATCGCCGATCATGCCCGCGGGCGCCAAGCTCGCCGGTTCGTGGCTCACGCCTTCGGAGCGCGGCCGCGGCGCGGCGCTGCTCGACGGCGGCGCGCCGCTCGGCTCGGCCTTCGGCGCGATCATCATCACCGGGCTGATCGCGTGGCTCGGTTCGTGGCGGCTCGCCTTCGTGGTGGCGGGCGTGGGCACGGTGGTCGTCGGCGTGATCGCGTGGTGGTACATCCGCAATCATCCGTCCGAGCATCCGGGCGTGAACGCCGCGGAACTCGCGCACGTCGAAGGCGCGCGCCGCCAACGCAGCGCCCGCGCGCCGCGCGAGCGCCTGCCGCTGCGCGCCGTGCTCGCCGACCGCTCGGTGCTCTGCATGTTCGCGAGCTGGGCCTGCTACAACAGCGTGTTCTACGGCCTGATGACGTGGATGCCCAGCTATCTGCACAAGGCGCACGGCTTCGACCTCAAGCAGATGGGCGGCGCGACCTTCGTGATCTTCCTGTGCGGTTTCTTCGGCGAACTGTTCGGCGGCTGGCTGGCCGACACCTGGCGCGCGAAGGGCGGCGAGCCGAACCGCGTGATGAAGTCGATGTTCGGCTTCGCGGGCCTCGCCTCGGCCGCCGCGATTCTCGCCGTGAGCTACGCCACCGGCCTCGTCAGCGTGGTCGTGCTGCTCTCCATCGCGCTGTTCTTCATCCGCTGGTGCGGCATGTTCTGGGGCGTGCCCGCCACGCTCGGCGGCCAGTCGCGCGCCGGCCTGCTCGCGGGCGCGATGAACTTCTCCGGCAACATCGTCGGCGTGATCGTGCCGATCCTGATCGGCGTCATCGTGCAAACGACGGGCACCTATTTCCTCGCGCTGATGTTCTTCGTCGCCGCTGCGTTCGGCCTCGCCGTCTGCGCGAGTCTCATCGACTATCGCGACCGCGGCCTCGACTGAGCACGCGGCGCCGCTTATTTCGCGTCCTAATTCACTTGCGATCATGTCCACACTCACTTCCGCCATGCCGCACACGCCATCGTCCCAACCCGCGCCCGCGCCCGCGCGCGTGATCCGCCTGCATCCCGCCGACGATGTCGTCGTCGCGCTCGAACAGCTGATCGGCGGCATGCCCGTCGAAGGCGACGGCGTGCGCGTCAGCGGCCTGATTCCGCCGGGCCACAAGGTCGCCACACGCGCGATCGCGGCGGGCGCGCCCGTGCATCGTTACGGCCAGATCATCGGCTTCGCGCGTCAGGCGATCTCGCCCGGCGATCATGTGCATACGCACAATCTCGACATGGGCGAGTTCGCGCGCGACTACGCGTTCAGCGAGGGCGCACGCGCCACGGCATTCGTGGCCGACAACGAACGCGCGAGCTTCGACGGCATCGTGCGCGCCGACGGCCGCGTGGCCACACGCAATTACATCGGTATCCTGACTTCCGTGAATTGCTCGGCGACGGTCGCGCGCGCCATCGCCGATCACTTCCGCCGCGACATTCATCCCGAAGCGCTCGCCGCGTTCCCGAACGTCGACGGCGTGGTCGCGCTCACGCACGGCGTGGGCTGCGCGGTGGACACCGAAGGCGAAGCGCTCGCGCTGCTGCAACGCACGCTGGGCGGCTACATGTGCCACCCGAATTTCGCGAGCGTGCTGGTGATCGGGCTTGGCTGCGAGACCAACCAGATTCCGCGCCTGCTCGAAACGCAGGGCCTCAAGGAGCACGCGGGCTTGCGCACCTTTACGATTCAGGACAGCGGCGGCACGGCCAAAACCATCGCGAAAGGCATCGAGATCGTCAAGGAGATGCTGGGCGCGGCGAATGACGTGCGGCGCGAGCGCGTAAGCGCGAGCCATCTGACCGTGGGCCTGCAATGCGGCGGCTCGGACGGCTATTCGGGCATCACCGCGAACCCGGTGCTCGGCGCGGCCGTCGACCGGCTGGTGCGCCACGGCGGCACCGCGATCCTCTCCGAAACGCCCGAGATTTACGGCGCGGAACATCTGCTCACGCGCCGCGCGGTGACGCGCGAAGTCGGCGACAAGCTGGTCGCGCGCATCCGCTGGTGGGAAGACTATTGCGCGCGCCATAACGCGTCGATGAACAACAATCCCTCGGCGGGCAACAAGGCGGGCGGCCTCACCACCGTGCTCGAAAAATCGCTCGGCGGCATCGCCAAGGCGGGCAGCACGAATCTCGTCGATGTCTACGAATACGCGCAGCCGGTGCTCGCGAAAGGCCTCGTGTTCATGGACACGCCCGGCTACGACCCGATCTCGGCGACGGGCCAGGTCGCGGGCGGCGCGAACCTGATCTGCTTCACGACGGGGCGCGGCTCGGCCTATGGCTGCGCGCCCTCGCCTTCGCTGAAGCTCGCCACGAATAGCGCGCTCTGGAAGCGCCAGTCGGACGACATCGACCTGAATTGCGGCGGCGTAGTGGACGGTAACGACGACATCGACGCGCTCGGCGAAGCGCTGTTCCGCATGATGCTCGACACGGCCTCGGGCACGCGCACGCGCAGCGAACTGCATGGTTACGGGCAAAACGAGTTCGTGCCCTGGCAGATCGGTGCGATCACCTGAAGCGCGTTATCGAGTACTCCATACGCATGCCTAACTAATATTCGACCATGACACAAGCTCAAGCCTCTGCTACGCCCTATCGCGGCGTCTTCCCGGTCATGCCGACCATCTTCACGGAAAACGGCGACCTCGACCTCGACGGCCAGCGCCGCTGCACCGACTTCATGATCGACGCGGGCTCGAACGGCCTGTGCATCCTCGCGAACTTCTCCGAGCAGTTTTCGCTGACCGACGCCGAACGCGAAACCGTGATGCGCTGCGTGCTCGAACACGTCGCGGGCCGCGTGCCGGTGATCGTCACGACTTCGCATTTCAGCGCGCGCGTGTGCGCCGAACGCAGCCGCGCCGCGCAGGACGCAGGCGCCGCGATGGTGATGGTCATGCCGCCGTATCACGGCGCGACGCTGCGCGCGAACGAGGCCGCGATTTACGGCTTCTTCCGCGCGGTCTCGGACGCCGTCACGATTCCCGTGATGATCCAGGACGCGCCGATGAGCGGCACCACGCTCACCGTGCCGTTTCTCGCGCGCCTCGCGCACGAACTGGAGCACGTGAGCTACTTCAAGATCGAAGTGCCGCAAGCGGCGGCGAAATTGCGCGAGCTGATCCGCGTGGGCGGCGACGCGATCGTCGGACCGTGGGACGGCGAGGAAGCGATCACGCTGATCGCCGATCTCGAAGCGGGCGCGACCGGCGCGATGACGGGCGGCGGCTACCCGGACGGCATCCGCCAGATCATGGACGCATGGGCTGCCGGGCAGGTCGAGGCCGCCGAGGACGCTTATCAGCGCTGGCTGCCGCTCATCAATCACGAGAACCGGCAAGGCGGCATCGCGACCGCGAAGGTGCTGATGAAGGCCGGCGGCGTGATCGCCTCGGACGCCGTGCGCGCGCCGCTGCCGGGCGTGGTCGAGGCCACGCGCGCGAGCCTGCTGCGCGTCGCGAAGCGGCTCGATCCGCTGGTGCTGCGCTGGGCCAAATAAGCCAGAATCGGTCCAACAAAAAAAGGCGCCGCGTCTTTCAACGCGGCGCCTTTTTCACGTCATCTCAACCTCACTTCTTGTCGACCACCGCCACGGCTTCTTCCACCGTATAGAGCTTGTCGCTCACGCCGCCCGGCTTGAGCTTGGCGAGTTCCGCGTCGAGCGTTTCGCGCGTCACGCTCACGAGCGGCACCTGAATGTCCTTCGGCATCTTCTTGCCCGCGAGCGCCTGCTGCGCGACCCAGAACGCCGCCGTCACCGCGCCCGGAGGATTCGACACCGAGGTCGTTTCATAACCCGCGCCCGCCTGGTTCTTCCACCAGTTCAGTTCGTCGTAGCGATTGCCGAGCACGATGATCGGCGTCGGGCGGCCCGCGGCCTTGAACGCCTGCGCGGTGCCGAAGCCGTCGTCGCCCTGCGTCGTCACACCGTCGATCTTCGGCAGCGTGGGCAGCACGCCCGCCACGGCTTTTTGCGCGACCGTCTGCGTCCAGTTGCCGTTGACGCTCGCGACGATCTTCATGCCCGGATACTTCTTGAGTTCGTCGACGATACCCTGGTGAATCGCCTCGTCCACCGACACACCGGCGAGACCACGCACTTCGAGCAGCGTGCCCTTGCCGTTCAGACGCTTCGCCAGATAGTCGACCTGATTCGCGCCCCACGCGTGGAAATCGAACGACACGCGATACGCGCACGGCTCGGTCACGATGCCGTCGTACGACACCACGACGATGCCCGCCGCACACGCCTGCTTGATGACACCGTTGAGCGCCGTGGGCGAAGCCGCATCCACGACGATCGCGTTATAGCCTTGCAGGATCAGGTTCTGGATCTGCTGCGCCTGCTCGGTCACCTGGTTCTCGGCCGTGGTGAACGTGGGCGCCGCCGCGACGCGTTTTTGCGCGACGGCTTCGTTCGTCACCGTCTGCCAGTCCTTGATCATGGTCTGCCGCCACGCGTTGCCCGCGTAGTTGTTCGACAGCGCAATCTTCTTCGTCGCCGTGCTCGTTTGCGACACTTGCGCGTGCGCGCCCGTCGCCGCAAACGCGAGGCTCATCAGCGCCACCGCGCCGGCAATGTGGCTCAATTTACGCATGGAAAGTCATCTCCTCTGAAGGGTTCTTGTCTTGCGGAATGCTGCGATATCGAATCAGCGCGCGCCGCGCACGCCAACCGGCAGCGAATAGACCGAGGTCGTCGCCGTGATGAACAGGCAGTTGCGGTTGAGGCCGCCGAAGGTCAGGTTCGCGACCGCCTCGGGAATCAGGATCTTGCCGAGCAGCGTGCCGTCCGGCGCGTAGCAGTGCACGCCGTCGGCGGCGCTGGTCCAGACGTTGCCGTGTTCGTCCACGCGCAGACCGTCGGGAATGCCCTGCTCCATCTCCACGAAAATGCGGCCGTTCGTGAGTCGCCCGTCGCGCACGTCGAACACGCGAATATGGCGCGGGCCGTTCTCGACATGCGAGGCGCCCGAGTCGGCGATATAGAGCTTCAATTCATCGGGCGAGAACGCGAGGCCGTTCGGCTTGACGAAGTCGTCGGCGACTCGGCGCGGCTCCAGCGCGCCGCGCACGAACGCATAGACGTGGCAGCCGCCGATTTCGCTTTCGGCGCGATAGCCTTCGTAGTCGCTGAGAATGCCGTAATCGGGATCGGTGAACCAGATCGTGCCTTGCGAATCGACCACGAGATCGTTCGGCGAATTCAGGCGCTTGCCGTCGTAATGCGAGGCCAGCACGGTCACGCTGCCGTCGTGCTCGGTGCGCGAAATGCAGCGCCTGCCGTGCTCGCAACTCACGAGCCGCCCTTCGCCGTCGCGCGTGTTGCCGTTGCTGAAATTCGCGTTCGCGCGGAACACGCCCACGCCCATGCCGGGCGCCCAGCGCATCATGCGGTTGTTCGGAATGTCGCTCCACACGAGCAGGTCGCTCGCCGGAAAATACACCGGCCCTTCGGTCCACAGACAGTCGCCCGCAATTTTCTGCAACAGCGCGTTGGGCTGAATCAGCCGCCGAAAGCGCGGATCGTGGACTTCGTGGTCGTGCGCGTTCATGGTGTCTCCTTGTTATTCGATTTAGGCGGCGCGCGATGGCGGGCGCAACAACAGAGGCGCAGGCGCATCTCGCGCCGCGCCACCTCCAGTTAATCAGGCATCCTTAGATAACGATCAGCGCAGCTTCTGCCCGCCCGCAACGGCGGTGACCGCGATGATGAGCACGCCGTAGACGAGCGAGCGCACGCCCGCGTCGGCGCCCACGGCATTGAGGATCGACGTCATCATGAAGAGGAACATCGACGCGCCCCAGACGCCGAGAATCGAAGCCTTGCCGCCCGTCACGAGCGTGCCGCCGATCACAACCACGGCAATCGAGATCAGCATGTACTCGACGCCCATGTCGAGCGCCGCGCCGCCCGCGACCGCCGCGAGACACACGGCCGCGAGCGAGGCGATGATCGCCGAGAGCACGTAGGCGGTGCAGCGCGTGCGATGCACGTTCACGCCCGCGAGCCACGCGGCGCGCGCGTTCTGGCCGACCGCCGAAAGCCGCCGTCCGTACACGCTGCGATGCATGAGCAGCGCGATCAGCAGCGAGAGCACCACGGCCAGCAGCGCGAGATACGGAATGTGCAGCAGGCGTCCGGTCGCGAAGTTGCCGAGCGCGGCGGGCGGCGCGGGCAGATTGCCGCCCTGCGTGATCGCCACCGACTGGATGATGAAGCTGGAAGACAGCGTGGCGATGATCGGCGGAATGCGCAGCAGGCGAATCAGCGCGTAATTGACGAGGCCGACCGCGAGTCCCACGCCGATCACCGCGACGATGCCGAGCGCGATGCGCGCGTCGCTGCCGTTCATCACGTGCATGCCGATCACGCCCGCGAGCGCGATCGTCGACGGCACCGAGAGGTCGATATTGCCGGTGCCGGAGGTGATGACGAGCATTTGCCCGAGCCCGACCAGCACCATGAAAATGCCGTAAACCAGCGCGGTTTCGAGCACATTGGCGGCCACCGGCAAGCCGAAGAAACCGACCGTCGCGGCCCAGACCAGCACCGCGCCCGCAAACGACAACGCCCACGGTGCGTCGAGTGCTTTCACGCGTGCGAACAGGCCTTGCGCGGATTCAGCGGAATCGGCGGGCGTGGCGGCGACGCCGCCGGAACGAGGCGTCGTCATTGGCGCTCTCCGTTACGTTGAAGCAGGACGCGCAGCGACAGCACGACGATCAGGATCGCGCCCTGCATGCCCACCTGCCAGTCCGACGAAATGTTGAGGAACGCGAGGAACGACGCCGCGAGCGTGAGCGTGATCGCACCGAGCACCGCGCCGACCACCGAGACGCGTCCGCCCACGAATTCGCCGCCGCCGAGGATCACGGCCGCGATCGAGAGCAGCGTGTAGCGCAGCGCGATGTTGGCGTCGGCGGAGGTCGTCAGGCCGAGCAGCGCGAGACCCGAGAGCACGCCGAAGATGCCGGCCACGCCGTACATCAGCGCGCGTCGTCCGACCAGCGACCAGCCGAAGCGGCTCACGGCGCGCGGATTGCCGCCGACCGCGCGGCTGCGCACGCCCGCCGAACTGCGCATCAGCAGGAAGTGCGCGACCACGGCGATCACCGCCGACCAGACGATGGGCGCGGCCACGAGCGGCGTCTGGAAACTCATCGCCGAGCCGAGCCAGCCGGGGCTGTTGCCGCCCGGCGACGGCAGCAGCACGATCGCGAGCCCGCTCCACACGAACGACAGCCCGAGCGTGACGACGATCGACGGAATGCGGCGAATCTCGATCAACGCGCCGATGGCCGCATAACCGGCCACGCAAGCGGCGAGCGCGAGCACGCCGAGCAGCGGATGCTGATCGAGGATCGTCGCGCCAATGCAGGCGACGAGGCTCACGAACGGCCCGATCGAGAGATCGAGGTCGTTCACGGTGATGATCGCGAGTTGCGCGAGCGTCGCGAGCACCAGCGGCACCGCGAGATTGAGCAGCAGATTGGAGCCGAAATAACTGAGCGTGGCCGGTTGCAGAAACAGGATCGGCACCAGCACCGCGCACAGCGAAACGGCGGGCAGCATCGTGCGCAAACGCGCCTGGGTCATCACAGTACTCATGCAGCCAGCTCCTCGAAGCTCGCCGCCAGCAGCGCTTCTTCCGTGCATTCGCCCGCGTGCAGCACGCGCGTGACGCGGCGCGAGCGGAACACGAAGGTGCGGTCGCAATAGGCGAGTTCGTCGTTTTCGGTCGTGTACCAGACGAAGGTGCGGCCCTTCGCGGCTTCGGCGCGCACGAGCGCGTAGATCTCGCGCTTGGTGCCGATATCGACGCCGCGCGTGGGATCGTCCATCAGAATGAGCGAGGCGTTCGAGGCCAGCGCGCGCGCGAACAGCACCTTCTGCTGATTGCCGCCCGAGAGCGACAGGATGTTCGATTGCATCGACGCGCCGCGTATGCCGATCTTCGTGCGCCACGTTTCCACCAGCGCACGCGCGGCCTTGAAGTCGATCAGCCAGCCGAGGCCTTTCGCGGCGCCGCTGCTCGCGGCATCGTTCGTGTCGTGCGCCGTCATGCCGCCGCGCCCGAGCCAGCGCACGTCGAGGTTCTGCGCGATCGACCAGACCGGAAACACGCCGTCGCGCGCGCGGTCGCCCGCGACGAAGGCCACGCTGTCGCGCGAGGCGCGTTGCGCGATGTCGTAGATCGCGAGCAGCGTTTCGGTTTGCCCTTGCCCCGCGAGGCCGCCGAAGCCGATCACTTCGCCACGCGATGCGTCGATTTCGGCGCGCCGGTGCGGCCCGATCACCCAGCGATAATCGCGCGTGGCGTGCTCGCGCGCCGTCTGCGCGGCGGCATCTTCGCGCGGTGCGTTCGCCACTTCCACATGCTGGCCCATCGCCTGGATGATCGCGTCGCGCGTGAGATTTTCGCGCGGCAGAATGCGCACGAGCTTGCCGTCGCGCATCACCATCACGCGGTCGGCCACGCGCTCGATTTCGCCGAGCATGTGCGTGACGAGCAAACACGTCACGCCGCGCGCGTTGGCCTTGCGCACATAGGCGAGCAGTTGTTCGGCCGTGTGCGCATCGAGGCTCGAGGTGGGTTCGTCGAGAATCACGAGACGCACGGGCGTGTCGGTTTCCGTGAATGCGCGCGCGATTTCCACCATCTGCCGCTGCGTGAGCGTGAGGTCGGAAACGAGTTCCGCGCCGCTCAGTCCGCAGCCCGGAAAGATTTCGGCGAGCTTCTCGCGCATCAGCGTGCTCGCGCGCTTGCGCCAGCCGCGTCCGCGCAGACGCGGATGCACGACGCACATGTTCTCCGCGATGCTCAGGTTCGGACAGAGCGACAGCTCCTGGAACACGCAGCGCACGCCCGCGAGTCGCGCGGCGTCGGCGTCGTAATGCGGCGCGGGCGCGCCGTGCGTGTCGATGCGGCCGTCGGTGGGCGTATACACGCCCGCGAGCACCGCCATCAAGGTCGATTTGCCCGCGCCGTTATGCCCGGCGATGCCGACGCATTCACCCGTGAGGAAATCGAAATCGATATCGGACAAGGCCCTCACATTGCCGAAGGACTTGCCGATGCCAGAAAAACGTATCAGGGGGGACGCGCTTTGTTTCGACTCGATGTTATCGATCACATCCGTGCTCCGAAAAACCTTCGCGGCGGGCGTCTCTCCGGTCGCGACACGTTCGTGTCCGCCCCGGCGACGCTGGTCTCCATGCTTGTACTCCATCTCGATGATGGAGGCTTTCTAATATACTAATGTTGCGGAAAACTTCAGACCCATAGGGATTTGCCCTAGACGGAGCACCGGCAGCGCGGCGCAAGGGCTTGCGGAAAGCGAAGGAAAGCGCGGGAAAACGATGCGCAATGAGGCGGCCGTTCGAGTCTAAGGACCGAATCGATATCGTTCTAATGAAAAACCGGACGCTTTCGATATCGGTTTCGATATCGCAGCCGCTGCGTGAGGGACGCAGCCTGATCCGACATAGTGGGATGCAGTGACTGTTTTTACCGGTTCGCCGCCGCATTGCACGGCGGCGAACCGCAGCCTTTAAAGCCGACGATTAAACCGGATTCAGCGCACTCGCGCCGCCGAGCACGGCCGCGACGTTATCGAGCGCGGTGAAGCCCATCTGGTCGCGCGTTTCCACCGTGGCGCTCGCCATGTGCGGCGAGAGGAACACGTTGTCGAGCGTGGCGAAGCGCGGATCGACGTTCGGCTCGCCGCGATAAACATCGAGGCCCGCGCCGCGCAGTTTCCCCGAGGTCAGCGCCGCGTACAGCGCATCTTCATCGACGAGACCGCCGCGCGCCGCGTTCACGAAGATCGCGTCTTTCGGCAGGAGTCCGAATTCGCGCGCGGTCATCAGCGGCGCGCCGCCGCCGGGCACGTGCAGCGTCAGCACCTGGCTGTGCGGCAGCATGGCGTCGAGGCTCTCGTAATACGTCGCGCCGTTTTCGAGCGCGGGCGCGGCACGCTGGATATCCGTATAGATCACGCGCATGCCGAAGCCTTGCGCGCGCCGCGCGACCGCGCGCCCGATGCGCCCGAACCCGACGATGCCGAGCGTCTTGCCGTTCACGCGCGTGCCGAGCATGTCGGTCATGCCGAACGACTTGCCCCAGCCCGCGCGCATGATGCGCTCGTATTCCGACGCGCGGCGGCAGGCCGCCAGCACGAGCAGCATCGTGAAGTCGGCCGTGCATTCGGTCAGCGCGTCGGGCGCGTTCGTCACGACGATGCCGCGTGCGCGCGCCGCCGCCACATCCATGTGATCGACGCCCGCGCTCGCGTTCGCGATGATCTTCAGCGTCGGCGGCAAGGCGGCGATGTGCTCGGCCTGAAGGCCCGACTTCTTGCCGATCAGCACGGCGGGCAGCGCGTGCTTCGTGCAGAAGTCGACCACGGACGCCGCGTCCATGTCGGCGTCGGTCACGTAGGCGTGAAATTCGGCTTCCGCGCGCTGCGCCACGGCAGCGGGAACCTTGCGTGCGATGAGCAGTCGGGTGCGTTGAGTGTCCGGCATCGTGCTTTCCTTTGGGTCGAATGACGACGAGAGACTACGAAGCCGCACACCGATGCGTCAATCTTGATTCGATCAATCAACTTATCGGCGGGTATCGCTCAAGCGCGCCGTTCACTGCGCTATTCACACGCAGTGCTTTAATTCGCGCCCTTAATTCGCGGACTGAATCACGGACTCAATCACGCACCTAAGCGCAGACTTAATCGCGCATGCCTTTTGCGCGTCCCGCCTCGCGCGCCGCATCGGGACATTCCCTGATGCCCCCCCGGCTGGCAAGCCCTCTGATGTTGATTGATCCAATCAAGATTGCTGCCCGTGTCAGCCGAATGCAATCCTTTTTCCGTGTTCAACCGAATCGACCAGAGGACGGGAAATGTCTGCATCGACGCATGAATCGAAACCCGCATCGTCCCCCGCATTGCCACGCGCATTGCCTCGCATCGCCGCCGTCACCGGCGCGGGTTCCGGCATCGGCCGCGCCACGGCCATCGCGCTCGCGAGAAACGGCTTCACGGTCGCGCTGATCGGACGCCGCCTCGAACCCTTGCTCGATACGCAGGAAGCGATCGGCCTGACCGGCGGCGAGGCGCAGCCCTTCACCGCCGACGTGACCGATGCCGACTCCGTCGAGCACGCGTTCGAGCAGATCGCGCAGCGCTTCGGCCGCCTCGACGTGCTGTTCAACAATGCGGGCCGCAACGCGGGCGCGGTGCCGCTCGAAGACTACGAACTCGATCTCTGGAACGACGTCGTCGCCACCAATCTCACCGGCGTGTTTCTGTGCGCGCGCGCCGCGTATCGGCAGATGAAAGCGCAGTCGCCGCAAGGCGGACGCATCATCAACAACGGTTCGATCTCCGCGCACTCACCGCGTCCGAACACGATCGCCTATACCGCGACCAAGCACGCGGTGACGGGCATCACGCGCTCGATCGCACTCGACGGCCGCGCGTACAACATCGCGTGCGGCCAGATCGACATCGGCAACGCGGCCACGCCGCTCACAGAACGTATGAACAAAGGCGTCTTGCAGGCCGATGGCCGGCTCGCGCCCGAAGCGCGCATGGACGTGGAGCACGTGGCGAATGCGGTCGTGCATATGGCGACGCTGCCGCCCGAGGCCAACATTCTCGACATGACGATCATGGCGACCACGATGCCGTTCGTCGGCCGCGGATAACGACACGAAGCGGACCGCATAAAAAAAGCCGCCTGACATGGAGACACCGATGAAATACGCAGAGGATCAACCGTTGCCCGCGGGCACGCCGGCTTACGCGCAAAGCGCGAAGCGCACGAAAGTCCGCTATGCCGTGCTCTCGATGCTGCTGATCGCGACCATACTCAATTACGTCGATCGCTCGGCGCTCGGCATCGTCGCGCCTTCGCTCTCGAAGGATCTCGGGCTCAACAAGATGCAGATGGGCGAGCTGTTCGCCGCATTCGGCCTCGCCTACTCCATCGCGCTCGTGCCCGGCGGCGTGCTCACCGACGTGCTCGGCTCGCGCGTGGCCTATGCGCTCTCGCTGGTGGGCTGGTCGTTCGCGACGCTCACGCAAGGTTTCGCGAACGGCTATCACATGCTGCTCGGTTCGCGTCTCGCGATGGGCGCGCTCGAAACGCCCGCGTTCCCCTCGAACACGCGCGCGGTCACCTTGTGGTTTCCGGTGCAGGAACGCGGCTTCGCCACGAGCGTCTACGTGATGGGCCAATACATCGGCACGCCGCTGTTCACGGGCCTGCTGTTGTGGATTTCGTCGATGTATGGCTGGCGCACGGTCTTCTTCGTGACGGGCGGTTTCGGCATGCTGTTCAGCGTGCTCTGGTATCGCACCTATCGCGATCCCGCGCGCCATCGCGCCGTGAACGCCGCCGAACTCCAGCACATCAACGGCGGCGTCACGCCCGCCTCGCGCAAGCCGCGCGACAAGTTCAACTGGCGCATGGCGCTGCGCCTGCTCGGCTATCGCCAGATTCTCGCGATCTGTCTCGGCAAGTTCTGCAATAACACGCTGCTGGTGTTCTTCACGACGTGGTTCATGACCTATCTGGTCGAAGCGCGCCACATGTCGATGATCAAGGTGGGCATCTTCCAGGCGATGCCGTTTCTCGGCGCGACGATCGGCATTCTCAGCGCCGGATTTATTTCGGACTTCTGCATACGTCGCGGCGTCTCGGTGTCCACCGCGCGTAAAGCGCCGCTGATCGTCGGCACCTTGCTGGGCGCATCCATCGTGCTCGTGAATTTCGTCGAGTCGAACGAACTCGTGATCGCCGTGCTGACCGTCGCGTTCTTCGCGCAGGGCGTGGGTTCGATGTCGTGGGCCGCCGTGGCCGAAATCGCGCCGCGCCAATATGTGGGCCTGACGAGCAGCATCACGAGTCTCGCCGCCAATATCGCGGGCATCACCACGCCGCTGATGATCGGCTATATCACGCAGCACACGGGCCACTTCTACTGGGCGCTGAATCTGATGGGCGCGATCTGCCTCGTCGGCACGCTCTCGTATTCGGTGCTGCTGGGCAAGCTGTCCCGCATCGAACTCTAACGCGCACGCCAACCGGAACCGCTCATGCCGAACCTGCCCTCGCCTGTCGAATGCCGATGGGATCATCTGCAACTCTGCTCGGCCGACGCCGAAGCCACCGCCGCATGGTTCGCGCGCTGCCTGAACGCCGAGATCGTGCGTCGGCCTGGCCGCGTCGATCTGCGCATCGGCGGCGTCGATCTGTTCATTACGCCGCTCGCGCCTTCGCAGATTCATTCGCAAACGGCGTCGTCCGCTGAATCGCGCGATGCGCAAGCGCGCCGCGAAGGCATCGATCACTTCGGCGTGACGGTGGACGATCTCGACGCCGCGTTCGCGCATCTCACGCGCTGCGAGGCGCAGATCGTCGAGCCGGTGCGCCAGATCCGGCCCGGCGTGCGCGCCTGCTTCGTGCGCGCGCCGGGCGACGTGCTCATCGAGGTGCTGGAGCGCCGCCCCGCCGAGATGACTTTTCGCTAGAAAGCCTGCAAGATGAGACGATGTCGGCGTCGCGCGCGGCTCGTCCGCGGCGCGTCGCCCCGCTCATCGTTCCCCGCATTCCCCTGTTTTCCCATGCGAAACTGGATCACTCTGGCCGAAGCCGCCCGGCAACTCGGCGTGCAAGCGCAGACCGTCTACGCCTACGCGAGCCGCGGCAATATCGCCGTGATGCCCGACCCGCACGATCCGCGCAAAAGCCTCTATCGCGCCGACGACGTCGCGCGCCTGTGCCGCAAGAAACAGGTCGGACGCAAGCGCGAAGCGCTCGCCGCGGGCACGATCTTCGGCGCGGAGCCGTGCATCTATAGCGGCATCACCACGTTCTCGAAGGGCCGCCCGTACTATCGCGGACGCGACTCCATCGCGCTCGCCGACCACGCCACGCTCGAAGACGTCGCCACGCTGCTCTGGCACGCGCGCGCGCCCGTGACCTTCCCCTTCGAGGCCGACGACGCCGCACCGGAAGGCGAAACGCGCGGACGGCAATGCGCGTTCACCTCGCTCGCGGCGCTCGCCGCCAACGGCCACTCCACGCTCGGCCGCACCGACGCCGCCCTGCACGTCGAAGCGGGCCAGCTGGTCGCGGCCGTCGCGCGGGCATTCGGTGCAAGCGGCGGTGCAAGCGGCGGTGCAAGCGGCGGTGCAAGCGGTCATGCAAACGGCGACGACGCCATGCCGGTTCACGCACGCCTCGCGCTCGGCTGGAATCAGGACGCCCACGGCGCCGAGCTGATCCGCAAGGCGCTCGTGCTGGTCGCCGACCACGAGATCACGAGTTCGGCGTTCGCGGCGCGCATCACGGCGTCCACGGGCGCCTCGCTGCCCGGCTGCCTGCTCACGGGTCTCGCGACCTTGTCGGGGCCGCTGCACGGCGACGCGTCCGGGCGCGTGCGCGCCGTCTTCGACGACGTGAACCGGCTCGGCGCGGATCAGGTCGTCACGCATCATCTGCAATCGGCGATTCCGGTGCCGGGCTTCGGCCATCATCTGTACCCGGACGGCGACCCGCGTGCCGCCGCGCTGCTCGACGCGCTGGAGCCGCCCGCCGAACTCGCCGCCTTCATCGCCAAGGTCGTGAAGCTCACCGGCCTCAAGCCGACCATCGACGTCGCGCTCGCGACGCTCGCGGCGCAACTGAATCTGCCGCGCGACGCCGCGTTCGCGCTGTTCGCCACGGCGCGCTGCGTGGGCCTGCTCGCGCACTGCATCGAGCAACTGCGCGTGGGCAAGGTGATTCGCCCGCGCGGACGCTATACCGGCCCGCCGCTCGAAGAAGAAGCGGGCCCGAGCGCGCCGCGCCGGAGCAAGGTGGCCGCGCCCGACGAAAAGACCTTGCAGAAGAATCGCTTGTTCAAGGTCGCGGGAAGTTGAGTCGAACCCGACTCAGCGCGCGCTCGCGAAGCGTTAGCGCGCCTGTGCGCGCAACACCTTCGCGGCCGCGACCATCTGCGTCAGCGCCGGAATCACCTCGGCCCACTGGCGCGTCTTCAGGCCGCAATCCGGGTTCACCCAGAGGCGCTGCGCCGGAATGCGCTCGGCCGCCTTCTGCATCAACTGAACGATATGCGCCTCGGTCGGAATATTCGGCGAGTGAATATCGTAGACGCCCGGCCCGATTTCGTTCGGATACCTGAAGGTATCGAAGGCATCGAGCAATTCCATATCCGAGCGCGAGGTCTCGATCGTGATGACGTCCGCGTCCATATCGGCGATCGACGCGATGATGTCGTTGAACTCCGAATAGCACATATGCGTGTGGATCTGCGTTTCGTCGGCGACGCCATTCGCCGCGATGCGGAACGACTCCACCGCCCAGCCCAGATACTCGCTCCATTGCGCGCGGCGCAGCGGCAGACCTTCGCGTAGCGCGGCCTCGTCGATCTGGATCACGCGCACGCCCGCTTTTTCGAGGTCGAGCACTTCCTCGCGGATCGCCAGCGCGAGTTGCTGGCACGACACCGAGCGCGGCTGGTCGTCGCGCACGAACGACCAGTTGAGGATCGTCACCGGGCCGGTGAGCATGCCCTTCATCGGCTTGTTCGTGAGCGATTGCGCGTAGGCGATCCACTCGACCGTCATGGCCTTCGGGCGGCTGATGTCGCCGAACAGAATGGGCGGCTTCACGCAGCGCGACCCATACGACTGCACCCAGCCGAACTGGCTGAACGCGTAGCCGTCGAGCTGTTCGCCGAAGTACTCGACCATGTCGTTGCGCTCGGCTTCGCCATGCACGAGCACGTCGAGTTCGAGCGCTTCCTGTTCGCGCACGCTGCGCGCGATTTCGGCGCGCATCGCGGTGCGATAGCCCGCGTCGTCGAGTGTGCCGCGCTTATACTGGCTGCGTGCCTGGCGGATCTCGCCGGTCTGCGGAAACGAGCCGATCGTGGTGGTCGGGAACGCGGGCAGCTTCAGCAACGCGGCCTGCTTCGGCGCGCGTTCCGCATACGCGTGCTGACGATGGCCGAGCGTCGCGTCGATACGCGCCAGGGCCGCTTTCACCGCCGGATTGTTCACGCGCGGAGAGTGTCGGCGCGCTTCGATGGCGGCGGCATTCGCCGCGAGTGCATCGGCCACGGCTTCGCGGCCTTCGTTCAGCGCGCGCGCCAGCAGCGTCACTTCGTCGAGCTTTTGCAGCGCGAAGGCGAGCCACGAACGGATCTCCGCGTCGAGCCGGACTTCGCTCGCGAGATCAACGGGCACATGCAGCAGCGAGCACGACGGCGCGATCCACAGACGTTCGCCAAGTTCGCGCGCGAGCGGCGCGAGCCAGTCGAGCGCGGCGTTCAGATCGGTCTTCCAGATGTTGCGGCCATTGATCGCGCCAACCGACAGCACGCTCGTCGCGGGCAGCTTCTGCGCCGCCAGCACGACTTCCTCGCGCGCGTTGACCGCGTCGATATGCAGGCCGTCGACCGGCAAGCTGCACGCGAGATCGAGATTCTCTTTCAGCTCGCCGAAATACGTCGCGAGCAGCAGCTTGACGCTGCGTTCCTCGAAGCCTTCGTAAGCGCGCACGAACGCCTCGCGCCACGCCGGTTCCAGTTCGGTCACGAGAATCGGCTCGTCGATCTGCACCCACTCCACGCCCAGCGCGTTGAAATGACTCAGCAGCGCGCGGTACACGGCCATCAGGCGCGGCAGCAGCGCGAGCTTGTCCGAGTCGTCCTTGGCCTTGCCGAGCCACAGATACGTGAGCGGCCCGACGATCACCGGCTTCGCCTTCACGCCCTGCGCCTGCGCTTCGCGCAGTTGCGCGGCAAGGCGCGCGGTGTCGAGATTGAACTGCGTATGCGCCGTGAATTCGGGGACGATGTAGTGGTAGTTCGTGTCGAACCACTTCGTCATTTCGCCCGCCGCCACGCCGCCGCAGCAGGCCGCGTGATCGTCCGCGCCCGCCGCCGAGCGGCCGCGCGCGACGCGGAAGGCGTTGTCGAGCGCGTCGCCGTGAAAATCGCGCACGCGTTCGGGCAGATTGCCGAGCGTGAAGCTCATGTCGAGCACCTGGTCGTAGAACGAGAAATCGCCGACCGGCACGAGATCGAGCGCGCGCTGATTCGCCCAGTGGCGAGCGCGTAGTTCGGCGCCGAGCGCCGTGAGTTCGTCGCGCGACGACTCGCCCTTCCAGTAGCGCTCAAGGCCGAATTTCAGTTCGCGTTGCGCGCCGATGCGCGGGAAGCCGAGGTTGTGTGTCGTGACCATTGCGCTGCCATCCGATAAAAAAGGTTCCGAAGTGGCAGCGATGATAGGGCTTACGGTCGATGAATAAAAATGGCATTATTTCATCGATCCATTAGAAATTTTCATCTGAAGTCCGATCCGTCTCTCCATGCTCGAACGCATACACCTCGTCATCGTCCGCGAAGTGGCCCGCCAGGGCTCGCTGACCGCGGCCGCCGAAACGCTGTTCCTCACGCAGTCGGCGCTGAGTCATACGGTCAAGAAAATCGAGCAGCAGCTCGGCACCGCGATCTGGGACCGCGAGGGCCGCAGCCTGCGGCTGACGCAGGCGGGCCGCTATCTGCTGTCGCTCGCGGAACGGCTGCTGCCGCAGTTCGAAACCGCCGAGGCGCGCATGAAGCAGTTCGCGGCGGGCGAGCGCGGCACGCTGCGCATCGGCATGGAATGCGCGCCGTGCTATCAGTGGCTGCTCAAGGTGGTGTCGCCGTATCTGGCGCGCTGGCCCGACGTGGACGTGGACGTGAAGCAGCGTTTCCAGTTCGGCGGCATCGGCGCGCTGATCGGTTTCGACATCGACGTGCTGGTCACGCCCGATCCGCTGAACCGGCCCGGCCTGCGTTTCGAACCGGTGTTCGACTACGAGCAGGTGCTGGTGGTCGCCGAAAACCATCGGCTCGCTCATGCGCGATACATCAAACCCGAGCAACTCGTGGATGAAACGCTCATCACCTATCCGGTGGAAACCGACCGGCTCGACATCTACAACCAGTTCCTGCGGCCCGCGAACATCATGCCGCGCCGTCACAAGACGATCGAAACCACCGACATCATGTTGCAGATGGTCGCGAGCCATCGCGGCGTGGCAGCGCTGCCGAAATGGCTCGCCGAGGAATACGCGGACCGCATGCCGCTCGCCATCGTGAAGCTCGGTAAACAGGGCATCGCCAAGCAGATTTTCCTCGGCACGCGCGAAGGCGACGCGGCTGTCGATTACCTCGGTTCATTCGTCGAATTCGCGCGCGAATCGAACTGGCAGGCGCCGCGCATGAAGCGCTGAATGCATGCGGATTGCCATAGGCGAAATCGTTTGTCACACGGCTTGTTCCAATGTCATCCGCGTGAGACGACAGCAATCTTTTTTTATCAGTAGAATGCTGCAAACGTATAGGCGCGCAGTGTTTCGAAACCGGCTACAGGACCGGCGAAGCAAGCGGGTGGTGCCAACGCCTTCCCTACCGTCGCGATGTGACGCGTATAAGGCAAAGGCATCACTCCTTGCCACGGTTTAGCCACCGATTTCGAACCCATTTCCTGTGGTACTTACCTAGCCGCAATACCGTGTATTCCAAAACGCAAATCGATCCGGTAGTGAGCTTCCGCAACTCGCAGGGCGAGCAGGTGCGGGGCACGATCATCAATCTCCAGCGCAAGTCCCTGGTGATGGAGGTCTATAACCCGTACTCGATTGTCCAGGTCAGCGAGGTGCTGAGCGACCTGTCGGTCAAGATGGGCGTGGAGCAGGCCTATGCAGGCAAGGCCGTCGTCATCAGCATGGTCAATACCGGCCTGACCGCGATCGTCTCGGTCACGCTGATCGACGAGTGGCGCGAACTGAGCGGCGGCGTGCTGGAGCCGCGCGCGGTGGGCGAGGAAGCGCGCCGCTTCGCGCAAGACTGGGCCGAGCGCTTCCAGATCCGCCGCGACTATCAGATCGCGGTCAACCAGCTGCGCGCGTTCCTCACCGACATGTCGCGCTGGGTCGAACAGGCCGATCTGGCCGACACCCTGCCGAAGGAAGGCAAAAGCCTGCGCGAAGACTTCTTCCTCGAACTGGCCTCGCCGCTGATGCAGCGGACCAAAGTCTATTTCGACGAATTCGAAGGCGAGGCGCGCCTCGTCGACGAAGAACTCGCGCCCGCGCATCGCGCGTTCGCCCAGGCGGCGCTCCATCCGCTGCTGCTGCGCTCGCCGTTCGTGTTCCGCACCTTCACGAAGCCGCTCGGTTACGCGGGCGACTATCAGATGGTCAACCAGATGCTCGACGACCCGCGCCAGGGTCCGAGCACGTACTTCCAGATCGTCAACGCGGCCTTCCTGCAAACGGCCGTGGCGCGCGCGCACCGCAACCGCATCGAGCTGCTGGTCGATTACCTCACGCGCCTCGCCAACGCCGCGCGCGCCGCGGAGCGGCCGTTCCGCGTGCTCAACGTGGGCTGCGGTCCCGCGCAGGAAATCCAGCGCTTCATCGAGGAATACGACGAGCCGCAGTGGCTCACGTTCGAGCTGCTCGACTTCAGCCAGGAGACGCTCGACTGGACGCGCAATCGTCTCGGCTCGCTCGCGCAGAGCCTGGGCAAGCCGATGAGCATCAGCTATACGCACGACTCGGTCCACCATCTGCTCAAGCGCCGCATGGACGCCGACGCGCCCGACACGCGCGTGTTCGACGCGGTCTATTGCGCCGGTCTGTTCGACTATCTGTCCGACAAGGTCTGCGCGCGGCTGACCCAGTATTTCGCGAGCCGCACGCGCCCCGGCGGCCGCCTGCTGGTCACCAACGTCCACGCCGACAATCCCGAACGCCTGAGCATGGAGCACGTGCTGGAGTGGTACCTCATCTATCGCAACGAGGCGCAGATGGCCGAGATCATGCCGGAGGACGGCGGCGAGCCGCGCCTGTACACCGACGCGACCGGCGTCAACGTCTTCGCCGAAGCGGTGATCGGCCAGCCTTGCGCTGCCTGAGATGAGTACCTCCCTCGTTGGGCTGCAAACGACCTATCGCGAGGAGCTGCGCGACTACCGGTTGTTGTGCAGCAAGGCCGGCGGCCTGACCGTGATCGTGCTCGTGCTGATGGGCATGGCGATGGATTACGTCGTCTATCCGTCCGAGCAGCGAACCTTCGCGTTCGTGCGCGCGCTCACCAGCGTCGCCATCGGCCTCGCCCTGCTCGCGCTCTACACGCAGGCCGGGCGCCGCCACGTGCAGGTCATCACCTTCGGCTGGCTGCTGCTGCCGCAGGTCATGATCTCGTGGATGATCTACGCCACCGAAGGCGAAGCCTCGCTGTTCTACGCCGGCCTCATGCTGACGATCTTCGCGGTGGGCATCCTGTTCCAGTCCGGCGCGTGGCAGACGCTCGCCTTCGGCGTCGCCACGGTGGCGCTCTATTACGTCGCCTGCGCCGCGCATCCGGGCGGCATCGAAGACGTCAGCAAGTTCCAGTTCCAGCTGATCCTGATCTTCTTCTGCGCGCTCGCGAGTTCCATCTATACGTACTTCAACGAGAAGGGCCGCTTCCAGCTTTTTCGCCTCAAGGACGAAGTCGCGAACAAGAACGAGCAGCTCGCGCGCACCAACGAGAACCTCGCGCAGATCAAGGGGCAGTTGTTGCAGCAGGAGAAGATGGCCGCGATCGGCACCTTGTCGGCGGGGCTGCTTCACGAGGTCAACAACCCCGTGAACTTCTGCCTGATGGCGATCGAGATCGCGATGGAGGAGCCGCAGGTCAAGGACAGCGACTCGCTCCAGGAATGCCTCACCGACGTCAAGCAGGGCATGCACCGGATCCAGCACATCGTCTCGGACCTCAAGACCTTCGCCTACCGCAAGCCGGGCGCGGCGGCCGACGACGTGCCGTTCCTGTTCGAGAAGGCGCTCGATTCGTCGATCCGGCTCAGCGCGCACGAACTGCGCGGCGTGACCGTCACGCGCGAACTGCCCGCCGACACGCTCGTGCTCGGCGACGAAGCCGCGATCATCGGCGTGCTCATCAATCTGTTTTCGAATGCGGCGCTCGCGATGCACAAGGCGCATACGGCGTCGCCGAAGGTGCACGTCACGGCGCAATGGCGCGACGAGCGGCTGCACGTGAACGTGCGCGACAACGGTCCGGGCATTGCGCCGGAAAATCTCGCGCGGGTGTTCGAGCCGTTCTTCACGACGCGCGAAGTCGGCCAGGGCCTCGGCCTCGGCCTGTCCATCAGCTATGCGGTGGTCGAGCGGCACGGCGGCACGCTGTTCGCCGAAAGCCAGTTGGGCGAGTGGACCGCGTTCAACTTCGACCTGCCGCGTGTGGAGTGAGGCCGAGATGAGCGAAACCCAGTCAGCACGCCCGACGGTCGTCTATGTCGACGACGAGGAATTGGCCCGCAAGTATTTCGCGCGCTCGGCGGGCAGCGCCTATGAAGTGCTGCTCGCCGACGGCGCCGACGAAGCCCTGTCGATCCTGCGCAGCGAGGGCGCGCGCGTGTCGGTGCTCGTGACCGACTTCCGCATGCCGGGCCGTCACGGCGACGAACTGCTGCGGGAAATCGCGCGCGACTATCCGCATATCGTGCGCGTGCTGGTGACGGCCTATGCGGACAAGGACGCGCTGCTCGACGCGCTCGCGTCCGGCGAGGTGTTCCGCATCCTCGAAAAGCCGCTGGGCGTGAGCACGGTCCGCGAGGTGCTGGCCGAGGCCGCGGCGGCGCGCCCGACGTGATGCGGCGCCCGACGATCGCGCCGCCTGCCGCTGCCCTTGTCATTGCACCGAACATGGCCCGCTTTCAGCCCCGCTTTGAGGCCCGCTTCCAGGCCCGCTTCCAGGCCCGCTTCCAGGCCCGATGTTTCAGGCGCGAGGTCCCGCGATTCGCGACGCTGGCAGCCCCCAATTTGAAGAATCGAATGCACAGGAGTGTTTCATGAGCCACACGATTGCCAGCCAGACGCCCCCCCCGGCGATTCTGTTCGTCGACGACGAAGCCACCGCGGTCAAATACTTCGAGCGCGCCATCGGCGCGATCGCGCCGGTCGCGACGGCCGGCTCGGTGGACGACGGCAAGGCGATGCTCGACGCCCACGCCGACAGCCTCGCTGTGCTGGTGTCCGACCAGCGCATGCCGGGCGAGTACGGCAACGAACTGCTGCGTTACGCGCGCGAGCGCTATCCGCACGTCGTGCGCATTTTGACCACGGCCTATTCGGAACTCGATCAGACCGTCGAGGCCGTCAATCAAGGCCAGATCCATCGCTATATCAAGAAGCCGTGGGACATCACCGCGCTGCGCATGGAGATGAAACAGGCGCTCGAACTCGCGGGGCTGCGCAAGGAACGCGATCAACTCGTGCGCGAAAAGCTCGGCGTGATGCAGACGCAGACCGTGGCCACGCGGCTCGGCATCGTGCAGACGCTGTGCGCGAGCCTGATCGGCCCGGGGCGCTTCCAGCCGGTGGAAACGTATCTGGCGGGCGCCGATCTCGCGGGCACGGGCAACGTGCAGCCCGACTGGCAGCGCATGGATTACGCCGATCTCGTGCGCGCCGAAAGCGAATCGAGCGGGCGCTTCGGCCACGCGGTCGCCACGCGGCTCGCGCAACTGCGCACGCAACTGGCGGGACGCAGCGCCGCCGACGCCGTGCAGGTGGTCGCCGACGCGCTCGGCGAGCGCGTGCGCGGCAGCGGCGATGCGCTGATCTGGGCCGCGCCCGATACGCTCAGCGAATTCCTCGCGCGGCCGGTCGGCCAGTCCGTTTCGGACGCGCACGCGGCCTGGCTCGCCTGCCTGCTGTGGATCGAGGAAGCGGGCGGCGCGCTGCAATTCGGGCGCGACGCGGACCTCCTACTCTGCCGCGCCGCCCCGCGCGCCGACAGCTTCGCCGCCGACCGTCTCGCGGTGTGGATCGAACGGTTTGCGGAACGCGCATTCGAGCAGACGCGCGTTTAAAAGCGCATTCGCTGAATTCAAACGGACGCCGCACGAGCGTCCGTTTTTTATTAAATAGCCGAATCTTTCAGCCGGTATTCCCCGCTTTAAATCCCCGGTAAATCTGTAATATTTTCTGACGCTGCGCGATCGCGCAAACGTTTAACCGGCGCTTACAGTTCACGACTCGATCATCGCGCCCCAAAATCCCGCAAACACCCGCCCCACCAGGCTTTCCAGGTTTTTCCCATCCGTTTAATCGCGCCCTTTTATTAAAAAGGCACGCGCAAACCTTTGCGTAAGATTACGAAATGAAAAACCCAATATTTCATCTAAGTTAATACTTAATTTCGGATCCTTAACGCCGATAAACCCGCTGGCGGAATACAAGACCAGTTCCGCCTCGCCCCGGTCGTTTTCGTCGCGCCTGGAGCGAGTGCAAAGGAAAGACGGGGAAATCGAACAATGAATCAGGCATACAACGTAGTCTGGAACGCGAGCCAGGGGACGTGGCAAGCGGTATCGGAACTCGCGAAGCGACACGGGCTGCACTCCGTGTCGAACGGCACGACGACGCGCGCGTCGGCCAGCGTGTGGCGTCCGGCGCTCAGCGCGCTCTCGCTGGCGGTATCGGCGCTGGCGATGACGGCGCCGACGAGCGCGTACGCGGTCAGCCCTGCCGTGGGCACGACCTACACCAGCGGCGACCAGACGATCGATTCGGCCACGACGGTGAGCGGCACGGCCACCGGCGTCGAGACCGACGGCAGCATCGGCACGCTCACCAACAACGGCACCATCACCGGCGGCACGAACGCGATCTACAACCTTAGCGGCAGCTCGATCGCGTCGATCATCAACGCCGGCCTGCTCTCGGGCAACTACGGGGTGTACAGCGAGGGCACCATCGGCGTGATCGACAATCAGTCGACCATCACGGCCAACAACAACTCGGGCATTTACAACGTTCTCGGCTCGATCACGTCGATCGTGAACGAGTCCGGCGCGCTGATCCAGGCGCACAACACCGGCATCCGCAACACCGGCACGATCGACACGATCACCAACGACGGCACGATCATTGGCACCACTTTCGCGGCCATCGACAACTCGCCCGGCACGATTGGCTTGATCAGCAACACCGGCGTGATGGAAGGCTCGACGTACGGCATCTTTAACGGCAGCGTCACGAGCTCGATCGGCACGATCGAAAACAGCGGGACCATTGCCGGTACGAGCACGGGTACCGTCTACGGTATCTACAACCTCGGGACGATCGGCACGATCGACAACGACGGCGCGATCTCCGGCTATATCGGCATCTACAGCGACAGCACCGGGACGATCGATTCGATCAACAACACCGGACTGATCAGCAGCAACTACGAAGGCGTCGACAACCTCGGCTCGATCGGCACGATCAGCAACAGCGGCACGATCTCCGCCGGCTACTTCGGGATCTATAACGTTGGCACGATCGGCTCGATCGACAACAGCGGCACGATCACCGGCACCGTCATCAGCGGCGCGAACTACGGCATCTACAACACCGGCTCGATCGGCGCGATCGACAACAGTGGCACGATCATCGGCAAGACCATCGGTCTCGGCGGCAGCGTCGGCATTGACAACCTCGGCTCGATCGGCTCGATCGACAATAGCGGCGAGATCTCCGGCTATTTCGGCATCTACAACGGCAGCGTCGGCACGATCGATTCGATCAACAACACCAGCGTGGTCAGCGGTAGCGTGTACGGCGTCGACAACCTCGGCTCGATCGGCACGCTCACCAACAGCGGCACGATCACGGGCAGCAGCTACGCGATCGTCAACGCCGCGACCGCGTCGATCGGCTCGATCGTGAACACGGGCGTGATCGCCGGCAACATCGAGAATGCGTCGAGCAACGCGCTGACGATCAGCGGCGGCACCGGCACGATCTTCGGCACGCTGACGGGCTACAACGGCACGGTCGGCACGATCACCAGCACCGACGCCGACCTCGTGTTCGACTCGGGCAACCTGCTGCTCAACGACTCGATCAACGTCGGCACCAACACGGTCTACAACAACAGCGCGACGCTCGAAGTCGACAGCGTCACGACCATCACCGGCAACTACACGCAAGGCCAGGCGGCCACGCTGCTGATCGGCGTGACGAGCGGCGCGATCACTACCGGCAGCCTCACCGACACCGGTTATGGCCGTCTCGTGGTGTCGGGCAACGCCACCATCGCCTCGGGTTCGTCGGTCGAACTCAAGAGCACGACGGGCGGCTACAGCTTCGCCGCGGGCCAGCGCTTCGTGGTGGTCGACGCGACCGGCACCGGCACCTATAACGAAGGCACGCTCAACTACTCGATCGCGGGCGTCACCGCCACGCTGACCGGCACCACGGTGACGACCTCCGACGGCCACACCGACCTCGTCGTGACCGTCGACAGCGTCGGCACCACCACCAGCTCGACCGGCGACGGTTCGTCGAGCGGCAGCGGCTCGTCCAGCAGCTCGACGACCGACTACACGAAGGTCGCGACCCAGGCCAACGCCTCGAACGCGATCTCCGGCCTGCTCGGCTACACCGGCGTGAGCAACGCCGCCCTGCTGAACCTCTACGACGCCGCGATCTCCTCGCTCGCCACGGGTTCGAGCAGCACCGCCAACCAGCTCGGCAAGCAGCTCGGACCGCTGCAGACGCAGTACGCCGGCTCCGCCGCAACGCTCGACGCAGTCGGCGTGGTCGGCGCGCACATCGACGCGCTGCGCATCGCGCACTCGTCGGGCGCCACCGGCCTCTCGACCGGCGACAGCCCGACGCACTGGACCGCGTGGGGCCAGGCATTCGGCGGCCACGCAAGCCAGGCTGAACGCGACGACACCGACGGCTACAGCGCCAACTACGGCGGCCTGCTGCTCGGCGCGGACCGCAGCGTCGGCGACAACTGGCGCGTCGGCGGCGCGTTCGACTACTCGCACACGGCGATCAACTTCACCGGCAGCGAGTCGGGCGACAGCGCCGACGTGAACGCCTACGGCCTGATCGGCTACGCGAGCTACTCGGGTTCGCCGTGGTACGTGAATCTCTCGGGCGCGGCCACGCTGCAGCACTTCGACACCACGCGCGCCGTGAACATGACGGGCTATAGCGGCGTCGCCTACGGCAGCTTCAGCGGCCAGCAGTACGTGGCGCGCGCGGAAGCCGGCTGGCCGATCGCGCTCGCGGGCATGACGCTCACGCCGCTCGCGAGCCTCACGTACAGCTACCTGAACGAAGCGGGCTACACCGAAACAGGCGGCAACGGTTCGGCGCTGACGATCGGCGGCGAGCATTCGAGCTCGGTGCGCAGCGCACTGGGCGCGAAGCTCGAAAAGTCGTTCGGCACCTCGTACGGCGAACTCGTGCCCGAACTGCGCGTGCAGTGGATCCACGACTACAATCGCACGCGTCAGACCACGAGCGCGAGCTTCGCGGCCGACCCGACCGGCGCGACCGCGTTCACGACGCTCGCGGCCACGCCGCTGTCGAATCTCGCCGATGTGTCGATCGGCGTGACGCTGGTGCGCGCGAGCAACCTGAGCGTGTCCGCACGCTACGAATTGCAGGCCGGTTCCGGGTTCATCTCGAACACCGGTATCCTGCGTCTGCAACAGCGCTTCTAATGTCGTCGCCGACATAACGCAAGCCTGACGGCCCGCCTGCCGCGCCGCCCTCACGGGGCGCGGCAGGCGGGCCGAACGATTCAACCCTCGCCCGCCGGGCCACGAATTCGACCACCGCGCATGCCGGACCAGAACGCTCCTTCGACCCTGACTCTCGCCGAGGCGCTCATGCGCGCCCACGCCCACTGGAACGCCGGGCAAGCCGCCCAGGCCGAACAGCTCTGCCAGCGCGTGCTGGCCGTCGCGCCGGGGCAGTCCGACGCGCTGCATCTGCTGGGCCTGATGGCGCACGCCTACGGCAAGCTCGACCTCGCGATCGAGCATCTCCAGGCCGCCTGCCGCGCGCCGCAAGCCCCCGCGGCGTACCACGCCAATCTCGCGGAAATGTGCCGCCAGCACGGCCATCTCGCCGAAGCCGAAGCAGCCGCGCGCCGCGCCGTCGCGCTCGACGCCGATCTGGTGGCCGGCTGGAACAATCTCGGCATCGTGCTGCAGGAAATCGGGCAATTCGACGAAAGCCGGCGCTGTCTCGAGCGCGTGGTCGCGCTCCAGCCCGACTCGGCCGAAGCCCGCAACAATCTCGGCAACACGTGGCGCAGGCTGGCCCGCTTCGACCTCGCCGAAGCCTGCTATCGCGAAGCGCTCGCCTGCAAGCCGTCCTACGCGCAGGCGCACAGCAATCTCGCGTTCCTGCTCTCGACCCAGGGACGTCTCGACGAGGCCGCCGCCGAAGCCCGTCTCGCGATCGATCTCGACCCGCATCTGATCGACGCCTACCTCAATCTCGCCGATGTCGAAAGCGCGCGCCTCGCCCCTGCTGCCGCGCTGCGCACGCTCGACATGCTCGGCGCGTTCGCGCCGCGCCATCCGGGCGCGCTGATCGCGCGCGCCAAGGTGCTGTGCCAGTTCGAGCGCCCCGACGAAGCGCTCGTCGTCGCGCGCGACGCGCTCGCACTCGCACCGCAAGTCGCCGACGCGCACCTCACGCACGCGCGCGTGCTGCAGGCGCTCGGCCAGACCGCGCCAGCGCTCGACGCCTACGCGCGCGCGGCGGAACTGCCCGGCGCGCTGCGCGAACAGGCGATGCTCGGCCGCGCCATGCTGCTGCTCGAAGCAGGCCACGGCGACGAAGCGCAGGCCGTCTACGAAGCGACGCTCGCCGCGTTCCCCGGCTCGGTGGGCGCACTCGCGGGCCGCGCCAACGCGCGCCGTTTCACGCGCGCCGACGACCCCGATATCGCCCTGCTCGAAGCCTTCGTCGCCGATGGCGCGCAGCGCGCGCGGCCCGAACGGATCACGGCGCGCTTCGCGCTGGGCAAAGCGTGGCTCGACCTCGGCGAAGCCGCGCGCGCGTTCGCCCATTTCGACGCAGGCAACCGCCTCAAGCGCGCGAGCCTCGTCTACGATCCGGCCGCCACCCGCGCGTGGATGGCACGCATTGGCGCGGCCTTCGCGTCGGCACGTCTCGACGGCGCGAACGCACCGCGCTCCGAACTGCCCGTGTTCGTCATCGGCATGCCGCGCTCCGGCACCACGCTGATCGAACAGATCCTGTCCTCGCATTCGCAGGTCACGGGCGCGGGCGAATTGCCCGCCCTGCGTCACGTGCTCGAAGCGCACAGCGCGGCGCATGCCCCGTATCCGGCGTGCGTCGCGACGCTCGACGCCGCGCAGCTCGCGCGCATGGGCGAGGACTATCTGGCGCGCGTCGAACCGCTCGCGCAAGGACGCGCGCGCCTGATCGACAAAATGCCCGCGAACTTCATCTACGCCGGGCTCGTGCCGCATATCCTGCCCGGCGCGCGCATCGTGCACGTGCGGCGCGATCCCGTGGATACCTGCCTGTCGTGCTACACGCGGGTGTTCTCGGGCGATCAGCGCTTCAGCTACGATCAGGCCGAACTCGGCGCGTTCTACGGCGACTACGCCAGGCTGATGACGCAGTTGCGCGAGTCGCTGCCCGCCGACCGTTTCATCGAAGTCGACTACGAAGACGTGATCGACGATCTCGAAGGCCAGGCGCGCCGCCTGATCGATTTCCTCGGCTTGCCGTGGGACGCCGCCTGTCTCGACTTCCACACCAATCCGCGCGTGGTGCGCACCGCCAGCGTGAGCCAGGTGCGTCAGCCGCTCTATCGCAGCTCGAAGGGCCGCTGGCACGCGCATGCCGCGCATCTGCAACCGCTGCTTGCCGCGCTCGCCGCCGCGGGCGTGAAGACGCACGCCGACACGACGCACGGAGACGCACCATGAGCACGGGCCAAGCCGATCTCGCGGCACTCTCGGCACTCGCGTCGCTCGAAAAGTCGGCGCAAACGCTGCTCAACGCGGGCCGCTACGAGGAAGCGGAGGCGCTGCTCGCGCCCTCGCTCGCCTCGGGCACCGGGCCGCTGCGGCTGTGGCGTCTGCTCGCCGCCGCGCTGCGTCCGCAAGGCAAGCTCGCGGGCACGCGCGCAATCCAGGAAATGCTGGTCGCGAATCTGCCCGGCGATTACCCGGTGCGTTTCGATCTCGCCGAAACGCTGCTGCTGCTCGGCGAATTCGAGCGCGGCTGGCGCGAATACCGCTATCGCTACAGCCTCGCGCACACGACGCAATACGAGCGCAAGGTGCAGAAGCCGCGCTGGGACGGCCAGCGGCTCACCGGCAAGACGCTGCTGATCCACGACGAGCAAGGCTACGGCGACACCTTCCAGTTCATGCGCATGGTGCCGTGGGCGAAGGCGCGCAGCGGCGCGCACGTGGTGCTCGAAGTGAACGCCGAGGCACTGCCGCTCGCGCGCCGCCTCGTCGGCTACGACGAACTCGTGGTGCGCGGCGAGCTGCCGCCTGCATTCGATCAGCATTGCGAAATGATGAGCCTGCCGATGGCGATGCAGCTCAAGCTTTCCGACCTGCCGGGACAGACGCCTTATCTGAGCGCCGATCCGCAACGCGTCGAGCACTGGCGCGCGCGTCTCGCGCATCTGCCGCGCCCGCTCGTCGCGCTCGTCTGGGCCGGGCGTCCGACGCACGGCAACGACGCGAACCGGTCGCTGCCGCTCTCGCGCCTCGCGCCGCTCGCGGCCACCGGCGCGAGTTTCGTGTCGATCCAGAAAGGGCCCGCCGAAGCGCAGGCGAAAGAGCCGCCCGCGGGCATGCCGCTGCTGTCGCTGAGCGACGAGATCCGCGATTTCGAGGACACCGCCGCGATTCTCGAAGTCGCCGACCTGCTGATTTCCGTCGATTCGTCGCCGGTGCATCTGGCGGGCGCGCTCGGGCGGCCCGTCTGGGTGATGCTGCCGTTCGTGCCCGACTGGCGCTGGCTGCTCGGCCGCGACGACAGCCCGTGGTATCCGTCGATGAACCTCTATCGACAGCCGCAGCGCGGCGACTGGGACAGCGTCCTGCGCGCGCTCGCCACCGATCTCACGCGCCTCGTCGCGCACACACCGCGACGCGCCACACCATGAGCCTCACGACTTTCATGCGCCGCTATTCAAGCCGGCAAACCTGGCGCGCTCTCGGCGCATTCAGCCTCGTGATCGGCGCGGTATGGCAGTTGAGCGCCTGCGCCGAACTCGACCGCAACGCGCACGCCGACTCGCTCGCCGCGCGCGCCCAGCCCGCCGCGCTCGTGCGCGAGCAGATCGCCACGCCGCAATTCGTGCTCACCGCGTGGACGCGCATCGCGCAGCCCGGCCAGCCGATCGACGTCTATATCGAAGGCGACGGTCTCGCGTGGCTCTCGCGCAGCGAACCCTCGCTCGATCCCACGCCGCGCGAAGCCACCGGCCTCGCGCTCGCGGCCGCCGATCCCGCGCCGAACGTGGTCTATCTCGCGCGCCCCTGCCAGTTCACACCGATGGCGCTCAACCCGCGCTGCGCGGTGCCCTGGTGGACCGGCAAACGTTTCGCGCCCGACGTGGTGACGTCGATGAACGACGCGATCGGCCAGATCGCCGCGCGCGCGCCGGGCCAGCGTCTGAATCTGATCGGCTTTTCGGGCGGCGGCGCGATCGCCGTGCTGGTGGCCGCGCGCCGCGACGACATCGCCACGCTGCGCACCGTGGCCGGCAATCTCGACGACGAGTACATCAATCGCACGCACGGCGTCTCGGCGATGCCGGATTCGCTCAATCCCATCGACGCCGCTCCGCGCGTCGCCGCGATTGCGCAAATCCATTTCGACAGCGACGCCGACCGCATCGTCACGCCCGAAGTCGCGCACCGATTCGCAGCGGCGGCGGGCGGCCATTGCGTGAGCGTGCGCACGGTGCCGGGCATGGCGCACGACGGCGACTGGAGCAGCCAATGGCCCGAGCTATTGAAAATCGCGCCGCGCTGCGAATAAAACAGGAATGCGAAACGCGAATGCGCGCCATCGTAGTGCGCATTCGCACCACGCAGACGCATCCGCACACCAACACGGGGAATTAGAGGAAGCGTACTTAAGTGCGCGCGCAACCTTGCCGTCAAACAGGGATGAAAGGCGCGTAAACTCGCGCGCTAATATTGGGCACGGCGGTTTTCAGTTCAGAATGTAGCGTAAAACAAGATGTCATTTTGGCGCGAGCGATGAAACACAATCCGTTTTTTCGACTACTGGGCCGCTTGCGCGTGGGCCGCAAATTGCTGCTGATCTATCTGCTCGATCTGAGCGCGGTGGTCTATATCAGCAGCATCCTGATTCACGAAAAATATATCTCGATCGATTTCTCGCAAAAGGAAATCGTCGGCAATGCGTATCTCGCGAGCGTGCGCGATGCGATTATCGATGTCGCGCAACGCGGCGCGGGCGGCCCGTTCGACGCGCAGCACGTGGCGAAAACCAAGGCCGCGCTCGCCAGCGCCGAACAGCAATACGGCGCGAATATGCAGAGCGCCGCACTGAATACGCGCGTGCGCGCCGCGCTCGATGCGCTCGCGCAGGTGCCCGACGCGTCGATCGCCACCGACACCGCCGAATCGCGCGCCGTCCACGATGCGCTCACCGCCTGCCGCGACCTGATCACGCGCGTGGGCAATCAATCGAATCTGATTCTCGACCCGGACCTCGACAGCTATTACTCGATGTCGCTGTCGATCCTGCGCTATCCCGCGCTGCTCGACGCCGTCGACGGCATCGGCCATCGCCTGCACGAAGGCGCGAGCGATGCGCAGCGGCGGCGCGAATTGAGCACGCGCTATCTCGTGCTCGAAGGCCAGCTCGACGCCGTGGCGCAAGGACTGCGCTCCGACTTCGCCGAGGCGGGCGCGGCCAACGAGGACGTGCGGCGCGCGCTCGATGCGCCGATCACGCGTCTGCTCGCGGCGCTCGAAACCTATCGCGACGCCGCGCGCGCGGCCGTGGCGCTGGACGGCACCGACCCGGCCACGCTCGCCGCCGCCGACGCCGCGCAGCGAACGCTCGTCGCGCGCGTGGGCGACGCGTGGCACGCGACGTGCGCGGAACTCGACACGCTGCTGCATGCGCGCGTGAGCGGCCTGTTCTCGCGCATGTGGCTGCATCTGGGCACCGCGCTCTTTCTGCTGTGCGGCATTCTCTCGATGGTCTATCTGGTCGCGCAGCAGATCTCGCGGCCGCTGCGCCAGCTCGCGCGCGTGATGGACACCGTGCGCCGCACCGGCGATCATCGCCTGCGCGCCACGTGGCACAGCCAGGATGAAATCGGCCAGCTCGTCACGGGCTTCAACGACATGCTCGCGCAGCTCGATCACGAACGCGACGTGCAAAAGGAACTCGCCGCCACCGCGCGCGCCTCGGAAGCGCAGCACGCGCTCGTCGAAGCCACGCCGGTGCCGATGATGGTCACGGCCGTGCCGGGTCACGAAGTGCTGCACGCGAATCATCCGGCGCTTTACTGGCTCAACGGCCGCACCTCGGACCCGTGGGCCTACGGCCTCGATTCCGCCGTGCGCGCGCGCTTTTTCCAGCAGCTTTCCGACCGCGATGCGATCGACGAATTCGAGGTGCGCTGGCTGGCGAGCGAGGAGCCCACGTGGGCCATGCTCTCGGCGCGGCGCCTCAAGTTCCAGGGCCGCGACGCCGTGCTCACCGCCTTCACGCCGATCAATCAGATCAAGCTGATGGAGCAGCGCCTCGAACTCTGGGCGAAGGTGTTCGAAGCGTCGTCGGAAGCCATCCTCATTCTCGACAACGAGCGCCGCCTGCTGACCGCGAACGCGTCGTTCTATCGCGCCACCGGTTATCGCGCCGCGAACATCAGCGGCACCCTGCCCCGCTTCATCGTGGCGAGCGGCAGCGACGCGCCGCTGATGGAGCAACTCGCGGCGCTCGTCGATATCTCCAGCGTCTGGAACGGCGAAGCCGTCGTGCGGCGGCGCGCGGGCGGCGACTATCCCGCATGGCTCATGATCAGCGCGGTGCGCGACAAGCACGGCAGCGTTTCGCACTACATCTGCACGCTGATCGACATCACCGACCGCAAGAAAAGCGATGCGCGCATCCAGTTTCTCGCCGAACACGACGTGCTCACCGAACTGCCCAATCGCGCATTGTTCACGCGGCGTCTGGGCGCGGCCATCGACACGGCGCGGCAGACCGGCGAGCAGGCGGCCGTGCTGTTCATCGACCTCGACCGCTTCAAGGACATCAACGATACCTTCGGCCATCACGCGGGCGACGGCCTGCTGCGTTCGGTCTCGCGGCGCCTGCTGCAATCGGTGCGCGCGGGCGACACGGTCAGCCGGCTCGGCGGCGACGAATTCACCGTGCTGCTCGGCGGCGTGGCCAATCCCGCCGACGTCGCGCGCCTGATCGACGACCGGCTGCTGCCGCTGATGCGCGAGCCGCACACGATCGGCGGCATGAGCCTGCAGGTGGCGTGCAGTATCGGCATCGCAATGTTCCCGGACGATGGTCAGGATATCGAAACATTGATGCAGAACGCCGACGCCGCCATGTACCGCGCGAAATCGAGCGGACGCAATCTCGTCAAATTCTTCTCGCAGGAGATGGCCGAAAGCACGCGTCAGCGGCTGGAGCTGGACACGCATTTGCGCACCGCCGTCGAACGCGGCGAGCTATGGCTTGCGTATCAGCCTTGCGTGCATGCGGCGACGGGCGAGCTGCTCAGCGTGGAAGCGCTGCTGCGCTGGCAGCATCCGCATCTGGGTCTGGTGCCGCCCGCGCAGTTCATTCCGATCGCCGAAGAAACGCGTTTGATCGTGCCGATCGGCGCGTGGGTGATCGACGAAGCGTGCCGCCAGATCGCGCGCTGTCGCGCGGCGGGACTGCCGCGCATTCGCGTGTCGATCAATCTTTCGGTGGTGCAATTGCGCGACGACGCGCAACTCGTCGAGCGGCTGCGCACCAGCCTCGCGGCCCATGGCGTCGACGCGGGCAGTCTCGAACTGGAGATCACCGAAACGGTGCTGATGGAAAGCGTGGATCGCTATCTGGGCGTGGTCAACGAGATTCGCGCGCTGGGCGTCAAGCTCTCGCTCGACGATTTCGGCACCGGTTATTCGAGCCTCAGCTATTTGCCGCGCTTCCCGCTCGACCGGCTCAAGATCGATCGCGCGTTCGTGAATGGCCGCCTCGACGCGCCCGCCGATCTCGCGGTGATTCGTGCGATCGTGGGCCTCGGCCACGAACTCGGTTTGCGCGTGGTGGCCGAAGGCGTCGAACAGGAACACGAAGCACAGGCGCTGCGCCGCATCGGCTGCGACGAGCTGCAAGGCTTCCTGTATGCGCGGCCGCTGCCGCACGACGAACTACTGAAATGGATGCAGTCGCGCGCCGATGTGTGCGAGAGCGAAGCGGTCCAGGCAATCTAGGCGGCTGAAACAGGCCGCGCCGCGCGCGGCATCACATCAGAGGAACTTCAGCGCGAGCATGATCGTGCTGACGACCGTGCCGACCGCGGCGAAGCATTTGCCAAGGCCGAAGGCCGTGTTCGTCACCGGCGGCTTCGAGGGATCGGGCAAGCCGAGCACGCCGTAAGTCACCGATTTGAGCGCCGAAGGCGCGGCGGCCGGATCGGTCGATGCGTTCGCGGTGCTCGATGTGTTCGAATCCGTCGAGCCCGATGCGTCGGCGCTGGACGTGCCGGCGTCTTGCGTATCCGTGCCTTGAGTATTCGTGTTGGGATTCGAGGTGCTGCTTTGTCCCGCGTCGCTGGCCGACGCCTGGGCACTCTTCTGCAAGCCCTCGTTCGACAACGTGACTTTCGTGCTGGGCTCCGGTTGCGCATTCGCATCGTTGCTGCCCGCCTTGGGCGCGCTCGCGTTGACGCGCGCGTTCCCGGCCAGTGCCTGACTGGATGTGGATGACGTAACCTGCATAGTTAACTAACCCCGCATATTTACGCGCCGACATGAAGTTTTAACGTTTGCATGCTTCACCGTACGACGCCGACGATATTCGTTCCCTTTTATATCGACCGGGAATTTCAATACTTGAGGTTTACACGCATGGATTTAATTCGGACAATTGAATTACTTCCCAATCATTTCCACATATTTCCTTTTCGTAAGAATTTAGCGGGATAGTTGAATCGCCTTTATTACTCGCGAGGTGCACTCCCTTGAGCATCGCCGACTTCGAATCCGCCGTCGTGTTGTCATCGCGCCTGAGCATCGAGCCGCTCATCACGCGGCACGCCGCCATCCTGTTCGAAGGGCTGAGCGACCCGGCGGCATATCGCTACATTCCGCAAGACCCGCCCGCCAGCATGGACGCATTGCGCGCCCGCTACCGGAAGCTGGAAGGCCGCCGCTCGCCCGACGCGAGCGAGGCCTGGTTGAACTGGGCGCTGATCGGCCATGACGGTCGCGCGCACGGTTACGTGCAGGCAACGATTCAACTGGCTTCAAGAGAAGCCTGGATCGCGTATTTTGTGTTCACGTCGAGCCAGCAATGCGGCTACGCAACTGAAGCGCTGCGCACGCTGCTGCCCGCTTTGCAGGAGGTCTATGGCATCGGCCGTTTCCATGCGGAAATCGATACGCGCAATATCGCGTCGATCCGGCTGGCCGAGTCACTGGGGTTTGAATGCGTCCGGCGCGTCGATCACGCCGACGCATTCAAAGGCGCCGTCAGCGACGAATTTCACTACGCGTTAGCGCGCGTTTGACGCGCCCGCCGCCAGTTCCGCGAAGTTCGTGATCTGGGCTTCGCAGGCGTGCACGAGTTTCTGATCGTGGCTCGAAAAGAACACGACGCGATCCGTCGCCAAGGTCTTGAACAGATCGACGAGCACGGCGCGCGCGGCCGCGTCGAGTCCGTCGCTCGCTTCGTCCACGACGACAACGGCAGGGTCGCCGATGGTTGCCGCAGTCAGGAAAAATTTCTTGCGCGTGCCGAGCGACATCTGCTCGAAGCGCTTCTCCAGATGCGGCTCCAGCCCGAAGCGATGCGCGAGGTCGAGCGTGCGCGCGTCGACGGCCGTTTGTCTGGCCGACGCCGCGAGTTCGAACAATTCGCGCCCGGTCTGCATCGGATACGCCATGCAATCGTCGGGCACGAAAGCGAGCGCGGCTTTCGCCTTCAGCGGCTCGCGGCGCAGCGAATGGCCGTCGAGCCAGATCTCGCCTTCGTCGGCGTCGATCGTGCCCGCGAGCAGGCCGAGCAAGGTGGATTTGCCGCTGCCGTTGTCATCGCAGAGCGCCACGCAGCCGGGGCCGGTGGAGAAATGGAGGCCCTGAAAAATAACGTGGCCGCCGTAGCGTTTGCTGAGCTTGTCGAATCGGAGCATGGGAACGGGGATCGAGCGAAAAAGTGCAAGCTCGAACGATACCCCATTCGCGGACTCACGCCCTCGCTACGGCGCCGCTTTCGCAATCATGCTGTGCAGCCGCGCCATCGAACGCGAATCGAGCGGATGCATTTCGCAGCCCACGCGGCTCCAGCCGTGCTCGTGATCTTCCGCAATCCAGCGCACGTCGAGATACACCGCGACGACAATCTCATCATCGTCGTCGACGGCCGACGACTGCAGCCATCCCGACACCGTTTCGCCGCGCGAAAACAGCCCGCTTCGCGCATGCAGCAGCGCGCCGTGCGAACTCAGGTCGGCGACCTGCGCGAGCGCCCTGCCGTCCTTGTTCAGCAGCAGCGGCGCGAACAACATCGGCGTGCGCACGCCGCGCCGGAAATCGCGTTCACTGCCCATAGCATTCACACCAGTTTTTCATGGTTTATTTTTATCGTGCTGATCGCGTCGGGGACCCGATTCAAGTCCCGCCCCGGTTTCCGTGAAATGGAAACGCTAATAAGTCGCTTATGTCGCTTACGTCATTACCCTGCGGAGCGCGGATTGTAGCGTGACACGCCGTGATCGCGCACCCATTATTCAGCGCCGCCGCCATTCAGTTTTTTATCGCCATCGATCCCGTCATCGATCCCGCCATCGCGCGCCGGAACTCACCGTCCGCGAGCGGCGATCCGCACAGGAAGCCCTGCATCTGATCGCAGTCGAGCGCGAGCAGCTTGAGCGATTGCGCGACGGTCTCTACGCCTTCCGCCACGACCTCGATACCGAGCACGCGCGCGAGCGCCATGACCGCCGAGAGCAGCGCCGAGCTGCGTGTCGAAGTGTCATCGAGACCGTTCACGAAGGCGCGGTCGATCTTGATCTGATCGACGCGGAAATCGTGCAGATGGCCGAGGCTCGACAGCGCCGTGCCGAAGTCGTCGAGCGCCACCGCATAGCCGCGATCGCGCAAGGCCTGCACGACGTGCCGCGTGCGGTCCACGTCCTGCATCGCCGTCGACTCGCTGATCTCGAACATCAGCCGCTCGGGCGGCACGCCCGCCGCCGCCACGATCGCGTCGATCCGCTCGACGATGCGCGGCAAATTGAATTGCATCGCCGAAAGATTCATCGAAATCGGCATCGGCGCGAGCCCTTCGCGCTCCCAATCGGCGAGATGCGCGCAGATCTCGCGCAGCACCCAGTCGCCAATCGCGATCATCAAACCCGCGCGTTCGGCGATCGGAATGAATTCGAGCGGCGGCACGTTGCCGAGGACCGGATGCGCCCAGCGCAGCAGCGCTTCGGCGCCCGTCATGGCCTTGCCGTCGACGGTGAATTTGGGCTGGAACACGAGATCGAACTGCTTGCGCGCGAGCGCCACGTGCAGGTCGCGCTGAATATGCAGCGAGCGCAGCGTGGACTGGCTCATGCTGTCCTCGAAGCGGCGGAAGGTGTTGCGGCCGCCGCGCTTGGCCGCGTACATCGCGCAGTCGGCGTGGCTCAGCAGCGCGTCGAGCGTGGTGCTCTCGTCTTTCGAAAGCGCAATGCCGATGCTCGCGCCGATGCGGATCGGAATGGCCTCGGCGAGCACGAACTCGTCGGCGAGGCTCGCGAGAATCTGGCGCGCGAGGCTTTCGGCGAGCGTGGCGGCATCGGTCTCGCGCCCATCGCCGGCCATGCCGTCTACGTCGGTTTGATCCGCACCGGCGCGCATGCCCTGGCCGCGCCGCGGCACGCCCGGCGGCCCCGACACCACGACCACGAACTCGTCGCCGCCGAGCCGCGCGACCAGATCGTCCTTGCGCGCGCAATCCGAAATGCGCCCGGCCGCCTGGCGCAGCAGATCGTCGCCGATCTTGTGGCCGAGCGTGTCGTTGACGATCTTGAAGCCGTCGAGATCGACGAACAGCACGGCCAGCGCCCCGCCGCCGCGCGCGCTGCGCTGCACGAGTTCCTTCGCGCGCAACATCAGATACGCGCGGTTCGGCAGATCGGTCAGCGCGTCGTGCGTGCCGAGATGGCGGATCGTGCGCGTCGCGCGATCGAGCGAGGCAGAGAGGCGGCTCGCCTGCGTGCCGAAGATCCAGAGCGTGCCGACGAGCACCGCCGTCGAGGCCACGCCCACCGCGAACGCGAGCGTGTTGGCATCGACCTTGTGCGTGCCCAGGCAGCGGCTGCCCTCCGCGAAAGTGGCCGCGCTCATGCCCGTGTAATGCATGCCGGTGATCGCAAACGCCATGATCGCGGCGGCGGCGAGACGTTTCCAGACGATGTTTTCGCGGCGCGAATCGCGCAGATGAAAGGCCAGCCAGAGCGCGGCGATCGACGCGCCCATCGCGATCGCCACCGAAAGCGCGACGCGCGAGAAGTCGTAATCGATGGACGGCGACATACGCATCGCGATCATGCCGGTGTAATGCATCCCCGACACGCCGATGCCCATCACCACGCCCGCCGCGAGCAGGCGGCGCGCCGAGAGCGTGCCGCGGCTCACGGTGGCGAGCGCCACGAGGGCCGCGAGCACGGCGAGCGCGAGCGAGGTGGCGCTCACGTCGAGGTCGTAACCCACGGCGATCGGCAAGGTCAGCGCGATCATGCCGATGAAGTGCATCGACCAGATGCCGATGCCCATCGCGCACGCGCTGCCGAGCAGCCACGCGTGGCGCCAGCGGCTGCTGGTCACCGTACTGAGCACGGCCGCGCCTTCGAGCGCCGTGAATGACGCGAGGAACGCGACCACCACGGACAGACACGTCAACAGCGGGTTATAGACACCGTTCATTCGTGGCCCTTTGCGCGCGTCTCTCCTGCGCGTCGTTCTGATTCTGTTCAGGTCTCGCGTTCGTGCGCATGAGCCGCCCGTCATCGGGCTGTGCGTCGCGCACGCACCGACGCCGCGTCTCTCAGCGCGGCGTGGATTGTATTCAGCGTCGATTCGACTTCGACAGGACGCATCGATGCGTATCGACTTCCGGCATAACGGCAGCGGCGTGAAAACCTGAAGGGCCTGCACGCGCGGCGCGGCGCGCGCTCCTTACGCTGCCTTACCGCGCGAGCGCACGCTCAGTTCTTCACCGGGAAATACCAGAGATTGCGGTCGGTATAGCCAAACTGTTTGAGGATCGAGGCGAGCGTGCCGTCGGCGCGCAATTCGTCGAGCGCGCGCGATACCGCGTGATTCAGATCGACATCGCCCTTGCGCAGCGCGTAACGCGCATAGCCGTATTCCTGCGGCAGCGGCCGGTAATCGGCCACCATCTCCATGCCCGAATTCGGATGCTGCTTCAGAAAGAGGCTGATCTTGATGCCGTCTTCCATCGCCACGTCGATGCGCCCCGCGATCAGGTCGGCGAATTCGGCTTCGCTGCTCGTATAGAGCTTCAGCTCCTTGAGATCCTTGCGCCCGTCGAGCAACTGGTGATTGATGCTGCCGCGCAAGGTGCCGATGGTGCGCCCGCCGAAATCGTCCCAGCCGTGAATCTTCAACGGATTGCCGCGCTGCACGGCAATCGCCGAACCGTACCAGTACGCGGGGCTCGTGAACGACACCACGCGCAGCCGCTGCGCGTTCTCATGCAGATTGTCGACGATGATATCGGCGCGGCCCGAGAGCAGCGCCGGAATCATCGCGTCGAACGGCATGATGTTCCAGGTGACTTTGCCGATGCCGAGCCGCTTCATGATCTCCTTGAAGATGCGCACGTCGGCGCCGTCGAACGCGTGGGTCTTGTCGTCGAGAAAGGTGGACGGCGGATCGGCGGCGATCGCCAGCGTGACGCCGTTGCGCACCGCGCGCGCATACGAGCCGTCGCCGCCGTCGAAACGCACGCTCGTGATCGCGGCGGTGTCGTCGGCATAAGCAGGGGGCAACGCGGCCAGACCCGCCAGCAAGGCGGCCAGCGCCAGCATGATTTTGCGCACGAGACGCTCCAGGACAAGTGGGGTTAGCAACGGTTTTACCGCTTCAAAATGATCGTTGCACGCACAGGAAATGCGCCATCATGCGCGTGTGAATTTCAACAGCCATTCCAATAGCCATGCGGCGTGCATCATCGGCGTCCGGCCGTGGAATTCGCGAAACGCGGACTGCCCATTTTGCGTTCGAGCCAGCGCACGACAAACGCGCTCGGCCACGAGAACGCCAAATATATCGCGCCGATGATCGTGAATACGGTGGCGTACTGAAAATTCGTCGAAGAAATAATCTGGCCTGTGAACATCAGTTCCTTGACCGTCACGATGGAGACGAGCGAGGTGTCCTTGAACAGCGAAATAGCGTAATTGCCGAGCGGCGGCACGACGATGCGCAGCGCTTGCGGCAGCACGATCAGCTTGAGCGTCTGGCCGTTCGACATGCCGAGCGCCTTCGCGGCTTCGAGCTGGCTTTTCGGCACCGCGAGGATGCCGGCGCGATACACCTCGGCGAGATAGGCCGAATAATTGATCGACAGCCCGATCACGCCCGCGACGAACGGATCGAAACGAATGCCAAATGAAGGCAAGACGAAATAAATATAGAAAAGCTGCAATAGCGCGGGCGTGCCGCGAATCAACTCGATATAGCCCGAAGCCAGCAATCGCGGCAGCCGCGCGTGACTGATCCGCCCAATGGCGAGCACGAGGCCGAACGGCAAACTCAGCGCGAGAATGCAGAACGTCAATTCGAGGCTCGTGAGCGCGCCGCGCAGCAGCTCGGGCAGATAGTGGCTCGCGCCGTGAAGGTCGAATAATTCCAGAAGCGTGGTCGGCATGAGGTCCTTGCCCGCGGCGGCCCTGCGGGAGTGCGGTAATTCCGGGAATGCGGCGGCGCGCGTGCCCGTCGAGCGCCGGGAGGCTGCGCGTCCGCGTTTGAATTCTTGTGTGTTCTTGCGCGCTAGCGCGTGCTTTTGTGTGCTTTTACGCGCTGATGTGCGCTTATATCGGCTTGTGCGTACTGGTTAGTTAGGCACGCGCGGCCGCCAGCGACTGCACCTGCGCCCCGAGCATGCCGCTGATACGCTCGGCATACATGCGCAGCGTGCCGCCCAGCGCGTGCAGGTCGTCTTCGCTGAGGCCGGTCTTGAGCGTGGTGACGCTGATCGCCGCCACGCCCTCGCCGTCGCGGTTCGTGATCGCGGAGCCCACGCAGACCACGCCGATGTTGTCTTCCTCGTCGTCGAAAGCGTAGCCGCGCTCGGCCACCAGCATCAGATCGCGCATGAATTCGGCGGGCGTCGTGCGCGTGAACTGCGTGCGCTTCGGCATGCCCGTCTGCGCGAGCAGCTTCACGACGCGCGCGGGCGGCAGCAACGCCATCAGCGACTTGCCGAGCGCCGAGCAATGCGGCAGCTCGCGCTGACCGAGCGCCGACGCAATGCGCACGATACCCGGCGCCTCCATGCGCGCGATCGCCACGGCGTAGCCCTCGTCGTCGAGCACCGCGAGCCGCGACGTGAGGCCGGTGGCCTCGGTCAGTTCGCGCAGCACCGGCATCGCAAGCTGGGACACGCCGATATCGGCCGCCGCGCGGTCGCCGAGATGCACGAGCGCGAAACCCAGCCGGTAACGCCGCGAGCCGCCGAGCCGCACGTCGATCACATAGCTGCGCGCGAGCAGCGTCTGCAACAAGGCGAACGCCGTGCTTTTCGACACGCCGATGACCGTGGCGATTTCGGCGACCGTGAGTCCTTCGCTTCCGCACGCCCCTAGGGCTTCGAGCACGTCGAGCGCACGGCTGACGCTGCGCAGCGCGTAGCGGTCTTCGGAGGTTTGAGCGGCCTGATTGTGAATGGTCTGGTTTTGAGCGGCTTGCGTCATTGTTATTTCATGTCCGTACCGGTTCGTACAAGTTCGTCCCGTTAGCGAACCCACCCGGCGATTCGCTAGCTTCGCACAGTCGATATTGACAGTCACTAGGGCGGAACCTACCATAAATAACACTACCGAACGTCGTTCGGTATAGCCGAACGATTGAATCCAGCGCGAATGGGGTTGCAGAACGGATGCGCCGCGGATTCACCGCGCGCCCAACCCAAACAGATGACAACAGGACGCCAACCGGCCGCGATGCGCTCAGGGCATGCGCATCGCTCAATGCCAGGCGAAGAACAATGGGAATCATGTCGGAACGGGGTTTACAGGGGGATGCCAGACAGAAGCTGTCGGGCGCCCATTCGTCGAGGCTTGCCCACGACGAGATCGTGCATATCAAGGCGGTGCTGCGGCGATTGTCCGCCGACGATATGAACGATTTAGGTTTGCCGCCTGGATATTGGCGCAAGCGTTTGCGCGACCTGATGCAAACCCATCAATTGTCGAATGGCCAATTCGACGAAATTGATCAATTGCTCGCCACGTTGAAAGAATAGCGGCGAACACTCAGCTTGATCGGCCAAAAAAATAGAACCTGAGAGAGTGGTAAACCAAACGATGCCGGACGCATAGTCAATATCGTTATGCGATTCGGCACGCGGCTGCGCACGAACGGCATTAAGCACGTTTAAGCGGACGGCGCGCTTTTGTGGCTGGGCGCGCTGTTTTAGCCGATGTTTTATTTTTACGTAGTGCCTTAACGTCCTCGGCGGCCAGCGCGGGCGCTTTCACCGCCCCCGAACGGATGCGTGAAAGCACGCGCTGGGCGTTGGCACTGCAATCCATATCGTCGGGTTTCGCCTCGATTTCCGCAAGCAGCGCCACGAGGTGCGCCTTGCTCTGCGCGAGCCGTTGTTGCAGCGCCTCGATTTCCCCAACCTTGCCGCGCAGCGTCTCGATCAGCGAGCCGTGCTGCCATTGCGCCCTATCGAGCGGCAGCAGCATGCGGATCTCGTCGAGACTGAAACCGGCCTGCTGCGCGCTCGTAATCAGATCGAGCACGAGCACCGCCTCGGGCGCATAACGGCGATAACCATTCGGTTCTCGCTCGGCTTTCAACAAGCCGATGTCCTCGTAAAAGCGAATGCGTGAAGCCGCCAGGCCCGTACGCTCCGCCAGTTCTCCGATTTTCATGTCTTTCGACCTCCGCGCTCAAACCAGGCGCCGACTGCCCTTCAGCCTGCACTTTAAGCTTAAAGTGAACTTGAAGGTCAAGTCGCGTGCCCTATCGCGACGATAGAAAAAATTCGCGCCCTAAATCGCCACTCGCCCATTGACATTCAAGTTGGCTTCAACCTTAAAGTCGGCACACGATCCAACGAGGTGAAGCCATGCATGTGTTCGACCCCTTAGCCCTGCCCAACGGTTCGTCGATACCGAACCGCATCGCCAAAGCCGCGATGGAAGAAAACATGGCCGACGCGCATCACGCGCCGTCGGCGCAACTGATGCGGCTCTATCGGGCGTGGGCTGAAGGCGGCGCGGGCCTCTTGATCACCGGCAACGTGATGGTCGACAGCCGCGCGATGACCGGACCCGGCGGCGTCGTGCTCGAAAACGATCAGCACCTCGAAGCATTTCGCGAGTGGGCGCGCGTCGGCCGTTCGCACGGCGCGCAATGCTGGCTGCAGATCAATCATCCGGGGCGCCAGATGCGCGCCAATCTCGGGCAGCCGACGTGGGCGCCATCGGCGGTGCCGCTCGCGTTGGGCACGATGTCGAAGCATTTCGCCACGCCTCAAGCGATGACGAACGAGGTCATCGACGACGTGATTCAGCGCTTCGCACGCACCGCGCAACTCGGCGAGCGCGCGGGCTTCACCGGCGTCGAGATTCATGCGGCGCACGGCTACTTGCTGAGCCAGTTTCTCTCGCCGCTGAGCAACCGGCGCACCGACCGGTGGGGCGGCTCGCTGGAGAATCGCGCGCGTCTGCTGCTGGAGATCGTGAGAGCGGTGCGCGCGGTCGTGTCGCCATCATTCGCCGTCGCCGTCAAACTGAATTCCGCCGATTTCCAGCGCGGCGGCTTCAGCGCCGACGACGCGCGCGGCGTCGTGCAATGGCTCAACGAACTTGGCGTCGATCTGGTCGAGCTGTCGGGCGGCAGCTACGAAGCGCCCGCCATGCAGGGCGACGCACGCGACGGCCGCACACTCGCGCGCGAAGCCTATTTCGTGGAGTTCGCGCGCGATATCCGCACGATTGCGACGATGCCCGTGATGGTCACGGGCGGCATCCGCCGCCGCGCGATTGCCGAACAGGTGGTCGCGAGCGGCGTCGATATGGTGGGGATCGGCACGGCGCTCGCGATCGATCCGAACCTGCCGCGCGACTGGCGCGCGGGCCACGACGCCGCGCCCGCGCTCGCGCCCATCACGTGGAAAAACAAGCCGCTCGCGTCGCTGGCCAATATGGCCGCCGTGAAATTCCAGTTGCAGCGGCTGAGCGCGGGAAAGCGGACCGATCCGAACGTCTCGCCGCTGCGTGCGCTGATCGTTCAGCAAGTCGCCGAAGCGGCGCGCACGCGCCGCTACCGACGCTGGATCGTTCAGCAGGCAAAGAGTTGATCAGCCCGCGATGCGGAACACGCCCACCGTCGAGCGCAGCCGTGCCGCCTGTTCGTCGAGCGCGGCTGCGGCGGCGGCCGCCTGCTCGACCAGCGCCGCGTTTTGCTGCGTGACCGTATCCATCTGCGAGACCGCCTGATTGACCTGCTCGATGCCGGTGCTCTGCTCGACCGACGCCGCCTCGATCTCGCCCATGATGTCGCTCACGCGCGTGATCGACTGCACGATTTCCTTCATGCGCTCGCCCGCCACGGCGACCTGGTCCGAGCCCGCATCCACGCGATCCACCGACGAGCCGATCAGCGCCTTGATGTCCTTCGCCGCCGCCGCGCTGCGTTGCGCGAGCGAACGCACCTCGCCTGCGACCACCGCGAAACCGCGCCCTTCTTCGCCCGCGCGCGCGGCCTCGACCGCCGCGTTGAGCGCCAGAATATTGGTCTGGAACGCGATGCCCTCGATCGTGCCGATGATCTCGCCGATGCGCTTCGACTCGCCCGCGATGCCCTGCATGGTCGCGATCACTTCGTCGACGGCGCTGCCGCCGCGCCCCGTCGCATCCGAGGCGAGCACCGCGAGCTGACGCGCCTGGCGCGCGTTCTCGGCATTCTGCTTGACCGTCGCCGTGAGCTGCTCCATGCTCGCCGCCGTTTCTTCGAGCGAGGCCGCCTGCTCCTCGGTGCGCTGCGAAAGATCGGCGTTGCCCTGCGCGATTTCCGACGAACCCGTGGCGATCGAATCGCTCGACTGCTGGATGCCCTGCACGAGATCGCGCAGCTTCACGCGCATTTCGTGCAACGCGTGCATCAGGCTCGTACGGTCGCCGGCGGCAAGCGCGATCGGCGTGGTCAGATTGCCTGCTGCGATCTGCGCGGCCAGCGCCGTCGCGTCGGCCGGTTCGCCGCCGAGCGCGCGGCGGATGCTGCGCGTCATGAGCCACGCCATCGTGCCGACCACTGCGAAAATCAGCACGGCGATGGCGATCATCGTGCGCGCGACGCGCCAGAACGCGGCGTTGATATCGTCGTAGAAAAAGCCCGTGCCGATCCACCATTGCCATGCGGGCACCGCCACCACGCCCTGCAATTTCGGTTCGAGCGGACTGTTCGCCGAGCGGTGGATCAGCACGTCGACGAGCGCCACGTGCTCACGTTGCAGCCCTTGCGCATAGGCCTGCGTGTCGGTGAGATCGCCCATCGTCGTGCGATTACCGCCCGTTTTCGTGCCGATCAGGCTCGGGTTCGGATGCACGAGGTTGATGCTGTCCGTCGTCGTGATCCAGAAATAGCTCTTGCTGTCCGCGTTCAATTCGCCGATGGCCGCCTTCGCCGCGGTCTGCGCGGCGTCGCGCGTGAGCTTGCCCTGTGCTTCCTGCTGCTGATAGTAGAGCGCCAGATGCTCGGCCTTGAGCAACAGGTTAGTGATCTCCTGCTGCCGGCTTTCGACGAGCGACTGCTTCAATTGCGACAAGGTGGTCGCAGCGATCAGGATGACACCGACAAGCGCGGTGCCCACGAGAAGGATCAGCTTGGTTGAGACTTTCATTTCGACTCGAAGAAGACGGGGAAAGACGCCGTGCGGGATGAACGTTTCCGCAAAATTAACCATTTGGTTAATGCATATCGGCACGGCGCCGCGCTTCTTGAGTCGGGTAATTGCGGAGGCCGCCGCGCGCCGCGTCGGACGGGCGGCGACGAGCAATTGGCGCGTGCGGCCTGAATGCGTGCTGCGACTTCAGGCATCGACGCAGCAAGGTGACAAACTACTTGTCTGTACAAGCCGGAATGAGCGTCACTTCGGCTCTCGTACCCGTCGGCTCGTACTTGTTCGCTTCCGTAGCAGGTTTATATACGTGGGCGACTACGCTGGCAGTTGCCGACCGCACCCCTAGTGTGTCGAGCACATCCTTTGCGTTTCTCGCACGGTCTTCCGCAATACGTTGTGGATATTGCTCGCGCGCATCGGCGAGACCGACAACGGAAATTCCTTCGAGTGTCGATCGAGCGTCGCCCATGTCTATGATCCAGTTCGCAAGCGCAAGCATTTCGGCGTTACTGATCGCGCTGGAATTGAATGCGAAATTGATGTCACGCGTTTCTCCTGGTTGGCTAGAGCACGCGAATGCAGGCGGCGCGCAAGCAATCAGGAATATAGAAGCGATTATTCGATTCAATTTAGTCACCCTCGACGATATAACCGGCGATGCTATCGGCGTTATTCAACGAAATATCGGAATGCACCTGCGCCCAATCCCGCAATGTATATGCGATCGTATATTTCGAGTCTTTCGTCGCCATCGTGTCGTGAAAATGGGTGACTTCATGAATGACGGTTGAAACGCGTGAATCTGAATCTGCAGACCAATGACGCATGCTGCAGAATCTCGGGCTGATGCTGATTGTATGCGTCGCAGTGTCTGGACCGCAGACGTGTGCCGCCTCTTGTTCTGCGCTGACAGGATTGGGCGTACAGCCCAGCATTTTGTCGTTGTCGTTGCTGGCGCGGACGAAATTACCAGGCGTCAGCGATCGAAGTACGGAAGCAACTCGCGGCAATCCGGCTAACAAAATCGCGCGCGCTGCATCGTCGTTTCGACCGAACCAGCGCTGGACACGGTTGCGCTCATTGCCCTCCCAGGTTTGCAGAGCCGCAATTCGACGTTCAACGAGTGGGACGGCACGCTTGAGAATGTCCCTGATAAGATCTCTGAATTCGCGATTCGTCATATTTTCACACATGGGTCGCGTGTTGATTACTACTTCGACAATCGAATCGGGATTCGTGTTGGTAACGGCGGAATCGTGAACGAGAAACCACTCTTCGTCTTCGCTTCGTCTGAATCCATATGAATTTTCTTTTGATAAATCATTCATACGCAATGCCTCCTGTGGAGAGTCCGCTTCCCGGCCCGGTCTCGTCCGGCGCCTGACTCTCCAAATTAACGGGGGGCTTTTGCGGGCAACATCAGACTCGTCTGAATTGGGGTTTGATCAATTCGCGGGGCGCTGACGTTCAACAAAGCGCTTAGACTGCGCATGACTTCGATTCGACGGATTCGCGGCTAAAGCCAGATCGATACAGTAAGGAGGCAGCGCCTTCTGAACTCACGAGACACCGTACGAGGCGCGACACGTACGCGCCTCGTACCCGACTGCCGTGCGTCGCGTTGCGCGACACGCAGTGTCTGTCCAAGCCGTGCCAAGGGACTCTCAGTTCTTCGCCTGCTCTGTCGCCGTCCCCGCCTGCACACTCTCCGCCGACCAGCCGCCGCCCAGCACCTTATACAGCGTGACCTGGTTCGACAGCTTCGCCAACTGATCGGTGACGAGCTGCTCCTGCGCCGTATACAGCGTGCGCTGCGCGGTCAGCACGGTCAGGAAGCTGTCGGTGCCGGTCTTGTAACGCGCCTGCGCGAGATCGTAGTAATCCTGTGCCGACTGCACGTAATCGCGATCCGCCGCCACCTGATCGACATACGTCGCGCGGCCCGCCAGCGCATTCGCCACTTCCTTGAACGCGGTCTGAATAGCCTTCTCGTAGTCGGCGATATCGATATCCTTCTCGATCTTCGCGACGTCGAGCGACGCCTTGTTGCTGCCGTAGTCGAAGATCGGCATCGTGATCGACGGCGCGAAACTCCACGCGCCCGTGCTCGCCTTGAACAGTTGCGACAGGCTCGTGCTCGCCGCGCCCGCCGATGCCGTCAACTCGATCTTCGGGAAGAACGCCGCGCGCGCCGCGCCGATATTCGCGTTCGCGCCCTTGAGCGTGTGCTCGGCCTCGATGATGTCGGGGCGGCGCGTGAGCAGGTCCGAGGGCGCGCCCGCGTCGACATCGGCGAACATCGCGTCGCTGTCGAGCAGCGTGGGGCCGCTGCTCAGATCGTCGGGCAGCGCGCAGCCGATTTCGGCGCTCAGCGTGTTGCGATCCTGCGCGACGGCGCGCGTGTACGACGCCATGCTCGCCCGCGCGCTCGCGAGCGAGGTCTGCGCCTCGCGCACGTCCTGCAACGACGCGCTGCCGATCTTCATCATGCTGACCGTGAGGTCGTAGGTGCTCTGGTCAGCGGCCACGGTGTCGGTCGCGACCTTGAGCAGCGCTTCGTCGGATTGCAGTTGCAGGAAGTCGGTCGCCACGTCGGCCACCAGCGAAAGCTGCGTGCTGGTGCGCGACGCATCGCTCGACAGATAGTTCTCCAGCGCCTGGCGCTTGAGACTGCGCAGACGGCCGAAGAAGTCGATTTCCCACGAGGTCGTGCCGACCGACGCGGTATTCGAGTGGCTGATCGCGCCGTCGCTGCGCGTGTTGGTGATCGAGCCGCCCGCGTCGATGGTCGGCGCGAGCGCGGCGCGCGTGATGCGGTACTGCGCCTCGTACTCGGCCACCTGAAGCGCGGCCACACGCAGATCGCGATTGTTGTCGAGCGCGAGCGCGATCAGCTTCTGCAGGCGCGGGTCCTTGAAGTAATCGCGCCAGCCGACATCGGCGGCGAAGGGCGCGGCAGGCGCGGTGGCAGCAGACGCCGCCGACGCCGCCGAAGCGCTCGTTTCATAAGCCGTTCCCGTCGGCCATGCGGAATCGACCGGCGCGGCGGGCCGCTGATAAGCGGGATCGAGAGAACACGCGCTCAGCGCAACGGCGCAGAGCACGGATAAAAGCTTCAATTTCATTCGGAATCCTTCGCAGACTGAGCCTTGCCGTCTGCATCGTCCTTGCGGACATCGCCGTGCTCCTTGAACAGCTTGCGCACGACGATAAAGAACACGGGCACGAAGAAGATCGCGAGCGCGGTGGCCGCGATCATGCCGCCGGCCACGCCGGTACCGATCGCGTGACGCGCGGCCGAGCCCGCGCCCGTGCTCACCACGAGCGGCAGCACGCCGAACACGAACGCCAGCGACGTCATGAGAATCGGACGCAAACGCTGATGTGCCGCTTCGAGCGTGGCCTCCACCAATCCGCGCCCTTGCGCCTGCAAATCCTTCGCGAACTCGACGATCAGAATCGCGTTCTTGGTCGCGAGACCGATGGTCGTCAGCAGGCCGACCTTGAAGTAGACGTCGTTCGAAAGGCCGCGCATATGCGCACCGAGCAGCGCGCCGAGCACGCCGATCGGCACCACGAGAATCACGGCAATCGGCACCGACCAGCTTTCATAAAGGCCCGCGAGACAGAGGAACACCACGATCAGCGAAATCGCATACAGGTAGGTCGCCTGCGAGCCCGCGAGCACTTCCTGATACGACTGGCCAGTCCACTCGATGCCGAAACCGGTCGGCAATTGCTTCGCGATGTTCTGGACGGCGGCCATGGCCTGGCCCGTGCTGACGCCGGGTGCCGGTTGCGCGCTCATTTCCATCGCGAGTTCGCGGTTGTAGCGCTCGATCTGCGGTGGGCCGAAGGTCCAGCGCGTTTTAGCGAACGCGGAGAACGGCACCATCTGGCTGTCGTAACCGGACGTGCTCGTAGTCGAAGTGGACGACGAACTCGACGACGAAGAAGAACTCGATGACGAAGAAGACGAAGACGAGGACGACGACGAAGAATCCGCCCGCACATACCACTGCCCCACGTCGTTCGGCATCATGCGATAAGGCGCGTCGGCCTGCACATAGACCTTCTGGATGCGGCCCGTATCGATGTAATTGTTCACGTACGACGAGCCGAACGCGGTGGACAGCGTCGAATCGACATCGGAAATCGACAACCCGAGCGCGCTCGCCTTTTCACGGTCGATATCGACGTAAAGCTGCGGCGTGTCTTCGAGACCGGCGGCGCGCGTCATCGACAGCGCCGGTTCCTTCGCGGCCAGCGCGATGAACTGATTGCGCGCCTTGAGCAGCTTGTCGTGGCCCTGGCCCGCGCGGTCCTCGATTTCGAAGTCGAGCCCGCTTTGCGTGCCGAGACCGTGAATCGCGGGCTCGTTCATCACGAAGACCTGCGCGTCGCGATTGCCTGCGAACGCGGCGTTCGCGCGATTGATCACCGCCTGCGCGCTGTCGTTCGAGCCGCGCACGCTCCAGTCCTTCAACTGCACGAATGCGAGCGCGTTGTTCTGCCCTTGCCCGTTGAAGCTGAAGCCGTTCACGGCCATCACGTGCGAGACCGCGCCCTGCTTGAGGAAATACTGTTCGACGGCTTCGACGGTCTTGACCGTCTTCGACGCGGGCGTACCGACCGGCGCCGAGATCGACACCATGATCGAGCCCTGGTCTTCTTCAGGCAGATACGAGGAAGGCAGCGTCACATACAGAATGCCCACGACGCCCGCGATCAGCGCGTAGCCCAGCATCCAGCGCGCCGGCTTCGCAACCACGCGCGCGAGCGTGTTGCTGTAGCGCGCATTGCTTTTCGTGAAGAAGCGGTTGAACGCGCCGAGCAGACCGCGCCGTTCGTGATGCTCGACGGCGGCCGGGCTCAGCAGGCTCGCGCACAGCGCGGGCGTGAGCGTCATCGCCAGCAGCACCGAGAGCACCATCGCCGAGACGATGGTGACCGAGAACTGCCGGTAGATCGCGCCAGTCGAGCCCGAGAAGAACGCCATCGGAATGAACACGGCCGTGAGCACCGTGGTCACGCCCACGAGCGCGCCGGTGATCTGGCCCATCGCCTTCTTCGTCGCGGCCTTCGCGTCGAGCTTTTCCTCGGCCATGATGCGCTCGACGTTCTCCACCACCACGATGGCGTCGTCGACGAGCAGGCCGATCGCCAGCACCATCGCGAACATCGACAGCACGTTGATCGAGAAGCCGATTGCCGACATCACGCCCAGCGTGCCCAGCAGCGCGACCGGCACGACGATAGTCGGAATCAGCGTCGCGCGCAGATTCTGCAGGAACAGATACATCACGAGGAACACGAGGATCACCGCTTCGAAGAGGGTCTTCATGACCTCCTCGATCGAGATCTTCACGAAGGGCGTGGAGTCGTACGGATACGCAATCGCCACGTCCTTCGGCAGTTGCGGCTGCAATTCCACGAGCTTCGCGCGCACGGCCTTCGCGACCGCCATCGCATTCGCGCCGGTCGAGAGCTTGACCGCCAGCGCCGAGGCCGGCTTGCCGTCGAGACGCGACGACGTATCGTACGAATCGCCGCCCACTTCCACGCGCGCGACGTCCTTCACGCGCACCTTCGAGCCGTCGCTGTTCACGCGCAGCAGGATGTCGCCGAACTGCTCGGGCGTGGTCAGCAGGCTCGACGAGGAGATCGTCGCGTTGATTGCCTGGGAGTCCGTAGCGGGCGCGCCGCCGAGTTCGCCGACGGAGAGCTGCACGTTCTGGTTGGTGACCGCGGTCGTCACGTCGGAAGCCGTGAGACCGAAGCTGCGCAGCTTGACCGGATCGAGCCAGATGCGCATGGCGTGCTGCGCGCCGAACAGCGTCACGTCGCCCACACCGTTGATCTGCGTGAGCGGGTCTTCGAGCTGCGTGGCGATCACGTTGCCGAGATCGATGGAATTGAGCGTGCCGCCCGGCGAGGACAGCGCAACGATCATCAGAAAGTCGCTCGACGCCTTCGCCACCTGCACGCCCTGCTCCTGCACCGTTTCGGGCAGCGAGGCGCTCGCCTGGGTCACCTTGTTCTGGACCTGCACCTGCGCGATGTCGGGATCGGTGCCGGGCTTGAAGGTCAGCGTGATGGTCGCCTGGCCCGCGCCGCTGCTCGTCGACGACATATAGAGCAGGTTATCGATGCCCGAAAGTTTCTGCTCGATGACCTGCGTGACGGTCTTCGCGACCGTGTCGGCGGATGCGCCCGGATAGGTCGCCGTGACCTGCACCGAAGGCGGCGCGATGGTCGGGTATTGCTCGATCGGCAGCGTGGTGGTCGCCGCGCCGCCAATCAGCATGATGACGATTGCGATGACCCACGCGAGGATCGGGCGCTGGATAAAGAAACCTGCCATGCGCCCTCCTTACGATGCCTTCGCGGCCGGCGACGACGCGGCGGCATTCGCCGCCGAACCTGCCGATGCCGCCGACGATGCAGCCGATACAGCCGATGCCGCCGATGCCGAAGCCGAATCCGCGGCCACATGCACCGCCGCGCCCGCCTGCACCTTCTGCAAGCCGTCGACGATCACGCGGTCGCCCGCCTTCAGTCCGCTCGTGACGACCCACTGATCGCCGTAAGCGCTGTCGGCCTGCACCGAAACCTGTTTCGCGTGGCCCGTCGCATCGACGACATAGACGCTCGCCGCGCCGTCCGACGCGCGCGTGACGGCCAGTTGCGGCACCAGCAGCGCGCTCGCGCTTTCGCCTTCGTCGAGCTGCGCGCGCACGAACATGCCCGGCAGCAATTCGCCTTCGGGATTCGGGAAGATCGTGCGCAGCGTGACCGAACCGGTGGTGGCATCGACGGTGATGCCCGAGAACTGCAGCACGCCCGTGTGCGTGTAAGGCGTGCCGTCCTCCATCACGAGCTGCACGGCCGCGCCGTTGCCCGCGCGCTTCATGCGGCCCGACGCGAACGCCTTGCGCAGACGCAGCCAGTCGGCGCTCGAACGCGTCACGTCGAGATACATCTCGTCGTAGGCGTGAATCGTCGCGAGCGCCGTGGTCTGGTCGGACGTCACAAGCGCGCCCTCGGTCACCGACGACGAGCCGATGCGCCCGGAAATAGGCGCGGTAATCCGCGTATAGCCGAGGTTGATGCGCGCCGATTCGAGCGAGGCGCGGTCCGCGATCACGTCGGCCTCGTCCTCGCGCACGGCGGCGATGGCGTCGTCGTTGTCCTGCGCGCTCACGGCGTTGATCTTCACGAGCTGCGCGTAGCGGTCGGCCTTGGTTTTCGCCGACGCCAGCGTGGCCTCGGCCTTCGCGAGCGTGCCGCGCGCCTGATCGTAGGTCGCCTGATAGGTCGCGGGGTCGATCTGATAGAGCACCTGACCGGCCTTCACGTCCGAACCTTCGACGAACAGACGTTTCTGCACGATGCCGCCGATCTGCGGGCGCACGTCGGACACTTTCAGCGAGGACAGACGCCCGGACAGTTCCGCCGTCATCACGATGCGTTGCGGCGCGAGCGTGCGCACGCCGACATCGACAGCTTGCGCGGCGGGCATGTCGGCCCCGTGGCGCTGACAACCGGCGATCGCCAGCACGGACGCGCAAACGAGCGCGGCGGCGAGCCAGCGCGGCGTGTGCGCGGCTCCACGGCTTGTAGGTTTGAGTTGCGGCATAGATCCCATCGAATACGTTGATGCTCCAGACCGGGCGAGGCGCGGAGCAATGCGGCGAGGAAAGAATCAGTAAGGATCGAACAAGGGGAAATGAAGGCTTTGAACGGCAGCCCGGTGCCCGCTCATCCCGTTCCAACCCTGAATTCCAGACTCGCGCTGCAATTCCGAATAACTAAACTGAACGGTATGGTTTATAATTGAACCCATGATCGCTGTCAATCCGATTACAGGCTTGCGCCGTCACGCAGATGTTTCAAATCGTCACCGTCACGGCGCGACGATGCAGACGAGCGCGGGAAGGTGCGAGTCAGAGGGATCGGGACCGGAGTCCGCATGAGAAAGAAAACGGAAGAAAAGCGCCAATCCATTATCGACGCTGCCCTGGCCGTGTTTCGGGAGGTCGGCTTCGAGCAGGCTTCGATGACGCAAATCGCCACGCGATCGGGCGCGTCGAAGGCCACGCTCTATAGCTATTTCGAGTCGAAAGAGGCGTTATTTGCTGAAACAATGACGAGCCGCGCAGGCTCCGAAATCCGCCAGGCGTTCGACCGCCTGACGCTCGACGTGCCGCTGCGCGAGTCGCTGACCGCGTTCGGTCTGCATTATCTGAACGCGGTGCTGCAACCCTCGTTTCTGTTCACGCGCCGCCTCTGCGTGCAAGAGGTCGATCGCTCGAACGTCGGGCGCGTGCTCTACGAAACGGGTCCGCAGCAGGGTCTGATGCATGTGCGCGACTTCCTCGCGAGCGCCATCGAGGCGCGCACGATGCGCCCGTGCGAGCCGGAAGTCGCCGCGCGCCATCTGCTCGCGCTGATCGAAGCCGAACTGGTCGAACTCGCCCTGCTCGGCTACGAGGTGAAGACGTCGCGCGCGAAACTCACGCCGGTGGTGAACCGCGCCGTGGACGTGTTTATGGCTGCTTATGCGGCGGGCGCGTCATCGGCGAGATGATGCGCCCGCGACGTGTGCGGTTTATGTAGCGACACCGTTAGAACACGTGCTGAATGCCCGCGTAGACGCCCGTCTGCGACGCGCCCGCGATCGGATTGCCGCTCGCCGCGCCCGTGCCCGCCGCGTTGGCGTTGAGCGAGAAGTTCGCACTGCTGCTGTTGCGCACGCTGGCCACCTGGAAGTCGAGCAGCGTGCGCGTCGAGAGGTTGTACGAGCCGCCCACGGTATAGATTGTCGCGTTGCCGCCGCCCTTGTTCGCGTTGACGTGATAGACCGCCGCGATCAACGCGGCAGCGGGCGAGATGCGCCACGTCACGCCGCCCCATTCGTGATCGAGCGTCGTGGGCGCGACGCCCGCCGTCGCGCTGCCGCCCGAGGTGCGGATCGCCTGATACGCGCCCTGAATCTTGAACGGCCCGAGAAACACATTGAGCGCGGCCGTGTATTCGCGCGAGGCCGTGAACGGATCGTCGAATTGACCATTGGCCGGATCGCGGATTTCGTCGTAAATGCCGCGCAACTGGAATAACGCCGACGTATAGGTGATTTGCGCGCCCGCCTCGCGGCCTTGCGCCGTCGTGCCATTGCCGTTCCAGTTCGTGGCATTCGACAGCGCGTATTGCCCGTAAAAATCGAAGCCCGCGTATTTCGGCGACTGATACGAAATCGTATTGCTCGACGAGGGCCAATTTCTGCCGCGCACGAGCGACCCCGACGCCCACGCCGATTGCCCGAACGGATCGAAATCCCACACGCCGTTGGCAATAAAGAACTGACGGCCGAATAACACCGTGCCGTAACGCTCGCTGCCCAAACCGACGAACGCGAGGCGATTGAACAATTGCCCGTCACCAGGGCCCGCGCCGTTCGTGACATTCAGCGCACCTTCGAGCTGAAACAGCGCCTTCAGCCCGCCGCCCAGATCCTCCACGCCCTTGAGCCCCCACATGCTCGCGCTGAAGTCGCCGTTCTCGGCGCGCCAGCGCGACGCGCTGCCGTTACTCGTCGGCACGCCGCTCATATATTCGATGCCGGTATCGAGCCGGCCATACAAGGTCACACTGCTTTGCGCATGCGCGGCGCTTGCCGCCAGCAGCGTCGTCAGCGACGCCGTCAACCAAATCGTGCGATTCAAATCCAGGACTCCTGTCGATCAGTTTCGTGGGATGAAGCCGAAAAGCCGACAGGATTGTTCAGTGAAAAACGACAATCGGCAAAGCAGCAAATCTCCGAATCAAATGAACGCGGCACTGCTTCGCAATGCAATTTACCGAAGCCCCGGTTAACGCCGATTATTTGCTTGCGATAGCAACGTTCTCGCGCGCATGAACATGAATAGCGCTGCGTTTTCAGGCTTTTTATCTGCTTTCTGCGCAGTGCGATGCCGCTTCTGTTACGAAGAATTTTTTCGCTCGACGCACGCCACGCGTTATCACAAACGCGCCACGCGAGCCAAGCGCCGATATCTCTTTAGCTTTTCAGAAATTGGCGGTTTTGAATTAATCGTTCGCTGAACATAATGGTTGATCCAGCCGGCAATCCCGCTTCGATGCCGGCGCTTCCACCGTTCAACCTGCCGCTTCCGGCGCTGCCCTGGAGATATCGACATGCAAACAGATCTTTCCGTCGCGGCAACCGCCGTCCGGCCTGCTTCATTGGCGCACTGATCATGCATTCGCTCATGGCACTCATCGATTACGCGCTGCTCGGGCTCAGCACCGGCGGCGCGTATGCGCTCGTCGCGCTCGGACTCGTGGCCGTGTATCGCGGCACCGGCGTGGTCAACTTCGCGCAAGGCGGCATCGGCATGGCCTCCGCCTACGCGTTCTGGAAATTGCATGCGCACGCGGGCGTGCCGCTGTGGCCCGCGATCGGCCTCGGCATCGCGGCGGGCGTGACGGTCAGCATCGCGTTCTACGCCTTCGTGGGGCGGCGTCTCGTGGGCGCGTCGACCACCACCAAGACGCTCGTCACGCTCGGCCTGCTGTTGATGCTCGAAGCGGCCGTGCGCATCGTCTGGACCAATCAGCAGGAGCGCGTGGACAGCTTCCTCGTCTCGGGCGGCACCACGCTGTTCGGCGCGCACGTGCAGTATCTCGCGCTCGTGCTGCTCGGCGCGGCGGTCGCGCTCACCGTGCTGCTCACGCTGCTGTTCGAGCGCACGCGCTTCGGCCACGCCACGACCGCGCTGCAGGACAGTCCGCTCGGCGCGCAGGCGCTCGGCTATTCGCCGCATCCGTGGGGCGCGGCCGCGTGGGGCATCAGCGGGCTGCTCGCGGCGCTCGCGGGCATCCTGCTTTCGCCGATCACCGCGCTCAGCCCGAACTCGCTGAGCAGCCTCGTGATTCCCGCGCTGGGTGCGGCGCTGATCGCGGGCTTCCGGCGCTTCGGCGTGGCGCTCGCAGTGGCCGTCGCGGCGGGCGTGGCGGAATCGCTCGCGATCGGTCTGTCGATCGAGCCAGGGCTCGGCAAGTCGATTCCCTATCTCGTCACGCTCGTCGCGCTGGTGATCAGCGGACGCAATCTGCCGGGACGCGGCACCTTCGACACGCCGCGCCTCTTTCGCGTCGGCAGCGGCCGCGTGAGTCCGTTCGGTCTCGCGCTCGGCGCGGCGACGCTCGCGGCGCTCGTCTACGCGCTGCCCGATTACTGGTCCGACACGCTCGCGCTCACCGCGATCTTCGCGCTGATCGGGCTCGCGGTCGTGGTCTCCACCGGTTACGCGGGCCAGGTGAGCCTGCTGCCGCTCGGCCTCGCGGGCGCCTCGGTGCTGTTCGCGGGCTGGCTCGGGCAGCATGGCGCGCCGTTCGGCGCGACGCTCGCGGGCACGGCGCTCGCGGCGGGCGCGGCCGGCTTCGCCATCGGCTTGCCGAGCGCGCGCCTACGCGGCATCGGCCTGACGATCGCGACGCTCGCCATCGCGGCCATCCTCGAAACCTGGGTCTTTACGTCCGACCGCTTCGTCAACGGGGTGCAGGGCTGGCGCATCGGCGACATCTCGCTGTTCGGCGTCTCGTTCGACAACGCGCTCGACCCGCGCCGCTTCGCATTGCTCGCGTGGGGCGTGACGGCTCTGGCCGCGCTCGCCGTGGCCGCGCTGCGGCGCAGCCGCGCGGGCCGCCGCATTCTCGCGATGCGCTCGAACGAACGCGCCGCCGCCGCGTGCGGCGTGGCCGTGCCGCACGCGAAGATCGCGGCCTTCGTGCTCTCGGCCGCGCTCGCCGGACTCGCGGGCGCGCTGCTCGCCGCGCAGAGCGGCACGGTCGGCGGCCAGCGTTTCGGCGAAGGCTACGCATGGGCCGATTCGCTCGCGGTGCTCAGCATGGCCGTGCTCTCCGGCGCGGGCTATCTGTTCGGCGGCGTGCTCGCGGGCGTATTCGCGCCGGGCGGCGCGCTCGCGCAACTGCTCTCGTTCGGCGGCACGATCAACGACTGGGTCGCGCTCGTGCTCGCGCTCAATCTCGTGTTCGTGCTGATCAGCGAACCGGACGGCGTGGTCGCGCAAATCCTGCGCGGCGTGGCGCATCTGCCCGACGCGTGGCGCAAGCCGATTCGCGCACTCGTGCAGTGGCCGCGCGTCCAGCACGCGCAGCCCACACTCGATACGCACGCGTTGCGCGACAGCCTGAGCCGCGCGCCCGCCGATGCCGACGCCCACACCGTCGCGCTCGAAGTCGAGGACTTGCGCGTGGCCTACGGAGACACCGTGGTGGTCGACGGCGTGAGCCTGCGCATCGCCCCCGGCGAAGTGCTGGGCGTGCTCGGCGCGAACGGCGCGGGCAAGAGCAGTCTCGTCGATGCGCTGACCGGTTTCGTTCCGGCGCGCGCGGGCCGCGTGCGCGTGCAAGGCGTCGACGTCACGGCGCTCGCGCCGCAGCAGCGCGTGGCGCACGGCCTCACGCGCACGTTCCAGGACCATCTGCTGTTCGACGACCTCTCGGTGCGCGAGAACCTCGAAACCGCCGCCGAGCCGAAAGACGCCTGGGCGTGGTTCGCCGCGCCGTTCGGCCTCGCGCCGCGTCGTTCGCTACAGACCGTCCATGCAGCCGCTCAGGTCGCGGGCGTCGTCCATCATCTCGACGCTGCCGCCGACACGCTCTCGCTCGGCTGGCAGGCGCGCGTGACGCTGGCCCGCGCGCTCGCGGCGCGTCCCCGCGTGCTCTGCCTCGACGAGCCCGCCGCCGCGCTGAGCCCCGAGGCGCGCCAGCATGCGATCGGCGTGATCCGGCGCGCGGCGCGCGAACTCGATGTGGCGATCCTGCTGGTCGAGCACAACATCGACGTCGTGCTCGCCACCTGCGACGCCGCCATCGTCATGGACGCGGGACGCGTGATCGCGCGCGGCACGCCCGCCGAGGTGCTGCGTCTGCCCGCCGTGCGGCGCGCGTATCTGGGCGATCCGCTCGATGCGGACGAGATCGCTGAAATCGAAATCCATCAGGATATCGAAGCAAATACGCACGACCCCATCCGCAAAGGAGCCCTCGCATGAGCACGCCCGTTCTGAGTCTGCGCGGTCTGCGCGCGGGCTATGGCCGCCGCCAGATCCTGCGCGACGTCACGCTCGATGTCCATGCGGGCGAGATCGTCGCGCTGCTCGGCCGCAACGGCGCGGGCAAGTCCACCACGCTGCTTGCCGTCGCGGGCTTCCTGCCGCAAGTCGAAGGCGAGATCCTGCTCGACGGCCAGCCGCTCGCGGGCGCGCCGCACACGCGCGCGCGTCGTGGCACCGGCCTCGTCATCAAGGGGCGCAGCCTGTTCGCCTCGCTCACGGTCGCGGAGAACATGCGGCTCGCCGATCTCGCGCCCGACGCGCTGCTCGATATCTTCCCCGAACTCGAAGCGCGCCTGCACGTGCGCGCCGGGCAGTTGAGCGGCGGCGAGCAGCAGATGGTGGCCGTGGCGCGCGCACTGCTGCGCCGTCCGCGCGTGGTGCTGCTCGATGAACTGACGTTCGGCCTCAGTCCCGCGATGGCGCGTCGACTCGTCGACGCCGTGGTCGAACGCGCACGCCAGGACGGCACCGCCGTGCTCGCCGTCGAACAGCACATCCATATCGCCGAACGCATGGCGACGCACGCGGCCATCGTGGCCGAGGGCGTCGTGAAGCTGCATTTGCGCCGCGACGAACTGCTCGCGCGCGCCGAGGAAATCGAAGGGATCTATCTCGGTCACGCCGTCGATGTCTGAACGCTTCGCGCATCGACACTCCGCTCAACACGTTCAACTCTCACCGCTTCCGCCAGCATGAAATCACGCTTTCCGCGCCCTCGTGCGCTCGCCCTTTCTCTGAGCCTCGGCCTCGCCGCCGCATTCGGCGCGGCCGTCGATACGGCCCAGGCCGCCGATCAGCCGCCCGTGCTGGTCGGCTTCATCATCGCGCAGAGCGGCTCGCCGTTCGCCGTCACCGATCCGGGCCGCGTCGCGCAGATCGCCGCGCGCGCCGTCAACGATCAGGGCGGCATCAACGGCCGCAAGCTCGTGGTCGAGATCTGCGATACCAAGGGCCAGCCCGCCGCGAGCCTCGCGTGCGCACGCCGACTCGCCGACGAAGGCGCGATCACGCTGATCGGCGGCAGCAGCGCGAACGGCGTCGACAAGATCCTGCGCGCGAAGAAAATGGCCGCGTGGTTCCCGATGGGCAGCGACCCGTCCGACGTGCGCAATCCGCTTTCGTTCATCACCGCGCTCAACGCGGCGGGCGCGGCGCAAGGCACGTATCTGGGCGCGAAACGCTTCGGCGCGAAGCGCGCGGTCTATGTGTCGATGCTCGGCAACAAGACCTATCAGCAGACGGCGCGCTTCGGCTACGCGCAGGCGGGCGTGAGCGACGTGCAGATCGTCGAGGTGCCGCCCGCGACCACCGACTTCGCGCCATACATCGCGAAGATCAAGGCGCTCAAGCCCGACGTCTGGGGCGGCATGCTCTACCCGCCCGAGCAGCAGACGCTGCTGGTCGAAGCCGCCGCGCAGCAGGGCCTGACGATTCCGTTCGTGAGCAGCAACAACGTGATCGAGGACGCCACCATCGCCGCGCTCAGCAAGGCGCCGTTTCCGAATTCGCTCGCGCTCGAAAAAGGCGAGGACGCGAAGCGCTTTCCCACGTGGGCCGAATACGAGCGCCAGCTCGCGAAATACGACCCGCATCACGACGTGAAAGGCCCGACCGACGGCTCGACCACGACCGACTGGCTCGCCGTGTGGACCTTCGCGCAGATCGCGCGCAAGCTGCCGAACGTGACCGTGGACAGCTTCCGCGACTACGTCACGAACGACAAGCAGTTCACCACCGACGTGCTGCATCCAATCGACTTCACGGCCGTTGCGCCGGTCGAAGGCATGCCGCGCCAGGAAAACATCTGGGCTTATGCGGGCCACGTGCAGGACGGCCATGAAGTCGTCGACGATGCGGTGCCGTACAGCGCGTGGCAGAAAACGCCGGTGCAGCCCTGGAGCAAACAACAGATCGCGGAGGCCACCGGAAAATGAGCGAATACTCGCATTTGAACGGCGCGCGCCGTCCGCTGATTTACAACGCGTTCGCGCACATCACGCCCAATCATCATAGCCATGGGTTCTGGCGTCATCCGCAAGGTCAGCATCAGCTCGATTTCCACAAGCTCGGACCGTGGATCGAACTCGCGAAAACGGCCGAGCGCGGCTGCTTCGACGTGGTGTTTCTCGCCGATGTCGCGGGCCTCTACGAAACCTCGAACGGTCAATGGCAGCAGGCCGCGCGCACCGGCATGCAGTTTCCCTCGCACGATCCGGCCGCGCTCGTTTCCGCGCTCGCGGCGGCCACACGCGATATCGGCTTCGCGGTCACCAGTTCGGTGATCCAGGAGCATCCGTTCAGCTTCGCGCGCAAGCTCTCGACGCTCGATCATCTGAGCGAGGGACGCGTGGCCTGGAACATCGTCACGTCCTATCTCGACAACACCGCGCGCAACTACGGCTTCGACAAATTGCCGCCGCACGACGAGCGCTACGTCTGGGGCGAGGAATACGCGGAAGTGGTCTACAAGCTTTGGGAAGCGAGCTGGGAAGACGGCGCGTGGGTCGCCGACGCCGCGCGCGACACGCTCGTCGATCCCGCGCGACTGCATGCGATCGATCACGTGGGCGCGCGTTATCGCGTGGCCGGTCCGCATCTCGTGCGGACCTCGCCGCAGCGCACGCCGGTGCTGTTCCAGGCGGGTTCGTCCGAAGCGGGCCGCGACTTCGCCGCGCGCCATGCGGAAGTCACGTTCCTGCCCTCGCGCACGCCCGAAAGCGCCGCCAACGATCTCGCCGATCTGCGCCGCCGCGCCGTGGCCGCCGGCCGTCACGCCGACGATATCCGCGCGATCGTCATGCTCTCGCCCGTGATCGGCAGCACTGAAGCCGAAGCGAAAGCACGCCGCGCCGAGATTCTCGACTCGTTCAGCCTCGACGCGCTCGCGGTGTTCTGGAGCGGCAGCATCGGCGTCGATCTGACCACCATCGACCCGGCCACGCCGCTCACCGAACTGCGCGAGCAGAACGGCACGCGCGGCAGCGTGCGCGCGTTCATCGACGCCGCGCCGCAAGGCGTGGTCACGTTCGGCGACGCCTTGCGCAAGACCATTTCCGCGCAGTTCGCGGGCACGCCCGAGCAGATCGCCGACGAAATCGAACGCTGGGCCGCCGCGGGCGTCGCGGGCTTCAACGTCGTGCCCGTGACCACGCTCGGCTGGTGGAGCGAGTTCGTCGATCACGTCGTGCCCGTGCTGCAAAAGCGCGGCCTGATGCAGCGCGAGTACGCGCCCGGCACGCTGCGCGAGAAGCTGTTCCGCGACGGGCCGCATCTGCCCGACCGCCATCCGGCGCGTCGTCTGCGGCCTTGGGCGGAGCACGGCGCCGCATCGCTTTCCGCCTCGCTTGCCTGACCCACGCGTCCAACCCATCAAGGAGTCTATCGACATGAGCCAAGACCGCACCGCGCCGCTGCCGCCCGGCATCGTCACCGGCCCCGCCTGGGGCGAGCCGCTTCCCGAACGCTATGCGGAGATCGCCACAACGTTCCGCCCGCTGTTCGCGCGCATCCGCGAGCAAGCCGCCGCGCGCGAAACCGAACGCACGCTGCCCTTCGAGGCGATCGAGTGGCTGCGCGAGACGCGCCTCACCGCCGCGCGCGTGCCGCGCGAGCATGGCGGGCTCGGCCTGAGCCTGCCGGAATTCTTCGAACTGCTGATCGAATTGTCGGAAGCGGAATCGAATCTCACTCAGGCGCTGCGCGCGCATTTCGGCTTCGTCGAACACATTCTCGCGAGCGAGCCGGAACGCCAGACGCGATGGTTCGAACGTCTGGCAAACGGGGCGATTGCGGGCGCAGCGTGGTCCGAGACCGGCGAGGCGAAGCAGGCGCAGTTCTCGACGCGCGTCACGCGCACGCCCGAGGGCTGGCGTCTGAACGGCACGAAGTTCTACACGACCGGCTCGCTGTTCGCGGACTGGATTCATATCGGCGCGAGCGATGAAAACGGCACGGCGATTTCGCTGACGATCGACCGGCGCGCGCCCGGCGTCGAGGTGATCGACGACTGGGACGGCATGGGCCAGCGCCTCACGGCGAGCGGCACGAGCCGCTTCACCGACGTGCCCGTGGAAGCACGCGAGATCGTCGCCGAACGCGCGCCCTTCGCGTATTCCGAGGGCTTTTATCAGCTCGTGCATCTGGCGACGCTCGCGGGCATCAACCGCGCGGCGGCCAACGAAGCGGCGGCGCTGGTCGCGGCGCGCACGCGCAGCTACAGCCACGCGCCGGCCGCGCGTCCCGCCGACGACGCCCAGGTGTTGCAGGTGATCGGCCGCATCCGCGCGCATGCGTGGACCGCGAGCGCGGCGGTCGCGCAGGCGGCGCGCGCGCTCGAACGCGCCGAGCGCGCGGTGGGCCAGGCGCACGAAACCGCCGCGATTGCCGAGGCCGAAATCGAAATCTGGCAGGCCCAGACCGTAGTCTCGCAACTCGTGCTGGACGCGACCGCGAACGTGTTCGACGCGCTCGGCGCGTCCGCCACGCTGCGCCCGCAGGCGCTCGACCGTCACTGGCGCAACGCGCGCACCATCACTTCGCACAATCCGCGCATCTACAAGGACCGCATCGTGGGCGAGTTCGCGGTGAAGGGCACGCTGCCCGCGGGGCAATGGCGGATCGGCATCGCGTAGCGGCACGCTGCGCAAACGTGGCGACGTGGGGCGATCCACGTCGCCGCTCATCGGCGTTCATCGACGTCGATCGGCGCGGGCGATCAGAACCGCGTGCGCAGCCCCACGGTCGCGACCACCTGCGTCGCGGTCGAGGACGCCCCGCCCGCCGTATCGATGAACGCCACGTAACGATGTCCCGCAACGTGCTGATAGATCCCTTCGAAGTACACGTCGGTGCGCTTCGAGAACGAATAGACGAGTTGCGCGTCGGCCTGCTGCCATTTCGGATCGCTGCCGTAGGTGCTGCTGTCCGACACGTGACCATCCGTGTAGACGTAAGCGAGGCCGAGCTTCAGATGGTTCGCGAGCGGATATTGGCCGTTGAGTTCGTAGTTGTCGAAGCGGACGTCGCCGCCCGCCGAGCCGAACGCCGTGCTGCCTTCGAACTGGCTGTGCGAATAGACGAAGGCCAGCGACGCGCCGCCCGCCGCGTAACGGATCGCGCCCGCCGCCACGCGCTGCACGGCCGCCGACAACGTGAAGCCGCCCACACCGTTCGCCGCCGATTCGCTGACGTCGACCGCGCCCGTGCTCGTGCTGCCCGCGCGATCGATCTGCAAGTAGCCCGCACCCACGCTCAACGGACCGTGCGTATAGCGCGCGCCCGCGCTCCACGCGCGATTCTCGCTGAAGTCGGTGTCGTTGGAAAACGCGTAGAGACCGCCGAATTGCAGGCCCGCGAAATTCGGGCTCGCGTATTTGACGGCGTTGCTGAAGCGCAGCGTGTCGGCGAGGTTGTCGTTGTCGAACGGATGCGCGAAGCTCGTCTTGCCGAACGATCCCGCTTCGGCCGAGAGCGGCGCGACGTAATCGACGACCGAATCGTATTGACGGCCCACGGCGGCAAAGCCATAACGCTCGCTCGCGAGACCGGCCCACGCTTCGCGGCCGAACAGGCGATTGTCCTGGCCGAGCTTGCCGTTCTGCACGTTGAAGCCGTTTTCGAGCACGAACAATGCGGTGACGCCGTCGCCGAGCGATTCGCGTCCGCGAATACCGAAGCGGCTGCCGTTGATGTTGCCGCTGGTGGCCTGGAACAGTGCGCCGCTATGGCCGGACTTGCTCACGTTGTTGGTGTACATGAGACCGGCGTCGATCATGCCGTACAACGTGACCGAGTTCTGTGCGAAGGCGTGCGATGAGAGCAGCGCGGCGGTCAATGCGCCGAGCCATGTTTTAGTTTTCAAGCGGAACCCCTAAAGCGTGTATCAAGCCTTGCGGTGTGCAAGGTCTGATCGATGCTAGGGAGGGGCTATCGCTTTTCTAACGCATCATTTAATCGAAGCTCTTTGCGCGCTTTTTGAATTGCATTTCACGCTGGAGGGAATGCGTTTTTCGTGCGTGGAGCGCGAGATGGCCGATGCGAAAAACGCGTTTTGCGTCAGGCGTTTCCACACGATGCGCGACGTTGAACAATGCGCCTGAAATGCGCGCATGAAACCCGGCTCACGCGCACTATTCAGCTTTTCTAAAGTGAGTTTTCCGCTTTTTATGTGGCGCGATGACGACGACTCCGCCATCGCTCAACATCTTCAGGCGCTCGCTTCCACCGCCACGCCGCCTACGCTGAGAAACGCGTCGTCGGGACAAAATACATAGCCGTCGCGATAACGCGTCTGAATATATTGGCGGCCGCACGGCGACAAGCCCAGCAATTTACGCAGACGAAACACGATCACATCGAGACTGCGCGCGTGCAATTGCGAATTGCGGTCGAGCTGGCTCAGAATGCGCTCGCGCGAAAGCGGACGCATGCGGTTCGCGGCGAACACCGTGAGCACCGCGAGCGCGAGCGGCGGCGCGGGAATACGCGAGCCGTTCTTGAACAGCTGATTGTCGATGGCGTCGAGTTCGAAACCGTCGAATTCGTAGCGCGCCTTTTTCGGCGGCGCATCGGGCAGGTCGATCTTGCAGCGCAGCGCGTGGCGCATGCGCGCAAGCAGTTCGCGCGGATCGAACGGATCGACGAGGTAATCGTTGGCGCCCAGTTCGAAGGCCAGCACCTTGTCGGCCACATCGCCGCTTTCGCTCACGATGATCACGGGCACCGAATGTCCGCATTCGCGCAGGCTGCGCAGCGCGGCGATGCCGTTGACGTCGCGCGTGTCGTGGCGCATCAGGATCAGCGAGGGCATCTCGCGCGCGAGGCGCTGCTCCAGCCCCTTGGTGCCGTACAGCACCGACATGGTGATCTGCTGGCGTTGCAGATAGCCGCGCAGGTTGTCGCGGTAAGCCTCATCGGGCTCCACTACCAGCACATGAATGTCCATCGATCCGTCCCCCACTAGGTCAAGCTGAAAGCCACTGAAGCATCACGCGCTGGGACCCAGCAGCCGCGATTCGACGGGGTGGATCATACGGAACAAAAGTGCAGGAAAAAGATGGGAAATCTGGAGAAAATGTGAATTCGCACCGGCAATGCGGTCCTGACCGTACGCTTCGTGGAAAATAGCGGCTATTAAACCGAATACACCGATTAGATCTCACACCGCCATTCCACCGGATAACCGTCGGCTTTGCCGATCCGTCCCCGTTGGGCCACTCATGAAAGCCAGTATCACTTCCAAACTCTTTCTCGCGATTCTTTCGGCCTGCGTGCTGGTCGCGGTGGCCATGGGCGTCGCGGTCCGCACGAGTTTCGAATTCGGTTTCATCGACTTCCTTCAGGAGCAGAGCGCCGCCGACCAGGCCTCGCTCGTGAACGAACTGCAATCCGGTTATGCCGAGCACGGCAACTGGGATTTCGCGAGCGAGAAGTACGCGCACCAGCGGCCATTCGACGACGGGCCGCCGCCCGGCGAGCCGCCCGGCCAGGGTGGACCCGGCGGTCCCGGCGGCCCGGGCGGTCCGGGTGATCAGAATGGCTCGCATGCGCCCGACGGCCCGCCGCCCGGCGGCTTTCGGGGCGACGGCGGCAAGAACGCGCCGCCCGGCGGCCCGGATTTCGACGACCACATGCGCCCGCACCGCCCGCCGTTCGTGCTCTACGACCAGCACATGAAGGCGATCGTGAGCGAAGGCCCGCCGCCGCCGCCCGACGCCGACCGCCAGGCGCTCAAAGTCAACGGACAAACCGTCGGCTGGCTCGCCGTGGCGAGCCCGATCTCGCTCATCAACCAGGCCGAGAAGCGCTTCAAGAACCGCCAGCTTCAGGCGACGTGGATCATCGTGGGCTTCACGGCGCTGCTGTCCGCGGCCGTCTCGATCGTGCTCGCGCGCACGCTGCTCACGCCGGTCAAGCGCATCGTCACGGCCACGCACCGGCTCGCGGGCGGCGACTACGCGACGCGCGTGCCCGCCAAGGGCAGCGACGAATTGCAGATGCTCGCCAACGACTTCAACCGGCTCGCGGCCTCGCTCGAAAAAGCCGAGGGCAACCGGCGCGACTTCATCGCCGACGTCTCGCACGAATTGCGCACGCCGCTCTCGGTGCTGCGCGGCGAACTCGAAGCGATCGAGGACGGCGTGCGCCGCCCCGACGCGGCCACCATCGCCTCGCTGCAAGCCGAAGTCGCCATGCTCAGCCAGTTGATCGACGACCTCTACGAACTCTCGCTCGCCGACATCGGCCAGCTTTCGTTCGAGACCGTGCCGCTCGATCTCGTGCCGATCGTGGAGGCCTCGTGCGACGCGTTCCGCGAACGCCTCGCGGCCAAGCAGATCGCGCTCGAATTCGTTCCCGGTCCCGGCCACGCCACGCTCTCGGGCGACCCGTACCGCCTCACGCAACTCTGGAAAAACCTGCTGGAAAACGCGCTGCGTTATACGAATGCCGGCGGCCGCGTGGTTGTCGCGATCCACGCCGACGACCAGCACGTGAGCGTCGACTTCCAGGATTCGTTCCCGCCCGTGCCCGCCCCGCTGCTGCCGCATCTGTTCGACCGCTTCTTCCGCGTCGACCCTTCGCGCAGCCGGCAAAGCGGCGGCGCGGGCCTCGGTCTCGCGCTCTGCAAACGCATCGTCGAAACCCACGGCGGAACCATCGAGGCGTCGCGCTCGCCGATCGGCGGCCTGCGCGTCCTCGTCCAACTTCCTCGCCTGTACACACAATGATTGAACCGACTACACGGCCTTCCGTCCTGATCGTCGAAGACGAACCGAAGCTCGCGGCGCTGCTCGCCGACTATCTGGCCAAGGAAGATTTCGCGACCCACGTCCTCGCGGATGGCCGCGCCGTCGTGCCCTGGGTGCGCGAGCATGCGCCCTCGATGGTGCTGCTCGACCTGATGCTGCCGGGCCGCAGCGGCCTCGAAGTGTGCCGCGAATTGCGCACGTTCTCGCCGGTGCCGGTGATGATCATCACGGCGCGCGTCGATGAAATCGATCGTCTGCTGGGCCTCGAACTGGGCGCCGACGATTACGTCTGCAAGCCGTTCAGCCCGCGCGAAGTGGTGGCGCGCGTGAAGGCGATCCTGCGCCGCGCCGAGTTGTTCGCGCGCGCGCAGCAGGAAGATGCGGGCGAGATGCCGTCGCCGTTTTCGATCGACGTGACGCACCACGCGGCGCGCCTCGACGGCAAGGACCTGCATCTCACGCCGATCGAATTCCGTCTGCTCGCGCTGCTGCACGCGGGCGCGGGCCGCATCTACGCGCGCGATTATCTGCTGCGCGCGCTCTACGACGATCATCGCGTGGTCGCCGACCGCACGATCGACTCGCATGTGAAGAATCTGCGCCGCAAGATCCAGGGCATCCGTCCCGATCAGGACATGGTGCGCTCGATCTACGGCGTGGGGTATCGGCTCGAACTGGTGCCGGTGAACGATTGATGTTTGCCTGATGTGCGCTTGATGGATGATTGATGCATCCGCATCAATCAAACGCATCACATCGATGACGCCTCGCTTTTCGCCATGCGCGCGAACGCGGACAGCACGCGCGCACACGTCAGCGACTCGCGCCAGAAGCGCTCCTTGAGGCGCCCCGTCGGCACCCATTGCCACGGCAGCACGATATGCGCATTGCCCCACGCGGGACGCCAGCGCTGCGCGACCGCGCGGCGGCGGAACAGGCTCAGCGTGGGAATGCCGAGGTTGGCCGCGAGATGCCCCATGCCCGAATCGTTGCCGATAAACCAGCCGCTCTCGTAGACCCACGCCGCCAGGTCGTTCAGATTCGCGAAGGTATGGACCGCGAAGCGGCCGAGCAGCGGCTCGCTCCAGCGATTCAATTCGTCGGGCGACATCACGAAGGCGACGTCGTAACCCTGGCGTTCGAGACGGCGCGCGAGGCGCAGGAAACGGCGCGGCAGCCAGCGCTTGTCGAGCGTGCTCGCCTCGGGATGAATCACCACGCGGCGCACGTGGCCGCGATGCTGCAAGCCGGGCAGCGGCACGATGCCGTTGTGCGTGCCGACGTCGTGCACGCCGAATTCGCGTTCGCAGAACTCGGCGAAACGCTGCAACATCGGACGGTTCAGCGGGTCTTCCGTGAGCGCCTCGACATAGCGCACGCGCGGGTGCAGCGCGTCGACATTGGGTACCGGCTGATGCGCGTGCATCTGCAACACCACGTCCCATGCTTCGAGCACGCCGGGCAATTGTCTGGCATCGGGCAGCGGGCGGATGTCGACATCGGGAAACCAGTCGCGCAGCGAATGCGCGGCGCGTCCGAACACCGCGACCTCGATGCCGTGCCGTTGCAGATTGCGCACGATCACCATCAGCAACAGCGTGTCGCCGAGCGCGTGCGAGGCGAGCACGGCCACGCGGCGGGGGGTTTGCGGCAAGGCGTTCATGCGAGAGTCGCCGAGCGCGGGAGAAGGGATCACGGCCGCGTGAGAGGCCGGCTGCAAAACTCGCATCGCAATTCCAGTCGGAGCGGCCCCGTCGGCGGCTGACTGACCGCCGAAACCCGCCCCGCAGAGTTAGAAGAACGGGCGCGAGCTTAGCTCGACGAAATCTTCCATCGGTTACATGAAAGTTACAGCGGATGACACTGAAAGGAACCGCTCGTCGCGCGGCCCGGCGCACCGCGGGACGGATGCGACGGCGCGCGATCCGCGATTTGCCATTCGCGAACCGTACAGGCAGCTTACTGAAATATGCATTAAGAGAACGCACGCCCGTCGTAACCTGGACGCGCGCGCGATCGTCTATCGTGGCGCCATCGAATCACGCAGGTTGCCCGCGATGTCCCATTCCCTTTTCTCGAACCGCGAGCGCGTCATGCCGCGCGCCGCGCAAACGGCGGGAGCACGCACGCATGGCTGAAGACATCACGGCGGTCGTGCGCAAGATCAGTTCAGCCGACCTGAGCGCGGACGGCGAATTCCTGCTGATTCACGACGGCAACGCCACGGCCGCGCTGCATCGCTCCGTGTTCAACGACCTGCTGGTCGCGCTGCCCAATGCGATGGAAAAGATCCAGCGCATCGAGAAGACGCCCGCGCCGTCGTTCACCGTCATGCACGCGCGCGGCTGCGAGATCGGCCGGCTCGACGGCACGCGTCATCTCGTCATCCGCTTCCGTCTGTCGATGACGGCCGGCCTGTCGTTCGCGGTGCCGTGCGAGCAGATTCCCGGCATCGTCGAAGCACTCGAAAGCGCCGCCGACCACGAAGCCGCGCTGTCCTCGCGCCCGACGTGGCTGCAATGAGCGCGCCGCGAAGCTGAACGCGATCAGCCAGCCGCCCCGCGCTGGCAGCAACGCCCCGAGGCATGGGCCGGCGCGCGAGCGCCGCGCGCGCCCCGGATGCTCCTCACTTCCCTCGTTATCTCGCCCGCCTTGATCCGTGACGTAATGCGCGGCTTTCGCCTGAAGCCCCTGATTTCCCTGCTGATCGCCGTGCCTGGATTCGCGCCGCCCCACGCCCTCGCGCAACTCTCGGGCGCAGCGGCGCAGCCTGCGGCGCTCGGCGACGACTGGGCCTTGCGCGTCGATCCGCAATTGCAGGAGCACCCGCTGCAAGGCGGCCAGAAAGGCGCGACCGATGCGCTCGGCGATTCGATGACGAGCACCACCAACACCGACTTCACGCTGCACGGCAACGCCGAATTGCGCCGCTACGAATCGGTCCTGAAAGGCGACGCGATCCATTACTTTCAGGACACCGACACCGCCGACGCCTATGGTCACGTGGACATCACGCAAAGCGGCGTGAGCTTCTTCGGCCCGTATGCGCACATGGTGGTGGAAGCGGAGCAAGGCTATATCAGCACGCCGCGCTACCGCTTCGTGGTGAACGGCGGCTGGGGTTCGGCCACGCGCGCGGACCTCATCGACAACGAGCGCGCCGTGCTGCACAACGGCACCTATACGACCTGCCAGTGCGACGGCGAACCCGCGTGGTATTTGCGCGCCTCGCAGTTCGACATGGACAGCGGCAGCGACACCGGCGTCGCGCGCAACGCCGTGCTCGTGTTCCAGGGATTGCCGATCTTCGCGAGCCCGTGGCTTTCGTTCCCGCTGTCGAGCGACCGTCGCAGCGGTCTGCTGCCGCCGACGTTCTCGTTCAATTCGTCGGGCGGCTTCGACCTGACGATGCCGTTCTACGTCAATCTCGCGCCGAACTACGATCTCACGCTCACGCCGCGGATCATCAGCCGGCGCGGCGAATTGATGACGGCCGATTATCGCTACATGGGCAGCGATTACACCGGCGAAATCTCGGCGCTGCTGCTGCCGCACGACGCCCTCACGAACACGCAGCGTTACGATATTTCGATCAAGCACGACTGGAACATCGGCTCGGGATTCTCGGCGTATGTGAATTACAACCGCGTCTCCGATGCGAACGTCACCACCGATCTCGCCTCGTCGGGCCAGTATCTGCTCGGCTCGACCACGCTCTACGATCAGGAAGCCGGCCTGCGCTACGCGAACGGCCCGTGGTCCGTGCTGCTGCGCGAACAGCACTGGCAGCAGTATTCGGGCGACACGATCTATAACCGCGAGCCGCAGATCAACGTGAAGTACGCGCGCTACAACGTGGACGGTCTCGACTTCGGCGCGGAAGCCGACGCCTCGCGCTTCACGATGTCGAGCGGCGACGTCGCGCAGGGCAATCGCTTCGTGTTCAATCCCTACCTCGCGGCGCCCATCGTGCGGCCTTCGTGGTACATCACGCCGAAGGTGCAGTGGCACTTCGCGGCCTACGATCTTTCGTCGCTGGGCTCCAGTCCGATCGCCGGCCAGCCGCGCAATTTCTCGGTCAACGTGCCGACGCTCAGCCTCGACTCGGGCATGACCTTCGAGCGCAGCGTCACGCTGTTCGGCCGCTCGTATATCCAGACGCTCGAACCGCGCCTGTTCTACGTCTACACGCCGTACCGCAACCAGAATTTCGCGCCGCTGTTCGATACCGCCGAAAGCGACTTCGGTCTCGCGGAGATCTTCTCGACCAACAGCTTCGTCGGCAACGACCGCATCGCCGACGCCAATCGCATCACCGCCGCCATCACGACGCGTTTCATCGACCCGCAAACGGGATCGGAAGCCGCGCGCTTCGTGCTCGCGCAGCAATACAACTTCACGACGCCGCGCGTGACGCTGCTGGCCGACGGCTCGACCACCGACCTCACGCGCACGGGCATCATCGAAGGCAGCTCGCTCAATATCGGCAGCGCGTTCAAGGCCGAGCAGGCGATCGAGTACAACGAGTCGAAGTCCTACCTCTCGCACACGAGCACGGGCTTTTCATGGGAGCCCGCGCCGGGCCAGGTCATCAACATGGCGTATCGCTACACGCGCGCCGATGCGTCCCTCGACAACGAGCCGGTCAGCCAGTTCATCATCTCGAGCCAGTGGCCGCTGACGCGCCACCTCTCCAGCGTCGCGCGCGTGAATTACGACATGCATGTGCATCGTCTGATCGCGGGCATGCTGGGCTTTCAGTACAGCGCGGACTGCTGGTCGCTCGGCATCGCGTTCGAGAAATACACCAACGAAACCAGTTCGACGACGGTGCCGAGCACCGGCAGCCGCGTGATGATGCAGCTCGAACTGCGCGGTCTCTCGAAGGTCGACAACGGCATGCTGAATCAGTTCAAGGAAGGCGTGCCGGGCTACACGCCGTCCTCGAACAACATCACGCCGCTTTCGCGATTCACGGACTACCAGTAAGCGCGCTTCACGCTCGATCGATTACTGATAGAACACGTAGGTCGCGAGATAGGGCGAGCTGCCCGACTCGTGCTCGCTCGTGCACGGCGCAGGCGGCTTCGCGCCGCCGACCGTGTTGATGCGCTGCACGTAACGCACCGGGGCGAGCAGGCCCGGCGCGCCCGTCGAATGCGTTTGCAGCAGCAGTTGCGGCACGCTGCCCGGCGTCGCGCTCGGCTGCTGCGCCACCACTTTGCCTTCGATGCGGCTGCCGTCCGGCGCCGCCCATGACGGCCCCGCCGCATGCTCGATCACGGCCGCGCCATGCGCGTCGTAGAGCTTCGCGCGCGGCTGCTGGAAGGTCCAGCCGAGCGTGTGATCCGCGCCGTATTCGCAGGTGTAGATCTGCACGCCCGACGCGGTGGTGCTCAATATCTTTTGCGCGCCTGGGGCGTCGATGGACTCCGCGAACGCAGACGTTGTGGCGAGCGTCGCGAGCGCGCCCACCATGCAAACGCTCCGCTTCACGCGTAACAGACGAATCATGCCGATGCTCCTCGTGTGGGTCAGGCTGCACAGTGTGCACCCTGAACGCAGAACACGCATGCTTCATCGGCTATTCCGTGCTTGCTTTGCGTGTTTTTCTGCGCGCTTTCCTTCGATTCGCTTTCGGCAAAAAAACGAATTACACTGCGCCCGCCTGCTCGACCGGCGGAATGCAAAAGCGGAACACGGTGCCGTTCGCGCCCGTGCGCACGAGTTCGATCTCGCCGCCATGCGCCTCGACGATCGACTTGCAGATCGACAGGCCCATGCCCATGCCCGACTTCTTCGAAGTCACCAGCGAATCGAATACCGTGGCGGTCAGATCACCCGGAATGCCCGGTCCGCTATCGGCCACCACCACGTGCAAGGTGCCGCCCGCATCGACTGAGGTGTCGATCTCAATCGCGCGCGGCCGCCCGCTCACGGCGCGCAGCGCTTCCAGCGCATTCATGACGAGATTGATCACCACCTGCTGAATCAGCGTGCGGTCGGCCACGATGTCCAGACGCGTGTCGTAATTGCCGCGCACTGCGATCTGGTGATCAGCGAGTTGATCGCTGAGCAAACGCAGCACTTCGCGAATCGCGTCGTTGATATCGGTGAGTTCCGATTTCGGATGCGACTGCTTCACCATCGCGCGCACGCTCGCAACAATATCGACGGCGCGCTGCGTATCGAGCGCGATCTGTTCGAGCATGGAATTCGCTTCGTCGATATCGGGCGCCTCGCGATTCAACCAGCGGATCGCCGCGCGCGAACACGCACTGACCGCGCTGATCGGCTGACTGATTTCGTGCACGATATACGCGGCCAATTCGCCGATCACCGACAAACGGCCCGCGCGTTCGAGCTTGCCCTGCGCCTCGCGCAAATGCCGCTCGACCGCCACGCGTTTCTGATGCTCGGACTCCACCTTGTGATAGAGCTTGGCGTTCTCCAGTGAAATCGCCGCCTGCGACGACAGCATTTCCAGAATACGCAAACGCGCCGACGTAAAGACATCGGCGATCAGGCGATTCTCCAGATACAGCAGCCCCGAAAGCGAGCCTTGCTTGACGAGCGGCACGCACATCGCCGAGCGCGGCCGATACGCACGAATATAGGCGTCGCGGCCGAAATTCTGATCCTCGATCGCATTGCCGAGCACGACCGGCTCGCAGGTGCGCTGCGTCCAGTACGCGATCGACATCGGAATGCTGTCGGCCGACGCGCTCTCGCGTTCGATTTCCACCGTCACCGCGCCATCGGTATACGTGGCGCGCGCGACGACATCGAGTTGTCCTTCTTCGATCAGGCACAGCGTCGCGCGATCGGCGCCCGCGTATTGCAGCGCCGTGTCGAGCAGCACGTTGATCAGTTTCGCGAGCGACATTTCACTCGACAAGGCCTGGGTCGCTTTCAAGACGACTTGCGTATCGAACGCGCGCACATTCGCGCCTTGCGCGGCGGCCCAATCGAATTGTTTCGGCGCGGCGCTCGCGAGCCCCTGATTCGGAAATTCGCCTTCGAGCGCGCGCAATTTGGTGTCCGCGCCCAGACACGCCCACGCGCTCCACGCCTGATGCAGATAGCCTTGCGACGCCGCGTGCCAGTGTTGCTGCGCCGAAAAACGCGCGGCCAGTTCGCGCGAGAGCGCCTGCAATTGCAGCATGCGCGCGTGATCGGCGAGACGAATCGCTTCCTCGTAATCGCTTTGCGCGAGACGCGGATCGTCGCCGACCGACGCGAGTTCCGCGCGCACGAGCGTGGCGCGGCTCAGGAAATTCTCCGGGCTTTGCGCACACCAGCGCTCCAGCGTCGCCAGACGCGCGCGCGCCATCTGCAGATGTGTCTCGCGTTCGCTGCCTTGTGCGCGGCGGCTCAGCGCCACGCGCAGCAACGCGCTATAAAACACGAAGTCCGGCATTTCGAGGAACGAGCGCGACGCCCACGCCGTGGCGTCGGCGGCCTGTTCGGCCTGCAACGCGGTCGGCCAGTCGGCGAACAGATACGCGACCTGCAAGCGATACGTCCAGAACGAAAACGCCGCGATATCGCGGTGCACGCGTCCAGTCAGGCAATCGTCGAGCACGTGTTCGAAATCGCGGCTCGGTGCGCCGAGACCGATATCGATCGGCAAGCCGCGCAGCGCCTGCACCACCCAGGCCTGCGCGATAAACGCGTCGATCACCAGCGCGAAGCCGGCCTGGCGCGCGAGCGGCAAACCTTCTTCCACCACTTTCTGCACGTCCGAAAGCGGCGCGCCGCAAAACAGATAATTGGTGACGAGATGGCGCCGCGAATAAATCAGATACGTGACGTCGCCGAGCCGCGCCGTGAGCGCGATCGACGCCTCGATATGCTCGCGCGCGCGCGTCGCGGAACCGGTCCACGGCAAACTCATCGCGCCATAACACATCTGCACGCGGCCCTGAAATTTCGTCAGCGCGCGTTCGGCGGGCAGACGCATCGCGAGCGCCGCGAAACGGCGCACCGTGTCGTAATCGCCATAACGCTCGCCGACAATCTGGCTCAGGCCGACATACGCATAGCAGGACGCATCGCAGTGGCCGTGTTCGAGGCTCAGCGTGCTCATGCGCAGCATCATCAGATCGGCGAGACGCTGGCTCAGAAATTTCGCGGCAGGCGCGAGATCGGTGAGCACATCCATGGCGATATAGATGCGGCGATCGCTCATCAACGGCACCGCGGCGAGTTCGTCGATGCTGCGATTGCCGTCGAGTGTCTTGAAACGCGCGAATTCGCGATCGATATCGGCATCGGTCGGCGTGCGCGCGAGCACGATGCCCGCTTCGTCGCGCACATATTGCAGGCCGATATCGAGCGCCGTCGCCGATTCGTCGATCGTCACGTGCATTGCCACGCGCAAACGCGCCAGCTCCGCGCGCAGATCGAGCGGCAGCAGCGCGCTATTCACGGCGGCGAGCCGGCGTGCCGCCGCCGCGACTTCCATGCAGAGAAACTCGCATTCGCCGAGCCGCAGCGCAATCAGCGCGTCGAGCGGTTCGCCCGCCGCGCTGCCTTGCGCGAAACCCTGCGCCACCGCCAGATAAACCATCGCCGACGCATAAGCGGTCGCGCCAATGGCGCGCTGCGCGGCATCGAGATTCAGGCGCGCGCAACGCTCGCGCTCCTCGGGCGCCACCACGAGCCGCGCCGCGAGATTCAACTGATTCGCGACCACGAATAAACTGCTCGACGACGCGAGATAATTCGTGCAATCGAATAAACGGCGGCCAATTGCCAAATGGCCCGCCTCGCGTTCTTCGAGACTCATGCCGTAATACACGGCGTCGCGAATGCGGTCGTGCGCGAAGGTGTAAAGATCTTCGTCGAGAATAATCAGCGCGGCGTCCATTGCGAGCCGCAGCGACACTTCGAGACGCGCGGGTTCGCTGCCCACGGCGTCGGCGAGCATTTTCAGCGGCACCGGTTTGGCGATCAGCGCGACCGAACGCAAGACGGCTTGCGTCGACGGCGCGAGCGCGGCGATTTTTTCGGTCAGCAGTTCCATCAGGCTCGACGAACTCGCGCGCTCGGCAATGCCCGCCACACTCGACTGCCATTCGCCCCGCGCTTCGTTGAATTCGAGCACGCTGTCGTCGACGAGCGAACGCACGAACTGAATCGCAAACAGCGGATTGCCGCCCGTATAGGCGCCGATCAGATCGACGGATTCGCGCAACTGCTGCACGTGGCCCGTCAGCATCGCCTCGATCAATTGTTCGAGATCGTCGCTCGATAAAGGTTCGAGCGCGACCCGATGCGAATGCGCGCCATCGCGCAGCGCCTGCACGAGCCGGTTGTCCGTGCGAATTTCGTTATCGCGCAGCGCGGCGATAAACAGCACGCGCTCGCTGCCGCTTTGACCGATCAGATGCGTGAGCACTTCGAGCGTGTCGCGATCGGCCCATTGCAGATCGTCGAGAAACAGCACGAGCGCCTTGCCCGGTTCGGTGAACGCGCGCATCAGCTTCGACATCGCGTCGAGAAAGCGCGGCTTTTCCGCGTGCGCCGACACCGCGCGCTGGTGCTCGGACTGGCCGAGCACGCGCGCGAGTTCCGGGAAGACCGCGGTGACGATCGAGGCGTCGTCGGCGAGCGCGTCGCGCAGGCGGCGCTGCACGCGCTCGAATTCGGCGGGCGCATAGCCGAGCACGTGGCGCAGCAGCGAATGCAGGGCGCGCGCGATGCTCGCATAGGGCGCGGCGCCATCGGCCTGTTCGCACTTGCCGGTTGCGAACTCGTGCCCCGCGCCCGCGAGACGCTTTCGCACGTGCTGCACGAGCGCGGTCTTGCCAATGCCCGCCGGGCCTTCCACGAGCATCAGCGGCGGACCGCCTTCGAGCGCGGCATCGCGCGCGGCGGCGAGCAACTGTTCGATTTCGCGGTGACGGCCATAGAGCGAATCGGGCACGCCCAGCGACGGCCGGATCTTCAACTGCCGCGTGAAGGCGTGCGCGCGCGTCATGCCCTCGTCGGCGTCGAGCAAATCCTTCGCGAGATGCGCGGCCGACTGATAACGTTGCGCGGGCTCCTTTTCGAGCAGCCGCTGCACGATCGCCTTGAGCTTGTCGGGAATCCGCGCGTGCGTGTCGGCCGACTGGCCGCCTTCGAACGGCCGCCGCGTGAGATGCGCGTGCATCGCCTCGGACGCCGTGAGATTCGGAAACGGCACCTCGCCGGTCAGCATGCGGTGAAAAATGCAGCCCAGCGAATACAGATCCGAGCGCGCGTCCACGACGCGGTCGATGCGCCCCGTGGCTTCCGGCGCCGCGTAATCGAGCACGTCTTTTTCGATCTCGGGCGCGGTCTCGCTGCCTGAGAAACCGGTCAGCCAGGCACGGTCGCCGGCGGCGTCGAGCATGATGCTCGCGGGCCGCAACGCGCCGTGCACGAGCCCGGCGAGATGCGCGAGGCCCAAGGACTGCGTCATGCTCACGGCGCGCCGGATAAAGGCGGCGACCGGCATCGCGGCGTGGCACGCCTCGCTGAGCATCTGGCCGCCCGGATCGTGCAGCAACAGCGCGGGCGCCTGATTGTGCACGACGAACTGAATCGGATGGAGCGCGAAGTCGGGATCGAGACTCGCGCGAATGCCATACTCGTAGCGCAGACGAACGAGCGCGGCCACCGGGTCGGGCGCAGACGGCACGGCGGCCAGCACCGACTCTTCCGGCGTAACGATGCGATACAGCCGCGGCGCGCCGTCCTGAATCAGTACGAATCGCGCACGGGACCAGTCCGCGGCGGATTCGGGAATGACATTGACCATTTATCCTCTGCGCCTTGTGCCGGATAGCCTTTTGCCGGATAGCGTCCGGGCCTTATTCTCATTCGTCTCGTCATGGCGATGTACGCAAACTTCCGCGTACGCTCAAGCGATAAACGCCATGCAAATGGCGTATCTTACCCTTGGCTTACGCATAAAGAGAAATCACGCCACACGTGAATATCGAATAAAGCCGGAATGGCGGCGCGCCATTACCCGCATTACGCCGTTTATTTCATAGATTAACCGCCTCGTGTATCGGCAATATGTCCGCTTTATGTCGCGCGCCCAATCGGGCATAGGCCATAAAGCGCTGATTTAAATAAAAAAGCGCGGTAGCGCCATCACTGGCCTACCGCGCTTTTGACTGGTCGCGCCATTGCACCGGCGCGGCCTGTGAAGCGAAGACTTACGCTTCGAGTTGTTCGAGCACCTTGCCCTTGGTCTCGATGCCGAGGAAATGCACCGCCACCGCCGCGAGCAGCGGCACGGCTGCGAGAATATAGAACGCGACGTCGAGATTGCCGCCGATCATCGTCTTCGACACGATGGTGGGCGCGAAGATCGCCGCGATCTTCAGCCACGCGCCGCCTACGCCGCAACCGAGCGCGCGGATGCTGGTGGGATACAACTCCGGCGTGTACACGTAGGCCGTGATGAAGCCGCTCGCGAGCAGGCCGAGCGCCAGTGCGCAGAACGTCGCCACCACATAGACCGACATCGCATGGCAGATCCCGGCCAGCGCCAGCGAGATGCCGCAGAGCACGAACGAGACGTTGATGATGGGCTTGCGGCCCACCTTGTCCACCAGCAGCGCACACGTGAGCGAGCCCAGCACGCCGAGCACCGAAGCGGCCACCGCGAGATTGAGCGCCAGTTGCAGCGGCGCGTGGTAGACGCTGCGATAGATCGTCGGCAGCCAGGTCGAGAGACCGTACTGAATGAAGCCGCAGGTCATCCACAGCATCGCCACCGCGATCGTGCGCTTGCGGTACGCCGGGCCGAACAGGTCCTTCACGCTGCGCTTCGGATGACGCTTGGTGAGCGCGTCGAATTCCGCTGCGTTCGTGACCGGCTCCAGCGGACCCTTCACAGTGCGCTCGAATGCGCTCACGGCGTGATCGGCGTCTTGCAGACGTTCGCGTTCGGCGAGCCAGCGCGGCGATTCCGGCACGAGCTTGCGCAGCACGAAGAACAGAATCAGCGGCATGCCGCCGATGAAGTACATCACCTGCCAGCCGAAGCGCGGCACGATCCACGCGCCCAGCGCATTCGACGCGAGCAGGCCGATCGGGAACACGATCTCGTAGAGGAGAACGAAGCGTCCACGGCCATGCGCGCGGCTGACCTCGTTGATATACGTTGCCGCCACGGGCAATTCGCCGCCCAGCCCGAAGCCCTGAATCACGCGCAGCGCCGCGAACACCGCGAAGCTCGGCGCGAACCCGCAGGCAATACTGGTCACGCCGATGATGCCCGAACTCCAGGCAATCGCACGCACGCGGCCATGACGCTCCGCGAGCCACGGAAACAGGAACGCGCCGAACAACTGGCCGACCGAACCCGAGGCGATCAGGAAGCCGATTTCCCACGGCGTGAGGTGCCACTTCTGGATCAGGATCGGCAGCGTCGCAGCGATGGCGATCACGTCGAAGCCGTCGAAGAACGTGGCGAGGCCGATCAGGATCCGCGCGCGCACCTGCATGGCGTTGGCCGGCATGCGTTCGAGCCGCGCGATGATCGAACCGCGCGTGATGGACTCGCCGACCGCGGCGCCGCCGCGATGACCGAGGGTGTTGTCGAGGGTTCTCATGCCTGTGATCCCATCCCGTATGTGAGGTCCGTTGTGTAGTGCCGAGCGCGTCAGGCGAGAGCCTTGCTGGTGTCGACGAGCGCCGCGACGTCCACCGCGCGGCCCTGGTTCATCCACTTGCGTGCGAGCTTGAGGTCGCGCGCCGAGTTGATCGCGATGACGCCGCGCAGATGGCCGTCCTCGACGAAGAACAGCGTCGCGCGTTTTTCCGCGAGATTGCCGCGCAGCACGGGCGCGATGTCCGGCGGCAGGTCGCCCAGAATCTGCAGGTTCACGTCGTACTGGTCGGACCAGAACCACGGAATTTCCGCATACGGCTCCTTCACGCCCAGCACGGCCTTCGCCGCCGCAATCGCCTGGTTCTGCGCGTTGGCCCACGACTCCAGACGCACGCGGCGCTTGAGCCACGCATTCGGATGATTCGCCACGTCGCCGCACGCAAATACATCGGAATCCGAACTTTGTCCGAATTCGTCGACGACAATGCCGTCCTGCACCGCGATGCCCGCCGCTTCCGCGATTGCCGTATGCGGTGCGAGGCCGATGCCCGCGACCGCGAAGTCGGCGTCGAGCGTGCTGCCGTCCGCGAAGGTCGCGCGCACGCCGCCTTCGGCGCTGTCTTCGAGCGAGACGAGCGCCGCGTTCAGGCGCACATCCACGCCGTTCGCGCGATGCAGGTCGAGCAGGAAGTCCGACACCTCATTCGGCAACGAACGCGCGCACAGACGCGGCGCGCCTTCGATCACCGTGGCCGCGACGCCGAGCTTGCGCGCCGTGGCCGCCACTTCGAGGCCGATCCAGCCGCCGCCCACCACCAGCACGCGCTGGCTGCGGCGCAGGCGTTCGCCCAGCGCCATCGCTTCGTCGAGCGTGCGCAGATAGGTCACGTGCGCGCTCTTTGCGACGCTCGCGGGCAGCTTGCGCGCCGCGCCGCCCGTGGCGATCACGAGCTTGTCGTATTTCACCGTGCGGCCCGAGCGCGTGGTGACCGTGTGCGCCACGCGATCGATCGCGCTCGCACAGTCGGGTTGCCACGCTTCGATATCGAGCGCCGCGAATTCGTCGGGCTTCGCGATGCGCACCGTTTCGATATCAGCCTCGCCCGCGAGCACCGCTTTCGAGAGCGGCGGACGCTCATAAGGCAGATGCGTTTCGTCGGCGATCATCACGAGACGGCCCGCGAAGCCTTCCTTGCGCAGCGTCTTGACGACCCAGCCCGCAGCCTGGCCGCCGCCGATCACGACGACGGTGCGCGGCGAAGCGTGTTCGCCGGATTCGATCGCGTCGCTCATGGCTTACGCTCCGTCATGAACTTGCCCTTCGGCGCTTCGGCGTTCTTCTGGCGGCGCGTATTGCCGTCGAGACCGCCGTCGATGGCCCATTCGGCGAACACCGTCGGGCCCGGTTCGAATTCGCGCGGCTGCCATTCGGGCGTGAGCATGTCTTCGTCGGCGTAATACTCGATCAGGCCGCCGGCCGGATTCTTGAAGTACCAGAAGTACGCCGACGACACCGGATGACGGCCCGGGCCAAGCTGCGTGGTCCAGCCGCAGCGGCTGATATGCAGGCCGCCGCCGAACACTTCGTGAATGTCGCGCACAGTGAACGCCACGTGATTCAGGCCCTTCTTGCCGTCGGGCAGCGCGAGCAGGAACAGGTCGTGGTGACCGCCGTGCGGCGCGCAGCGCATGAACGCGCCGCGATTCGGATAACGGTCCGAGGTCTCGAAGCCGAGCAGCTCGTGATAGAAGGCTTCCTGTTGCGCGAGGCAATTCGTGAAGAACACCACGTGGCCCACTTCCACCGGCTCCGCGCGTTCGTAGATCGGCGAAGGCGTATCCACGCGCAGCGTCTGGCCCCAGACGTTCGACGGCGAACCCGTCACGTCGAGTTCGCGCTTGCGCGTGACTTCCACGCGAATCGCCATGCCCGCAGGGTCGAAACAGCCCACGCCGCGTTCATCGCTGTAATAGCCGGGCTGGCCCCTGAGGCGTTCGCGCAGCGCGTCGAGTTCTTCGCGCGTCGCCACGCCCCACACCACTTCGCGCAGCGTCGGGCCTTCCTCGAAGGCGGCGGGCAGCGACGCGTCGTTCGCGTCCACGGCCAGCACGGTGCAGCCGTTGAGCGTTTCGAAGCGCGCGCGCGTTTCGTCGTGCGCGGTTTCCTTCAGGCCCCAGTCCGCGAAAAAGCGGCGGCAGGTGGCGAGATCCGTCACGCCGTAGGTAATCTGTTCGATGCCGAGAATCGTCATGTTCATTGCTCCGTTGCGCGCGCTCAGGCGTTGGCCCAGGGCAGCGGCGCGTCATTCAAGCCCCAGTACAGGCTCTTTTGCTGCATGTATTCGCGAATGCCGAGCCGCCCTTTTTCGCGGCCCATGCCGCTTTCCTTCCAGCCCGAGAACGGCGTGGAAATCGAAAACAGCTTGTACGTATTGATCCAGACAGTGCCCGCCTCGATCTTGCGCGCGACGCGCCACGCGCGTTTGTAATCGCGCGTCCAGATGCCGGCGGCGAGACCGAACACGCTGTCGTTGGCTTCTTCGATGAGCGCCGCTTCGTCGTCGAAGGGCATCGCCACGAGCACCGGGCCGAAAATTTCTTCCTGGCAGATGCGCGCGCGATTGGTCAGACCTTCGAGAATCGTCGGCTGATAGAAGCAGCCCTGCTCGCGGCCCTCGCCCACCGGACGCTCGCCGCCGCACAGCAGACGGCCGCCTTCTTCGAGACCGATCGCCACGTAACGCTCGACCGATTCGCGATGCTTCGGCGTGATCAGCGGACCCATCTGCGTCTTCTCGTTCGACGGATCGCCCACGCGCAATTCGCGCGCGGCCGACACGAGGCGCTTCATGAACGTGTCGTAAATCGAGCGCTGCACGAACAGGCGCGAACCCGCGATGCACGCCTCGCCCGACGAACTGAAGATTCCGTATAGCACGCCATTAATCGCGTGATCGATGTCGGCATCTTCGAACACGATGGTCGGCGACTTGCCGCCCAGTTCGAGCGAGACCGGCATGAGCTTGTCGGCGGCGATGCGCGCGATGCCGCGGCCCACTTCGGTGCCGCCCGTGAACGAGACCTTGCGCACGAGCGGATGGCGCACAAGCACGTCGCCGATCACCGAGCCCTTGCCCGGCAGCACGCTCAGGATGCCCTTCGGCACGCCCGCTTCCTCGCAGATGCGCGCGAGCGCGAGCGAGATCAGCGGCGTGACTTCGGCGGGCTTGAGCACCACCGCGTTACCGCCTGCGAGCGCGGGCGCGAGCTTCTGCGCGTCGGAGGCGATCGGCGAATTCCACGGCGTGATCGCCGCGACCACGCCAATCGGTTCGTACACGCTCATCGTCAGATAGTCGCCGCGCGAAGGCGTGACTTCCTCGTCGAGCGTTTCGAGGCAGGCCGCGAAATAGCGGAACGTATTCGCGGCGCTCGCCACCAGCACGCGCGTTTCGCCAATCGGCTTGCCGTTGTCGCGGCGCTGCAATTGCGCGAGCGCTTCGTGGCGCTGCATGATGAGGTCGGCGATGCGATAGAGCACGAGCGCGCGCAGATGCGGCTTCATACCCGACCACGCGCCCTGCTTCCAGGCGGCGTGCGCTTTTTCGACGGCTTCGGCGGCGTCTTCGGCGCTCGCCGTCGAGACCTCCATGTTGAGCGACTGGTCGGCCGGATAAACGCTCGCGAAGGGCGCGGCGCGGCCCTGGCGCCATTCGCCGCCGACGAAAATGTCGCCGTTGGGAACGAGGCTCGTATCGAAGGGAGTCATGTCAGAGGTCTCTTTGTTTCATTGCCGGCGATACCTGTGCATCTGCACACGTATCGCCTTCCATCACTGCCGATGCGTCGTTCGCCGCATCGGATCACGCCATCAGATCACACAGCGCGCGGCACGATTGCGCAGCGCGCGAATCGCGCTGTACGCCGTGAGCGCCGACGTTTTCGGATTGTCCGGCAGCGGCTTGCCCGACATTTCGAGCGACATCTCGCCGAACACGCCGCGCGCCACGATGCGGTGCACGTTGCGCTCGACGGCCGGATCGGCGATCAGACGCACCGTCGTGTTGTCGAGGCCGAGGCCCGCGAGCGCGATGGTCGCCGCCACGTTCGCGTTCTTCGGAAAGAGCCGCGCCGCTTCGCGCGCGCTGCCTTCGAAGATCACCTGCTCTTTCGTGAGCGCACGCAGATCGCAGACCTTTTCCGCCGGCGTATCGAGCCAGCCCAGCGGCGGCTTGCGGCCCGTGTACAGCACTTCGTCGAGGCCACCGAGCTTGGCAGCCGACAGCGCGTCGATGCCGCCGATCGCGCCCGAGAGCAGCGTGACCGTCGCGTCGCCTTCGTCCGCCGCGAGCGACAGCCGTTCGAGCAAGTCGACGTCGGACAGCGCGCCGATCGACGCGACCGCGCAATCGGTGCCGCTTTGCAGCAGCGGCACGACGTGATCGACCAGCGCCGCGTGGCCCGCGCATTCGAGCGCGAAATGCGGCTTCGTCGACAGACGATCCACCGACGACACCACTTCCACCGAGCCGTCCACCTGTGCGCGCACGGCGTCGGCGTGATGCTCGGGCACGATCACGTGCGAGACGTGCACGAGCGGATCGGCGGCGACCGCGTGATAGACGGTCTGGCCAATCGCGCCGAAACCGATCATCGCGATGTCGATGGGCGCATGCATGGCGTGGCCCGCGCGACCGTTAGGCGTGCTGTGCATCTTGCGGCTCCTCTTTGCGCACCGGCGGGCCGGCGAACACGGCTTCGAAGCTGCCGACCGACTTCATGTCGACTTCGAGCAGCACCGGGCCGTCGAACGCGATGCCTTCGCGGATCACTTCGTCGGCGTTATCGAGCGACGAAAGGCGGAAATGCTTGAGGCCCAGGCTCGCGCAGAACTGCGAGAACTCCGGCTGGTGCAGATCGACGAACATGCGGCGGCCGCCGTACTGCGCGTCCTGAATGTTGCGGATCACGCCGTAGCACTGGTCGTTCATCAGCACGATCATGACGTTGGCCTTTTCCTGCACGGCCGTCGCGAGTTCGCCCACGTTGACCATCAGGCCGCCGTCACCGACGAGGCAAACGGTCTTCGAGGCGGCGTTCGCGAGCGCTGCGCCGATCGCCATCTGCATGCCCTGGCCGATGCCGCCGCCCAGTGCGTGCACGCCCGCGCGCGGCGTGAAGATCTTCAACAGGCGGTTGCCCCACGTGCTGTTCGAGATCGTGACGTCGCGCACCCAGTTGTAGTCGCGGCCCACGCCGCGTTGCAGCGCTTCGACGAGGCGGCGATACGGGCCGAGACCCTTGGCCGTTTCGCTCACGGCGGTTTCGCGCGCGGCGGCGAGATCGGCGGCGAATTGCGGATCGACCTTGAGCTTGCCTTCGAGGCGCGTGGCGAGTGCGTCGAGCACGCGCGCGGCGTCGCCATGCACGAAAAGTTCGTTGCGATAGCCGCGGTTATCGGCGAGCGCATCGGCGTCGATACGATAGAGCGGCTGCGGCAGACCGAGCTTGTACTTGAGCGTTTCGTTGCCACGCAGGCGCGAGCCCACCACCAGCATCGCATCGCAAGTCTTGTAGAGGCGCTCGACCGACGGGCTCACATTGAACGCGCCGAGCGACGCCGGATGATCTTCGGGCAGCACGCCACGACCCTGCACGCTCGTCACCACACCGAAGCCCAGCGCCACCAGACGCTCGACCGCGCTGCGCGCGTGACGCGTGCCGCCGCCGAGCCACAGCAGCGGACGCTTCGCCTTCGAGAGCGCATTCGCCAGTTGTTCGACGCGCGCTTCGTCGTGCGTGAGCGTCGTGAGATGCGGCGCGGCCAGATCGGCGGGCCATTCCGTCAACGCAGCCTGAATGTCGATGGGGATCTCGACGCTCACGGGGCCGCTCGGCGCCGTTTGCGCGACGCGCACGGCTTCGCGGATCGTCGGCAGTGCGGTTTCGACCGAGCGCACGCGGTACGCGGCCTTCGAGATCGACGAAAGCATCGTCAATTGATCGGGCGCTTCGTGAATGTACGCGAGGTCCTGATCGAGATATTCGGTTTCGATCTGGCCGGTGATGTGCAGCAGCGCCGTGCCTGCCGTGAGCGCTTCGACCATCGCGCCCGCTGCGTTGCCCGCCGCCGTGCCCGTGCTCGTGAACGCCACGCCGAGGCCGCCCGAGACGCGCGCGAGGCCGTCGGCCATGTTGACCGCGCCCGCTTCGCCGCGCGCGCCGACATAGCGGATGTTGCCGCGCACGCCGATGGCGTCGAGGATCGGCATGTTGTGAATCGAAATCACGCCGAACGCGGTTTGAACGCCGCATTGTTCGAGGAAGGCGGCGATCAGTTCGCCGACGGTGGTTTTATTAGACATGACGTGCAACGCCTCCAGATACATCGATATGACTGCCCGTCGTATAGGACGACAGGGACGTGGCCAGATAAAACAGGGCTTGCGCGGCTTCTTCGGGGCGACCGAAGCGGCCGAGCGGAATGTGTTTCTTGCGCGCGAGTTCGCCGGTCCAGTCCTGCCAGCTTTGACCGGCGGCCTGCGCGGCGGCGTCGTTCTCGTAGCGGCGGCGCCACTGGCCCGACTCGACGATGCCGATCAGGATCGAGTTCACGCGGATCTGCTCGGGCGCGAGTTCGACCGCGAGCGACTTGATGAGGCTGAGCACGCCCGCGCGCGCCGACGAGGTCGCCACCATATGCGGCTCGGGTTGCAGCGCGAGCAGCGAGTTCACGCAGACGATCGACGCGTTTTGCCCTTGTTTTGCCGTGCTTTTCAGCATCGGCAAAAACGCGCGGGTCGGGCGGATGATGCTGAAGTACTTGAGGTCGAGTTCTTCGCGCCACGCTTCGTCGGTGGTGTCCGCGAAGGTCGAGACGCGGCCCTGGCCTGCGTTGTTCACGAGCATGTCGGCGCGGCCGAAGCGCTGTTCGACGGCGCTCGCGAACGCGGCGACGTCGTTCGCGTCGAGCACGTCGCAACGCGCGGCCAGCAGTTGCGCCTGCGGATGGCGCTCGCGCAGTTCGCGTTCGGCGCGCGCGAGGCGGTCGCTGTCACGGCCGCAGATCGCGACCGAGGCGCCTGCCTGCAAAAAGAGTTCGGCGGTGGCGAGGCCGATGCCGGACGAACCGCCCGTGACCACCGCGACCTGGCCGCGCAAATCGAGTTGAATCATTTGATCCCCAGTGCCTTCATGTACGACGTTTTCTTGCTGCCCGCAGCCTGCGAAGACTGACCGCGGTAATTGAGGCGCTTCGACAGTTCATCGGCTGCGTGGCGCACCTTGTCGATCAAGCCGTTGTCGAGCAGCGAAGTGTCGATGCCCGGACGCGGAATGGTGGTCGTCACCACGGCGGCGATGCCGCCCGTGTCGTTGCGCACGGGCGCCGACACCACAGAAATGCCGCGCTCAAACGACGACTCGCTCACGGCATAGCCGCGTTCGGCGTCTTCGCGAATGCGTTCAAACAGTTCTTCGACCGTGTCCGGCGTCGAGGGCGTGAAGCGTTCGAGCTGCGGCTCGGGATAGAGCGCGCGCAGTTCGTCGAGCGTGAGATCGCCCATCAACACCTGGCCGTGCGTGGTGGCGTGCGCGGGCAGACGCGTGCCCACGTTCACCTTCACCGAACTGAAGATCGGCGCGTGGCTTTGCGCCTTCGCCACGAACACGATGTCGCGTCCGTCGCGGATCACGATGTGCGTGGTGAGGCCGGTGGCGTCGCGCAGCGCTTCGATCAGCGGCAGGCCGAGATCGGTCAGTTCGAGCGAGCTCAGATATTCGAAGCCGAGGCGCAGCACGGCCACACCCAGGCGATAGTTGCGATCGCGGTCGGCGCGTTCGAGAAAGCCGAGCGATTCGAGCGTCTGCAACAGACGGAACACCGTCGTGCGCGGAATGCCGAGGCGGCGCGACAGTTCGGGCGCGTCGAGCACCGGCTCGCGCGGCGAGAATTCGGTGAGAATGCGCAGCCCCCGTTCCAGACCCGGCACGCGATAGCTGGTGTCGTTGCGGTCTTCGTCGGCGTCGGGGGACGCGCTGGCGAGGTCGGGTGTCATTCTTTAAGGGTTCCTTAATGTGCGCGGCAAAAGGCGTCGAGCAACGCGCTGTAGGCAGCCGGTTGTTCGATATAGCCCGCGTGGCCCGCGCGCGGCACGGTCTGAAACGGCGCCTGCGCGACTTGCGCGAGACGTTCGCAGGCGGGCGGCGGCGTGATGGTGTCGTCGGCGCCGACGGCCACGGCCATCGGCACGCTGTTCACGCAGCGCGCAAGGTCGGCGGCGAGGTCGGCGTTCGCGAGCAGATGCGTGGCCTGCGCGTAACCGTGAGGGATCACGCGCGCCATGTTCCAGCGCACCCACGCGCGCGCGGCGTCGTCGGCGTGCGCGGACAGCATGTTGGCGCTGCGCTTTTCGGCGAGCCCTTGCGGGCCGAGTTCGGCAAGCATGGCGAGGCGCGCGTCGCGCTTGTCGGCGCGCACTTGCGGGTCCGCCGCGCCATAACCGCCGGCGGGAGAAATCAGCAGCAGGCCACTCACGCGCTGCGGATGCGCCGCAGCGAACGCGCCCGCGATGATCGCGCCGAGCGAATGGCCGACCAGCACGCAGCGCGCGATGCCGAGCGCGTCGAGCCAGTCCGCCAACACCTGCGCGTAGTCGGCGGCGAGCGGCGACGCGCTCGCGACCGGCGTGGACGCGCCGTAACCGGGCGCGTCCCAGGCGAGCACGCGACGGCTCGCGCCCAGCGTTTCCATCTGCTGCACCCACGAAGCCGCGCCCGAACCGATACCATGCAGCAGGACGAGCGGCAGCGCCTCGTTGCCGCTCGTGCCATGTTCATGACCAGCTTCGCGATAGCTCACGACGGCCTCGCCCGCTTGCGCGTGGCGCGGCGCAAAGCGCGCGAGCCGCGTGTCGAGCGTGGCGGCTGATGAGGCGTCGGTGAGCATCGCGTCGTTCATGGTTTCGGTGTTGGCTTGCAACTTCGGTTCGCAACTTCGTCAGGTGTACAGATCGACTGCTTGTTTACTTCTGTTCGCGCTTGATCTTCGCGAGCGGCGAATCGGGCGGATACGTCGGCGTGATCGGCTTCGACGAACCGAGCATCACGCACATCAGCGCATCTTCCTCGCCGATGTTGATTTCCGTGCGATACACGCCCGGCGGCACCGAGATCAGGTCGCGCTCGCCGAGCACGGCTTCCCACGTTTCGCCGTCCTTCTCGCAGATCACCTTCATCTTGCCGCGCAGCACGAAGAAGATTTCTTCGACGTCGATATGGATATGGCTCGGGCCGATGTTGCCGGCCGGGATCACCATCGTCGAGAACGTGAATCCGCCCGACGGCACGGTGTTGCTGTCCTTCGACACGCCGGTGCCGCCCGTGCCCACGTAGCGCATTTGCGCGCGGCGGTACTTCGGGTCGTAGTCGGCCTGGAACTTCAGCGCGTCCCAGTCATAGCGGCGCGTTTCATAGCGCGCCACGCGGCTGTTCATCCAGTCATCAAAACTCGCTTCTGCGGGACGGTCCCACGACTTGCGCTCGAGATCGGCATCGGCCATCGTTTTCTCCTTGGGTTCTTTCAAACGTTCTCGCGAACGGATAGTCAACTCGTCGATATCAATTCATCACGAAGCCGCCGTTCACGGGCAGCAACTGCCCGGTCACGAAACGCGCGGCGTCGGTCAGCAAAAACAGCACGGGGCCGGTCACGTCCTCGGGCACCTGGGCGCGTTGCAGCGCGCGGCCGTCGAGGTAGAACGCGTGGCGCTCGGCCGGCACGTAAGCGGTGGCCTCCACTTCGGTGAGGCCCGGCGCGATGGCGTTGACGGTGATGCCCTGCGCGCCGAATTCGCGCGCGAGCGAGTGCGTCATCGCGATCACGGCGCCCTTGCTGGCCACGTAGGCGAGCAGCTTGGGCGCGCCCCACAGCGCGGTGTCCGAGGCGATATTGACGATCGCGCCCCGGCCCGACTCCGCGAGAAAGCGCTGCGCCGCCGTGCACATGAGCCAGGTGCCGCGCACGTTCACGTCCATCACCGCGTCCCACGTCGGCACGCTGATTTCATGCGCGAACTTGCCGCCCGAGTTCGTGATAGCCGCGTTGTTGATGAGCGCGTCGATGCCGCCCATGCGCTGCGCCGCGCCTTCGACGAAGGCCGCGATACTCTCGGGCTGCGCAAGATCGAGCGCCGCGAACGCGACGTCGTGACCTTGCGCCGCGAGCGATTGCGCGAGCGCTTCGCCCGCTTCGTGCAGCACGTCGCCGAACACGACGCGCGCACCGGCTGCCGCGAGCGTCGTGACGAACGCCGCGCCGAGTCCGCGCGCGCCGCCCGTGACGATCACGCGACGGCCCGCGAGCGCGCCTTGTGTCGCGCTTTGTGCCGCGCTTTGTGCCGCGCTTTGTGCCGATGAGCCGGACTCACGCATGGCTGTGGCTCTCGGCTTGCGCGTCGGCGGGCTGCTGCGCGCGGAACGCTTCGAGATCGGCGAAATGCTGCTGCGCGCGCTGGCGCAGCATGCGGCGCACGCGCGTCATGCCCACGTCGTGCTGATAGAGGAATTCCTGATCGCGCGCGTTCGGCGCCATGCTTTCGAGCACGTAGCGGTCTTGTTCGAGCACGGCCCAATGCAGACCTTCGAGGCGGTTGCGGTACATGAAGCGCCATGCGTCGCGCTGCCAGCCCTGCACCTTGCGCGTGCGCCAGAAATACACCTGGCAGTTGTCCGCGTCGACGGGCACGGCGAAGCCGATGATGCCGAAGTTGCCGCCCGGTCCGAACTTCTTCTTGTACGGAATTTCCAGACGCATCCACAGGCAGCCGGTTTCGCCCAGTTCGACCCAGTCGAAGTTGACGTCGCGCTGGCCGACCTTTTCGAACACGAGGCCCGAGTCGGTTTTACGCACGCGCATGTCGGCCTGCTTGTCGCCTTCGGCCATCGAGTGCGAAGTCGCGTGCAGATACGCGCCGTGCATCGGGTCCATGACGTTGTCGATCGCGTACTGGTAATTGCACTTCCAGTTCGACATGCACAGGAAGCTCGCGTATTCCTCGCCCACGAGTTCTTCCGGCAGTTGCAGCGGCGCGGGTTCCTTGTGCGCGTCGTCGCCGAACCACAGGAACACGGCACCCGCATGCTCTTGCGCCGGATACGACTTCACGCACTTCTGGCCTTCGAGCGGGCACGCCGACACGGCCGGCACGCTCTGCACGGTGCCGCTGCCGTCGACTTCGATGCCGTGATACCAGCACGCCACGCGGTTGCCCAGATTCCAGCCGAGCGACAGGCGCGCGCCGCGGTGCGGGCAGCGGTCTTCGAGTGCGTGGACCTGGCCGTCCTGATCGCGCCACAGCACGATCTGTTCGCCGAGGCGCGTGATGCCGATGGGCGCGTTACCGACTTGCCAGCTCGGCGCGACGGGATACCAGTAGTTCTTGATGCCGCGGTCGAGATAGGCGCGGATCGGATCGGCGCTCGCTGCGGTTTCGGTCGTGGGGGACGTCATGATGAGGACTCCGTATTCTTGTTGGCCCGACGCGCGCTTATTCGGCGAGCAGACGGAATTCGGCGGCGAGGCGTTCCGCGTTCCAGGCCGCGCCTTCCGGCGTGCGCAAACCGATGCGGTTCAAACCGGCGACCACGTCGTCGAGTTCGGTGGCGCCGGCTTCGAAGACTTGTTCGAGCGCGTCGCCGAAGTCGTTTTCGTATTGGGTCGGCTCGGCCTTGCGGTTTTGCCAGATCATGTTTTCGGTCTGGCCCGGCTGCTCGATCACGCCTTTACCGGCGACGTTGTTGGGTTGCGGCGCGACCCAGGGCTTGAGCATCGGATTGAAATTCACAGGGACTTCACGCATGTCATTCCACCTTGATCTGGATTTCTTCACCGGCGAGACGCACGGCGTATTGCTTCAGCGCGCGGCCGCCCGGGCCTTTGATGCACTCGCCGCTCTTGATGTCGAACACGGCTTCGTGCAGCGGGCATTCCACCGTGCCTTCGTCGACGAAACCTTGCGTCAGCAGCGCGTACGCGTGCGGGCAGACGTTTTCGAGCGCGTAGACCTCGTCGCCCACCTTGTAGATGCCGATTTCGGTGCCGTCGAGCTTGTACTCGATCGGCGCGTCTTCGGTCAGATCGCCGGCATGCCCGGCACAGCGCCATTGTTCAGCCATTTCTCACCTTTCCTGAAGCAACCGTGTTCCATACGCGGAACAGTAGTTTATGTATGGTCATTATAGAAGTCTGGCCGGGAGGAAAAAATAAAAATCCAGCGCTCCTGGGGAAAACACTGAGCCTGTCTTCAAAAGGGTCGGCCAGGCACTCGTCGAGGACGCCGAAACAGTTGCCAAAACGCTTACGGTGCAAGTGCTTAGGTATCGAGGACGGGTTTGTCCACGCTTGCCCACCCAGGGGAACCACTCTCCCGAAAAAGTATTTTGGCGTCTCGTGCAAGTCTCTATACTTTCCATAGGCAGCACGTTTGTCCATAGGTGAAACATACGACGGACAAAAAAGAAAAGCAAAGCGGCCATCGCATCGAGGGGTTGGGTCTAGCGGTTCCGGACAGGCTTTCAAGGCCATTTCACCGGAGCCGGTCATTCGTCATACGATCAGGAGTCCAAAGTTGAAGCACTTCATTGCCGCGGGGTTGACGGGTCTGTGCGCCGTCTCGTCTGCATGGGCGCAAAGCAGCGTCACGCTATACGGCAGCCTGGATGCCGGTGTGGCCTACGTCAGCAACGTGGGGGGTCATTCGAAGTGGATGGAAGAACAGGGCAACATGCAGCCCGACCGTTGGGGCCTGCGCGGCCAGGAAGATCTGGGCGACGGCCTCAAGGCGATCTTCCAGCTTGAAAACGGCTTCTATACGAACACGGGCGCGATGGCGAAGGCCAACACGCTGTTCAATCGCCAGGCTTATGTGGGGCTAAGCTCGGACCGCTTCGGCACGCTCACGCTCGGCAACCAGACGCCTTTCGCGTTCGACGTGCTCGATCCGTTCAGCACCGCGTATCTCGCGGCGAGCTGGTATGCGTTCCATCCGGGCAATATCGATCAGCTCGCGGATACCGGCGTGGTGCCCTACAACAATTCGGTGAAATACCGCTCGCCGAACTGGTACGGCTTCACGGCGGGCGCGATGCTCGGCTTCGGCAACACCACGAACTTCTCGACCGGCCGCACGATGGGCTTTTCGATTAGTTATGCGAATGGTCCGTTCAAGGCCGGCGCAACGTGGTCGAACGAGCATGACCGTTCGGTGTCGATGTCGACCACGGGCATCACCACGTTCCAGGGCCAGGCCGCCGCAAGCTATATCGCCGACAAGGTCGAGAACATGGGCATCGGCGCGTCGTACTCGTTCGGCAAGGTGCTCGTGCACGGTCTGTATACGCGCACGAAGCTGCAATCGAACGGCTATTCCGACACGTTCCAGAGCTACGACGCAGGCGCGAACTATCAGCTCACAACGGCGAACTCGATCGTGGGCGGCGCGGCCACCACGACGCTCTCGGGCCGCCGCTGGACGCAGCTGATGATCGGCGATGTCTATGCGCTCTCGAAGAGTACGCAGGTCTATGTGAACGCGCTCTACGAGCACGCGAACTCGGAAGCGCAGGCCGCGTTCTTCACGGCGGGCGTGTCGAGCGGACGCAATCAGACGATCGTGCTCACGGGCATCCATCACTCGTTCTGATGCGGTGATCCGCGAGTAGTACAAAAAAGCACGAAAAAAAGCGCGCCGCTTTACACGGCGCGCTTTTTCGATTCAGGCTTCCAGAACCGACTCAGCCCGCGTGCACGCTGCGGCCATGCGCGGCTTGCGCCGCCGTAGGATCGCCCGGCAGCGGACGATAATTCAGACGCGCCGACAAATCCAGCGCCGCAGCACACACCGCCGTGACGAGCGGCGCGCGTTCGGCCTCGCTGCCGATATCGGAGCGCGGCACCGTGGCCGTGAGCGCCGCAACGATGCGGCTCGACTGGTCGCGCACCGGCGCGCTCACGACCGAAATCCCCGTTTCGAACGACCCTTCGCTGAGCGCATAACCCTGCTCCGCGAATTCACGCACGCGCGCGTAGAGGTCGGCGACCGTGGCGGGCGTGCGGTCCGTATAGCGTTCGAGCTGCTTCTCTGGATAGAGCCCGCGCAGTTCGGTGAGCGAGAGATCGCCCATCAGCACCTGGCCGTGCACGGTCGCATGCGCGGGCAGGCGCGTGCCCACATGCACCTTCACCGAGCTGAACATCGGCTCACGCGTTTGCGCCTTGGCGACGAACACCACGTCGCGTCCGTCGCGGATCAGCAGATGCGTGCTCAGGCCCGTGGCGTCGCGCAGGCGTTCGAGCACCGGCGTGCCGAAATCGGTCAGTTCGAGCGAGCTTAGATATTCGAAGCCGAGCCGCAGCACCGCCACGCTCAGGCGATATTGACGGTCGCCGTTCGCGCGTTCGATGAAGCCGAGCGCTTCGAGCGTCTGGAGCAAACGGAACGTGGTGGTGCGCGGAATGCCGATGCGGCGCGACAGTTCGGGCGCGCCCAGCACGGGTTCGCGCGCCGAGAATTCGGTGAGGATGCGCAGGCCGCGTTCGAGGCCCGGCACGAGATAGGTCGAAGCGCCCGCGCCTTCGTCCTCGGCGGGGCTGGCCGATTCGGCGTCGGCGAGTTCGTCGAGGGGCGCGTTCTGCGCGGCGGCGCGGGTCTCCTCGGGCGGCGCGGCGCGCTTGCCCGGCGCCGGGCTGCGTCGCGCGGCGCCTGTCGTGTTCTTGGTGGCCATGGGCGGCTGGAATCTGCTGAAGTCGGTCGATGATTGGAGGCAATGATAACGCGAAGCGCCGCCCGGACTTAAAGATCGGCGGTTCAGGCGCCATGCCGCCGCGTCGGATTCATGCCGGAATCGCCCTCCATGCGCGGACGATGCACGGACGATTCGCGGACGATTCGCGCCCGCCAGCGCCGCCATCAGGCGCTGGCCGTGCCCCGCAATGTGACCAGGCGGCCTCGCGCCTCAGGTGCGGAACACCGCCACCGCCGAAGCGAGCCGCCGCGCCTGATCCTCCAGCGAAGCCGCCGCAGCCGCGGCCTGCTCGACGAGCGCGGCGTTCTGCTGCGTCACCTGATCCATCTGCGCGACCGCGAGATTCACCTGGTCGATGCCCGTGCTCTGCTCGGTCGCCGCCGACGCAATCTCGCCCATGATCGCGCTCACGCGTCCGATCGCGCCGACGATCTCCTCCATCGTCGTGCCCGAGCGCTCGACGAGCGTCGCGCCGGTTTCCACGCGCGCCGTCGAGGTGTCGATCAGCGATTTGATCTCCTTGGCCGCGCCCGCGCTGCGCTGCGCGAGCGAGCGCACCTCGCCCGCCACGACCGCGAAGCCGCGCCCTTCCTCGCCCGCGCGCGCCGCTTCCACGGCCGCGTTGAGCGCCAGAATATTGGTCTGGAACGCGATGCCCTCGATCACGCCGACGATCTCGGCGATGCGCCGCGAGTCGTCGACGATGTTCTGCATCGTGCCCACCACCTCGCGCGCGAGTTCGCCGCCGCGCGCCGCGAGCCCGGACGCGCCGTGCGCGAGCGAGCTGGCTTCCTGCGCGTTGCCCGCCGTCTGCTTGACCGTCGACGTCAGCTGCTCGATGCTGGCCGCCGTCTCTTCGAGCGAGGCGGCCTGCTCCTCGGTGCGCTGCGACAGATCCGTGTTGCCCGCGGCGATTTCGCTCACGCCCGTATCGATCGATTCCGCGCCCGCGCGCACCGTGCTCACCATCGTCACGAGCGCGGCCTGCATGCGCTGCAAGGCCGCCGAGAGCTTGCCCATCTCGTTGCGGCTCGCGATCGCCACCGCCGCGCTCAGGTCGCCCGCCGCGATGCGCTCGAACTGCGCGACGGCCGCATCCACCGGATGCACGATCGCGCGCATCAGCGCCGCGCGGCCGAGCCACGCGCACAGCAGCGCGAACACCATGCCGACGCCGACCGCGATGCTCACGGCCTTGAAGCGCGTCTGCGCGTCGCGATAGCGCTGCGCGCCGTGGTCGATCTGACGCTGTTCGAGCGCGAGCATCGCCTTTTCGAAACCGTTGTAGAGCGCGGGCAGCTTGTGCGCCTGCAATTCCTGGAACGCCGTGCGGTCGCCGCCCTTGAGCGCCGCGAGCGCCGGATCGACGCCCGCGTGCAGGAAGGTGTTGCGCTTGTCCTGCATCTCGGCGATCAGGCGGCGCTCCTCGTCGTCGTGGCTGGCCAGCGACAGATAGTGATCGAGGCGATCGTTGGAAATCTTGAGGTAGGTGTCGAAGCGCTTGAGGACGGCGTTGGCGCCGTTCTGGTCGCCGAGATCGGCCAGCGAGGCATAGGTGGCGAGCGCGAGCCGCAGCCGCAAGAGCTGGCCGGCGCTGCCTTCGAGGTCGGCCACGGCGGGGGTGTCCACCGTATACATATCCTGCATCGCGTCGTTGCCCGCGCGCATCGACAGTAGCCCGGCCGCGGCGCCGATCACCAGCACCACGCCGAAAAACGCCACCATCAGGGTCAGACTCGCGCGTATCGAAAGCTTGTTGAGCATTCTGGTCTCCTGGAACGCGGCGCGAAAGCGCGATGCGCGGCGTTCCCTCTGTTCAGCCGTCGCCGGGAAGGTGGCGACGGACGGATCGTCCGCCCTGTCGCGAAGCGTGCGCGGGCGGCTCTATTCGGGTTGGTGTAGTCTCGATGCGGCTTTTTTAGGCTTCAGAACGGGTCAACGGCAGGGCGCTGCAAAAACTTTAGGCATGTGCTTAATGCATCGCGGCGCGGGGCCGACCGCGAGCCGACCTTGCACCAACGCGATGCCGATGTAATGTGGACGTCAGGCCGATCCCGGCCCGCGCCGCCCCTGCTCTACAATCCTCCACTTGCGCCCGCCTCGCCGCCTGTCACTCGCCGCTTGTCGCTCACCATTCGTCACGCGCGACGCGCGCGGCCGGGCCGCCTCCGAACGAACGCCGTACACACCACGCCCCCATGCGCCTCCTCCACACCTCAGACTGGCATCTGGGCCAGAACTTCATGGGCAAGAGCCGCCAGTCCGAGCATCAGCAGCTCATCGACTGGCTGGTCGCCCAGGTCGACGCCCACGCCGTCGACGCCGTCCTGATCGCGGGCGACATCTTCGATACCGGCACGCCGCCGAGCTATGCGCGCGAACTCTATAGCCAGCTCGTCGTGCGCCTGCACGCCGTCGGCGTGACGCTGCTCCTGCTGGGCGGCAATCACGATTCCGTGGCGACGCTGCGCGAGAGCCGCGCGCTGCTGGAGCGCCTGTCCGCCCACGTCGTGCCGCACGCCGACGCGCCGCAAAACCAGGTGCGCGTGCTGCCCCTGCGCGGCGGCGCCAATGAACCGGGCTGCGTGGTCTGCGCGATTCCGTTCATCCGCGCGCGCGACGTGATGCAGGGCGAAACCGGCCAGAGCGCCGAGCAAAAGCAGCAGTCGCTGCAACTCGCGATCCAGGCCTATTACCAGGCCGTCTTCGCCGCCGCCGAGTCCCAACGCGCGCAACTCGCCACCGAACTCGGCCGCCCGCTCCCGCTGATCGCCACCGGCCATCTGACCACCGTGGGCGCGAGCGCGAGCGAATCGGTGCGCGAAATCTACGTGGGTGCGCTCGACGCGTTCCCGACCAGCGCGTTTCCGCCCGTCGACTACATCGCGCTCGGGCACATTCATCGTCCGCAGAAAGTGGGCGGCCTGGAGCACATCCGCTACAGCGGTTCGCCGATCGCGCTGAGCTTCGACGAAGCCACGCAGCGCAAGGAAGTGCTGCTCGTCGACATCGGCGCGAACGGCCTGGAAGCCGTCACGCCGCTCGCCGTGCCCGTGTTCCAGACGCTGATCGCGCTGCGCGGCAATCTGAAGACGCTGCCCGCCGCGCTCGCCGACGCCGCGCGCGACGCCACGCCCGAGCGCCCCGCATGGCTCGAAGTGACCGTGGCCGAGGACGACTATCTCGCCGACCTGCCCGCGCGCATCCAGGCGATGACCGACGATCTGCCCGTGGAAGTGCTGCGGATTCGCCGCGAACGCGGCAACGCCGCCGCGCAACTGCACGCCGACGCGGGCGTGACGCTCGACGAACTCGATCCGCTCGACGTGTTCGCGCGCCGCCTCGCCCACGAAACGCTCGACGACGATCTGCGCGCCGCGCTCACCGACCGCTACAAGCACATCCTCGCCGCCATGCAGGCCACGCCGGAGGACGACGCATGAAAATCCGCAGCCTGCGACTCAAAAATCTCAACTCGCTGAAGGGCGAGTGGCGCATCGACTTCACCCAGCCGCCTTTCTCGGAGAACGGCCTGTTCGCGATCACCGGCCCGACCGGCGCGGGCAAATCGACGCTGCTCGACGCGATCTGCCTCGCGCTCTATCACGAGACGCCGCGCCTGAAGACCGTGTCGGCGTCGGCGAACGACATCATGACGCGCCACACCGCCGACTGCCTCGCGGAAGTGGTGTTCGAAGTGAAAGGCGCGGTTTACCGTGCGTTCTGGAGCCAGCGCCGCGCGCGCGACAAGGTCGACGGCGCGCTCCAACAACCACGCGTCGAACTCGCAACCGTCGAAAACGAAGACGGCAGCGGCACGATCCTCACGCAGCACATCAACGAGAAACTGCGGCGCGTCGAAGAAATCACGCGGCTCGATTTCCCGCGCTTCACGCGTTCAATGCTGCTCGCGCAGGGCGGCTTCGCGGCCTTCCTGAACGCCAACGCGAACGACCGCGCCGAACTGCTCGAAGAACTCACGGGCACCGAAATCTACGGCGAAATCTCGCGTCAGGTGTACGAGCGCGCGGGCGCGGCGCGCGACGCGCTCAAGCAGTTGCGCGCACGCGCCGACGGCATGGAATTGCTGACGCCCGAACAGCGCACGTCGATGGCGCAGGAAATCGCCGCGCTCGCGGAGCAGTCGAACACGCTCGCGACGCAGACGAAAACGCTGCACGCGCAGCGCCAATGGCGACGCGATCTGGCCCAGGCGCAAGCCGACGCGCAGGCGGCGCAAACGCGGCTCGCGAGCGCGAGCGCCGCGTTCGATGCGGCCGCGCCCGAACTCGCGCGCCTCGCCGCGAGCGAACCCGCCGAAGCGCTGCGTCCGGTTTATCAGCACGCGCAGCAGACCGACAGCGCCTGCAAGCAGACCGATGCCGATCTCGCCGCGTCGCGCCGCCATCGCACCGAGCAACTGGCGGCGCAGCGCCGTCAATATGGCGCGACCGCCGCGCTGGCCGCGCGCATCGCACGCGACGCCGAACGCCGTCTCGCGCAACTCGACGCGGAAAAGCAGCACCTCGATCGATACTGCAACGCGAACGCAACGCACGCGCATCTGGGCGAGCGCATCGGCGCGTGGCGCGAGCAGTTCGAACAACGCGCGCGCCGTCATGCGGATAGTCAGGCGCGCGAAACGCAGCATGCGAACCTGCAAAAGCAACTCGCCGATGGTCACGCGCAGCGCGAACAGCACGGCAAGACGCTCGCCGATTGCACACGCGCGAAAGTCGAATCGGATACGCAACTGCAGACGTTGAGCGCCGCGCAAACCACGCGTCTCGCGGGTCAGACGCTCGCACAGGTGCGCGATGCCTCGCAAACGGCGCAGCGCGCGGTCGAGCGCTGGGCGCAACTGCAAACGCTCGCCGAGCGCCGCCGCCGTCTCGCGGCGGAAACCGCGACGCTCGCCGCCAGTCTCGCGCGCAGCGACAGCGAGATCGCCGCGCAAGACACTGCGCTCGTCGCGCTGCAACGTGCGCATGCCGAACTCCAGGCGCGCGCCGCCGACAAGCAGACGCTGCTCGAACAGGAGCAGGTGATCCGCAGTCTCTCGCAGCATCGCGACGCCCTGCAGCCCGGCGAGGCGTGTCCGCTCTGCGGTTCGCATGAGCATCCGGCCATCGCGGCGTATCGCGCACTCGATGTGTCGGCGACGCACAGCGCGCTGCAAGCGATCCGTGCAGATGTTCAGGCATCCGAACAATCGTTGCGGGGCGCGGCGGAGAAACTGTCGGCCTTGCGCGCGACGCAGGCGCAGCAGCGCGCGCAACACGACACGCTCGCGGCCCGCGACACGCAGGATCGCGCGGACTGGAACGCACTGACCGAAGCCCTCGCCTCGCCGGTCGCGCTGAATACCGACGCCTGGCAAGACGCCGACGCGCTCACGCAAGCGCGCGACGCCGCCGCGCAATCGGCCCAGAAAATCCGCCAGCATCTGCACGATGCCGAACGCGCCGAAGAAGCGCTCGCCCTCGCGCGCGAAGCGAACACACGCTGCGCGCAAGCGCTGCAAGCGGCGCAGGCGCGCGCCGAATTGCTGGAGCAGTCGCTCAAGAGCGTGCAGGAACGCCGCGCGGAAATCGAACGCGAACTCGCGGCCTTGCGCGTGCGTATCGAAGAAGAAGCGCAGGCGTTGCTCGAATCGATGCAGATGGGCGGGACAGGCGGCATGGCGCTCGCCGCGCTGCCCGACGATCCTCTCGCGTGGCTGCAAACGCGCGAAAGCGAATGGCGCAAGTGGCAGGACACGCAGCGCCGCATGCAGACGCTCGCGGAATCGCTCGTGCATGAACGCGCGCAGGGCGAAACCGCGCGCGCGCAACTTCAATCGTGGCGAGAGCGCTGCGCCGCGATCGGCGCGGAAGTCGCGCAAGCGGCGCACAACGTGCCGATGGATTCGCTATTCGACGACGAAGACGACGCGCCCGACGAAGACTTCGCCACCGCCGCCGCGCGCGCCGACGCGCTCACGCAAACACTCGCTGCGCTCGACGGCCAGGTCGCGCAACTCGAACGCACGCTCGCGCAGCAACGCGATGCCGCGGCGCAAGCGGCGCAGCAGTGGCTCGCCGCGCTCGCGGCCAGCCCGTTCGCGCAGCAGGACGCGTTTCTCGCGGCGCTGCTGCCCGCCGAGGAACGCCAGCGTCTGCACGCGCTCAAGCAACAGCGCGAGCAGGAACGCGAAACGGCCACGGCATTGCTGAACGGCGCGCGCGAAAAACTCACGCGACTCGAAGCGACCGTGCAAACCGACGCCACGCTCGCCGAACTCGACGCGCAACTCGACAGCGTGGAAAAGGAAAGCGCGACGCTCAACGAACGGCTCGGCCATCAGCGCGGCCTGCTCACGCGCGACGCGCAGCAGCGCGACAGCCAGCGCGCGCTGTTCGCGCAGATCGACGCGCAGACCCAGGACGCCGATCTCTGGCAGCATCTCGAAGCGCTGATCGGCTCCGCGAAGGGCGACAAATTCCGTCGCTTCGCGCAGGGTCTCACGCTCGATCATCTGCTCGCGCTCGCCAATCGTCATCTCGACCGTCTGCACGCGCGCTATCTGCTGCGCCGCAAATCGACGGGCGAGCTTGAACTGGAAATCGTCGACGGCTGGCAGGCGGACGTCACGCGCGACACGCGCACGCTTTCGGGCGGCGAGAGCTTCCTCGTGAGTCTCGCGCTGGCGCTCGCGCTCTCCGATCTCGTGAGCCACAAGACCTCGATCGATTCGCTGTTCCTCGACGAAGGCTTCGGCACGCTCGACGGCGACACGCTGGAAATCGCGCTCGATGCGCTCGATACACTCAACGCGAGCGGCAAGATGATCGGCGTGATCAGCCACGTCGACAGCCTCAAGGAGCGCATCGCCACGCAGATCCGCGTGGAAAAGGGCGGCGGTATCGGCCACTCGCGGCTGGTGATCTAGCCGCGCGCGACGCGAAAGAACGCAGCGAGGACGAGGAATGCAGCGCGCGTCAGCCCTGCGCTTCCTTGCTCGCGGCGATCTCCCGCATCGGCTCGCCGATCTCGCGTTCGCCGCGCGCCAGGAGCGTCTCGGCCGCGCCGCGAATGTCGCGCGCTTCCTTGTTTTGCGAGAGCTTGCGCTTGCCCGTGAGCCGCGTGATCTCGATCTCGATGCCGACGATCGCCTTGAGCATCGTGTCGAGATAATCGGCGGGCGCGTCACCCATCTTCCACGGCTGCGGCTCGCCCGCTTCGTGCGTGCGCGTGAGGCGCGCGACCACGCCGCGCACGAACTTCTCGTCGTCGCGCACGCGGATGCGGCCGTGGGCATGCACGACCGCGTAATTCCACGTGGGCACCTGCTTATGGTGTTCGTGCTTGCTCGGGTACCACGTCGGCGAAATATAGGCGTCGCCGGCGCGGAAGATCGCGAGCACTTCGTCGCCGTCGGCGACTTCCTGCCAGAGCGGATTCGCGCGCGCGACGTGCGCGTGCAGCGTGCCGAGCGCGCCTTCGCCCGCGAGCAGTTCGAACGGAATGTGATTGGCGTCGAGACCGCTCGCGCCGTGCGTGACCAGCGTGCCGAACGGATGCTGGGCGATGAAGGCGTGCAGCGCCTCGGGGCGCGATTCGTCGAAATGGGCTGGGACGTACATGGGGGCTCCGCGTGGCGCCGACGGCTAAAGCCGCGCGCATCGAACGTCAAAAAACGTATTGTCACGCGAAAACGGCCGACGCTGTAGAGCCAGCGAAGACAGCATTCGGGGAACCAGGCATGCGTGCGAGCGCATGCCTCCAACTGAAACAATCGATGCGAATCCGCGTGATTCGTTTCGCGTTTTCGATCGATGGCAGCGTCGAATCTCCACCTTACGATTGCTTGACTTCGCGAGACCGCCTCCTATGCTTGAACGATCGCCGATTCACGGCGCATCGCCGCGATGCTGTTAAAGCATCGCCACGCTCGATCAGGGAGACGGACATGGAAACCGGCGACACATTCGCCCAGATTGCCGCGACGATCGAGCGTTTTTTCATCGGCATGCACACGGGCGACGCGCGGCGTCTGCGCGCGGCGTTCGATCCGCACGCGCAGCTTTGGGGCTATTACCACGGCGACTTTTATCGCCAGTCGCTCGACGAATGGATCGTGGAAATCGAGGGCATGGACAAGCCTTCGGAAAACGGCGAGCCCTTCGACATGCGCATCGTCGCCGTGGACGTGACGGGCCGCAGCGCGGCGGTCAAGACGGCCACGCTGTATCAGGGCTTGCGCTTCACGGATTATCTGACGCTGGTGGAATTCGACGATGGCTGGAAGATCGTCAACAAGACTTACCACCACGATTGAGGGCGCAACCTGGCGCTAGTCCTGCGCGTCCACCCCGTCCACCACTTCCACCTCCACGCCGCGCAGCGCGCGAAACGGTGCGAGCGCCGATTCACTCGCGCTCGCGGACGTGATCAGACGCCAGTCGCGCTCGATCGGCGTCCAGTGCTGCTGGCGCGCGCGGCCGAGCTTGTCCGAGTCCGCCAGCACGATCACCTGCGCCGCGCGCCGGATCATGCAGGCCTTGAGCGACGCCTGCTGCGCGCTCGCTTCGCAGAGGCCGAATTCGGCCACCACGCCATCGGCGCCCAGAAAGGCCGTATCGACGCTCACGCGCGTGAGCAGCAATTCCGCGAGCGGGCCGAGCGTGCTCATGCTGGAGCTGCGCAAATCGCCGCCGAGCAGCGTGACTTCAATGCCGGGCGCGTTCGCGAGTGTGGTGACCGCGAGCAGATTGTTGGTGATGACATGCAGATCGCTGCGCGCCAGCAGATGACGCGCGAGCGCCGCGCAGGTGGTGCCGCCGTCGAGCATGACGGTGTCGCCGTCGCGCACGTGAGCCGCCGCCGCCAGCGCGATGCGCTCCTTCTGCTCGCGCTGCGCCGCCTTGCGTTCCTCGAGCGAGGCCTCGGGCTCGTGCACGCCGACCATCGCGGTCGCGCCGCCATAGGTGCGCACGAGACGGCGCTGCTTGTGCAGCACCGCGAGATCGCGGCGGATCGTGGCCTCCGACACGCCCAGCGCCTCCGTCAACTGTTCGACGTTGGCCTCGCGCGTCTGCACGAGTTCGAGAATGGCGCGGTGACGGTCGGACGCTTTCATTGCTAAAAAGTGAGCTGCGGGAACCCGGCGATCTTACACGATGGCACGTGCGCGCCGGGCCGCGCGGCCCATGTGAGCGACGCGGCGCTTAGCGACTTAACGGCGCTCACTTAACGGCGCTCACTTAACGGCGCGTCGCCAGTTCCGCGCCCTGGCGCAGCGCTTCGAGCATGCTGCCTTCGTCCACGACGCCCTTGCCCGCGATGTCGAACGCGGTGCCGTGATCGACCGAGGTGCGGATCACTTCGAGACCCACGGTCACGTTCACGCCCGCTTCGAGGCCGAGCACCTTCACGGGGCCGTGGCCCTGGTCGTGATACATCGCCACCACGAGGTCGAAGTCGCCGCGGCCCGCGCGGAAGAACAGCGTGTCGGCGGGCAGCGGGCCGGTCACGTCGAGACCGCGCTCCTGCAGCAGCTTGACCGCCGGAATGATCTTCTCTTCCTCTTCGCCATAGCCGAACAGGCCGTTTTCGCCCGCGTGCGGATTGATCCCGCACACGCCGATGCGCGGCTTCGCGATGCCCGCCTTCACGAGCGTGGCGTTGCCGCGCTCGATCGTGCGCTGCACGAGGCCGGGTTCGATCTTGCGGATCGCGTCGATGATGCCGATGTGCGTCGTCACGTGAATCACGCGCAGTTGCGGCGCGACCAGCATCATCGAGACTTCGTCGACGCCCGTGAGATGCGCGAGCATTTCCGTGTGGCCCGGATACTTGTGGCCGCCCGCGTGCAGCGCTTCCTTGTTCAGCGGCGCGGTGCAGATCGCGTCGATCTGCTTCGCCTGCGCGAGTTCGACGGCGCGCGCGATGTAGCGGTAGGCGGCGTCGCCCGCGAGCGGCGAAAGCTCGCCGAACGGCAGGTCTTCGGGAATCAGTTCGAGGTCGATCACGTCGATCGTGCCGCGCTCGTAGCGCGCTTCGGACGGATCGGCGATGCGGCGCACGTCCATGTCGAGCTTGCAGATGACGATGGCGTGCTCAAGCCGGCGCGCGTCGCCGATCACGAGCGGACGGCATTGTTCGTAGACCTGCGCGTGCGTCAGGCTCTTGACGACGACTTCGGGGCCGACGCCGGCGGCGTCGCCCATCGTGATGCCGATGACGGGGATATAGGTGCTCATACGTTCCTCGATGGTGCAGTGAGCGCGCCGGCGTCCGGCGCCGTTGGCTCGTGTTTTGTGCTGTTTTGTTCGGTGCTGCGTGCGGTGCTTTGTTCGTTTGCTTGCGTCGCTTCATGCGGCGTGCCGCGCAGATGCAGCCACGCCGCGTACAGCGCCTGTTCGGTGCCGAACGCGCCCGCCTTCGTGACGACGGCAGGCCGGTGCGCGCGCGCCGGCGCATGCGGACGCGCGACCGCCACGCCCGCTTCGATCTCGGCGATCAGGCGCAGGCTGCCGATGCCCGCCGCGTCGAGCATCGCGCGCGCGGTCTCGCCGCCCGTCGCGATCAGCCCGGCGGTCTGCGTGAAATGCGGCGCGACGAGCGCGGCGAGCCGCGCGGACAAACGCGCGCCCTCGGCGGGATCGAAGGCGTCGTCGCGGCCGATACGCAGCAGCAGATCTTCGCCCGCCGCCAGCGTCGCGCCGATGCGCGCGCCCCATTGCGCCCAGTGCGCGTGCGTCTCGCCCGCGCGCAGGACGGCGGGCGGCACGATCAGTTCCGCGAGTCCCGCGCGCTCGCGCAGGACCGCGCATTGGCGCTCGCCGACCGCCGAAAGGCTGCCGACCAGCACCAGAATCGGACCGGCACCGCTGCCGCCGAGATCGCGCGCGGGTGCTTCGCCGATATCGGCTTGCGGCGAGTCTTGCGTCACAGCCTGCGGCGCATCCAGCGTCGCGAGTTCGCGCGCGAGACCGCCCGAGCCGACCCAGAAGAACGCGCTGTCGAGCGCGAGCGTGGCGCGTGCGAGTTCGCGCAAATCGTCGGCGCTTTGGGCATCGACGATCAGCGCCTGCGCGCCCTCTTCGCCTTCCGCCACGATCAGCGCCACGCGGCGCGCGAGCGCACGCGGGTCGGCGTGCAGCGTCGCGGCGTCGAAGCGCTCGCTGCGCAGGCCCGCCGCCGCCAGCATCACGGCCATGTCGGCGGGACGGTCGGCGTGTTCGAGACGCCAGGTGTCGGTCTGCGCGAGCGGCACGCCGTGCACGAGCAGCGCGCCGTCGCGCACCGTGCGGCCTGTCGCAGGAAACGCGGGCGCGACGATCGCAAGGCCCGCGCGCGCCTGCAAGGCCGCGACTTCGGCGGCCCAGTTGCCGCGCAGCGTCGAATCGATTTTCTTGTAGAGCTTGCGCCGGGACGCGGCCGCGCCGCGCAGCGCTTCGAACGCGTGCGCCGTGCGCGCCGCCGCGTCGGCGGGCGTGAGGCGGCGCGTGTCGGTGTCGGCGGCGATCACGTCGGCGTCGCGCGGCGCGTGTTCATCGGCGCCGTCGTGCGCGCTGCCGTTCGCGTTGTCGTTCGCGACTTCCACCGCGCGCGACGCGTCGAGCGTCACCAGCGTGCGATGGCCCGCGTTGGCGAAACCAATCGCGCAGTCGGCGGCGCCGGACAGATCGTCGGCGATGATCAGCAGCTTCATTGCGCGACCCGTTTCGCGTCACCGGCGGCGCTGACATCGGCGGACGATGCCTCGCCGCGCTTCGCGAGACGCGCGTTGGCGCGCTTGGCGACCCACGCGGTCAGCACCGGCGAGACGATCGCCGAGACCACCACGGCCGCCGCCACCAGCAGCGTCGCGCTCTGCGCGGCCGGTTCGTAGACCGGATTGGCCGCGGCCACCAGCGCCGGGACCGCCGCCGCATTGCCCGCGGTGTTCGCCGCCGCCACACCGGCGACGCCCGTGCCGCCGGTCGCGCGATCGGCGAAATACAGCGGAATGCCCGTCACGATCACCACGCCGATGCCGAGCCCGATACCGAGCAAACCGGCCTGCCAGACCTTGTGCAGATCGAGGCCCGCGCCGAGCGCCAGCGCGAAGAACGGAATCATCACCGGCACGGCGCGCGCGAGGAAGGCGCGCATTTCGCGGTCGAGATTGCCGAGCAGCATGCCCGCGCACAGCGGCAGGATGCTGCCGACCAGGGTCTGCCACGGAAACGCCGAGAGCCCCGCCACGCCGAGCGTGACCATCGTGAGGAACGGGCCCGATTCGAGCGACATGATCGTGTACGCGCCGACGTCTTCCGAGCGGCCGTACTGGCCCATCAGCGCCATATAGAGGCCGCCGTTGGTGTCGTTCATCGCCGCGATCACGGCCAGCGTGGACAGACCCGCGAACAGGCCCGACGCGATCGGCTGCTCGCCGAGCAGATGTCCCATGACGATGCCGACCAGGATCGCCGCGCCCACCTTGGTCGCGAACAGCGCGCCGCCCTTCTTGAGCAGATAGGGCGTGGCCTTCACGTCGATGCTCGCGCCCATGCACACATAGAACACGGCGAGGATCGGCAGCGCGCCGGTGAACAGCGCGTTCGTGAACGAGCCGAAGAACTTCGGCATGCCGGGCGCGAAGGTCGCGACGAGCGAACCGAGCAGCAGCGGCACGATCATCATGCCGCCGGGAACGCGCTCGATCGAACGCTTGATGGGAATCTGAGCCATGGGGAGTCTCCTCAATGATGATCCGATCGGCGCACGGCTCGGGCCGACGCGCCCGGTTTGAGCGTTTTGATCGGTTTGCTCACTGTTTTGATTGAAACGATCATGGCGGAGTGTAAACGCGTGCTCTGATTTGCGCAATTCGATCAAACGAATGATTAAAACGATCAAATTGGGGACGATGCGCGCACGCGCGAGCGTGCGCGGCCGCGTGGCGCGGCTTGAAGGATAAAGCGAAGGGAACGGCGCTGCCGTCGGGGCGGCGCGCGGCGGTGTGGATTGGGGTGTGGCGGGGTTTTAGCGGCGCTTGCTGGCAGTTATCGGCAGATATCGGCGTGGATCGGCGCGGTTCCCCGCTCAAGGCCGATTCACGGCGACCGCGTCAGGGCGCGAACACACCGCGCGGCGCGACGAGGCGCGCAGCCGGATCGGCGTCGGCGCTGGTGAGCACGTTCGCCTGCGCGCCGCTCGCGCGCTCCAGCAGTTGCAGCAGCCTGGCGATGCGCAGCCGCTGGCTGACGACGAGGTCGTGCGTCTGCTCCAGCGTCTGCAAGCGCTTGCGGCAGTATTCGGGGTCGATGCCATGCGTCGCGCTGCCTGCCGCCGCGGAACTGAGGAATTGCAACATGCGCTCGACGTGATCGAGTTGCGCATCGGCGAGTCGCGCGGGCAGCAAGCCGCTCGCTTGCGCTGCCGTTTTCGTTGCCGTTTTTTTTGCCGCTTGCGTTGCCGTCTGCGTTGCCGCTTTCGTTGTCTGCGTCGGTCCTTTCGGCGGTTTCCGAGGGGTCTCGCTCGTGCTCATGGTTGCCTTTGATCGTCCTGGTCGTGCGTTCCGGCGCGGCCGGATCAGCGCCGATGCGGGCCGTTTCCCCGGGCCCGCCGTATCGGCGTCGCGCGGCTTGCGCCCGGCCCGGCGCAATGCCCCGAACACGGCTGGAAACCGGCGCTAAACCGGCTATTTGTCGTACAACAATATCCCGTAATGTTTGGTAGGCTTGACCGTCCGTCTCACGAGCATCCGCTGACTGAGATCAATGCCAGATCCCAACTCGATCGCCCTGACACGCCGCCCTTTTCAGCCGTGAACGCACCACCCGCCCCGGGCGAACTCGCCCGCGAACCTGTCAGCAGCAACGGCGCCGTCCTCGCGACGAGCCGTTTCGACACGCACGCGCACGCGCGCGGCGAGCAGTTGCTCGCGTGGCGCGAGCGCGTCGGGCACGTGGTGGACGTGGTGCCGTCGAACCGCCAGCTCGAAGCCGGCTTTCGCGGCGAGATCGACCGCTACGCGACGGGCGCGTTCTCGTTTACCGACTGCACGACCGACACGCTGGTCATGGAGCGCACGGTCGCGCGCGTCTCCACCGACCGGCGGCGCGACTACGCCTTCCATCTCTACGTGCAGGGCGACGCGGGCCTCACCACCGGCATGCGCCGAAAACGCAGCGCCGACGAATCGGCCACGCGCATCGTCGCCATCGACATGAATCAGCCGTTCCACGTCGTGCGGCCCGCCTGCCGCGTGCTGAGCCTGTTCGTGCCGCAGGAAATCGTCGACGCCGATCTGCCGTATGCCGAGTCGATTCACGGCCTCGGCATCGCGCCGCAGACGCCGATGGCGCAACTGAGCCTCGCCCACGCGCTCTCGCTCGCCGACACCCTGCCGCAACTCGACGCCGCGCAGGCCACCGAAGCCATGCAGGTCGCCGCGCAGCTGCTGGTGTCCGCGTATCGCGGCGAGGCGCGCCTCAGCGAGCGCGGACGCGCCGCCGCGCAGGCCGCCGTGATGGCCCAGGTGCGCCGTTACGTCGATGCGAACCTGCATCAGGGCGATCTCACGCCGAGCGCGGTGGTCGCGGCGCTGCAACTGAAGCGCGCGACGATCTATCGCTGGTTCGAGCAGGAAGGCGGGCTGGGCGCGTATATCCGCCATCGCCGTCTGCGCGAGGCCGCCGACGAGCTGGTGCGCTTTCCGCATCTGCTCGTGACGGAGATCGCGTATGGGCTGGGGTTCAATAGCGCGTCGGATTTCACGCGCGCGTTCCGGCGCGCGTTCGGCATGAGCCCGCTCGACATGCGCGCGCGGGTGGTGGAGTTGCGGCGCGCGGAGGCTTGAGGGGCGCGGGCGGGCGACGGCGGCACTTGCGCGCCGGGCGCATTTACAATCGTCGCGCTCCCGCATCTCACGCACTTCTCACGCACCTATTCATGACCAATTCGACACGACTCGCCCCGGTGCGCCGCCTCGCGCTGGCGCTCGCGGCCGGCTGCGCGCTGGGCGGCGCGGCTCAGCCGGCGTCCGCCGCGCAAGCGGCCACAACGATCAAGATCGACGACACCACACGCGCGCAGATCACGCGCATCGACGGCACGCACGTACGCGTGCGCATCCTGCCCGACGGCGCGACGCAGACGCTGGAAGTAAAGGCAGTCGACGAAGACGGCCATTTCGGCATCGAAAGCGCCGACTACAACTTCGACGGCCATCGCGACCTGTCCTTCGCAGCCACGCTCGGCCAGGTCAACCGCGAATACCAGATTTTTCTCTACGACGACGCCCAGCGCCGCTTCGAGCCGCTGCGCATGGCTTCGGAAAAAGGTCCGAACGGCAACTGCGACGGCCTGTTGAACATCTCGCCTGACCCGAAAACCCACGTGCTGAACAGTTCGTGCCGCGGCGGCCCGATGTGGTACACCGACGCCTGGCGCTATCGCGCCGATGGACGTCTCTATCTGTACCAGGCGGACGCGCCCTTGCCCGACGAAGTCAACGCGCTGTTCGGCTTGCCCGAGGACAGCGGGCCCGACTCGATCCTGATCACTTACGACGAAACCGGCCACGTCGTCGCGCGGGAGGCGCAGGTCTACGGCGGCGGCAAGGCCACGATGAAGGTGAAGGTCGCGCGCCTGCCCTTGCACGAGCGCGCGCAAGACACGCCGACGAAGCGCTACGTGGTGGCCGGCGACATCCTCGACGTGCTAGACGTCAGCGACGACGGCAGCTGGCTCAAGGTGCGTTACACCCGTCCACGCGGCAACCCGCAAGCGCGCGCGGTGACGGGCTGGGTCGCGGTCAGCGAAGCGGCCGCGACGCCCTGAGAGCGCAAAGGCGCGGCGTCACCCGCCCGCGCCTTCGCGCTTCAATTCAAACCAGCAAATCCTCGTAAAACGCGCCGTACGGTTTCGTCGGATGCGCGATCTGGATTTCGAGGATCCACAGGCCGGTGTTCGGGCACGCATCGAAGTCGCCGAGATCGCCGGCGCGATAAATCGCGTGCGGAAAGTCCGAGACGCGATGGCCCTTGATGTCGAGATTCAGACGCCAGCCCAGCGCCTGTGCGCGCTCCTCGGCGAACGCATAGAGCGCCGTGCCCGCCGAACCCGTCGTGCGCCAGTGCTGCTCGACTTCGTCGAACAGCGTTTTCGCGGCGGCGGCGCACGCCTGCATCTCAGCATCGTCGCCGACGACGAAGGTCGCGCCCGAGTCGCCCTCGTGCGCGTCCCAGACCACGCCGAGATCGAGAAAGAAGATGTCGTTGGCCTGGAGCACCGGATCGCCCACCGAGCGCTCCTTGAAAATGCGCAGCGTGTTCTCCCCGAAGCGCACGATGGTCGGATGCCAGATGCGGTCCATGCCCAGTGCTTTCATCTCTGCGGTGCACAGCGCCACCGCCTCCGACTCGCGCATGCCCGGCACGATGCGCGGCGCCACGCGCTCGATCACTTCCCAGGTGCGCTCGCGCGCCGCCTGCATCCGCTCCTTCACATACTTGCTGCCTACCGCTTCTTTCGGGCTCGTTGCCGTGCTCACCGTGGTCTCTCCGCTTCGATATATCTTTTCGAATATATCGCGCGATGCGGCGCATGTCCATCGCATGGGCGGCATCGCGCGCGCAGAGCGCCCGGGTTCAGCGAGCGAAATCAGCGGGCAAAATACATGTCGTGCAGTTCGTCGACGTTCACGTCCTGCGCGCGCGCCTCGAAGGTGACCTTGCCGCCCTGCATCAGATAGACCTGATCGGCGAGCCGCAGCGCCATATGCGTGTTCTGCTCGACGAGCACGATGGTGCGCCCCGCCGCCTTGAGCCGTTCGAGAATCGCGAACACTTCCTGCACCATCACGGGCGCGAGGCCCAGCGAAGGCTCGTCGATCAGCATCAGTTGCGGCGACGACATCAGCCCGCGCCCGAGCGCGAGCATCTGCGCCTGGCCGCCCGAGAGCGTGCCCGCAGGCAGCGCGCGGCGCTCCTTGAGCAGCGGAAACAGCCCGTAGACTTCTTCGAGCTGCTGCGCCGCGCCCGCGCGCCGCGACTTCGCGAACGCGCCCAGCATGAGGTTTTCCTCGATCGACATGTCGCGAAAAATCATGCGCCCTTCCGGCACCATCGCGATGCCGCGCTGGGCCATGTCCCACGTCGGCACGCCCGCGAGCGGCGCGCCGTCGAACACGATTTCGCCGTGCGCGAGCGGCACGAGCCCCATGATCGCGCGCAGCAGCGTGGTCTTGCCCGCGCCGTTCGGCCCGACGATCGTCGTCACCTCGCCCTTCGCGATCGCGAGCGAGACGTCCCAGAGCACGTTGATCGCGCCATAGCCCGCGCGCGCGTGGCGAATTTCCAGCATCTCAGGCATGAGCGGCCTCCCCCGTATAACTGCGCACGACTTCAGGATCGCGGAACACCTCGGCGGGCGGACCGTCGGCGATCAGCTTGCCGAAATTGAGCACCGCCACGCGGCGGCACAGGTTCATCACGGTTTCGATGTCGTGCTCGATAATCAGGATGCCTACACGATAGCGTTCGTGCACGTCGATCAGCGTCTTCATGAAGCGCCGCTTGGTGGCCGTCTCCAGGCCGCCGAGCACTTCGTCGAGCAGCAGCAGTTTCGGTCCGGTCGCCAGCGCCTTCGCCACTTCGAGCGCCTTCAGTTCGGTGAGCGCGAGTTCGGTCGCGGCGTCGCGCTGCGCCTTGCCCGCGAGCCCCATGAAGTCGAGGATCTCGTCGATGCGCGCCTCGTCCACGCGGCCCGCGCCGAAGCGTTGCGCGACGATCAGGTTCTCGCGCACCGTGAGTTCGTGCAGCGGCTGCGGCACCTGGAACGTGCGTCCGATGCCGAGTCGCGCGCGCCGGTACAGCGGCGTCTTGAGCAGGTCGATGCCCTCGAAGCGGATCGCACCGCTCGTGGGCCGCACGAGTCCCGAGATCGCGTTGAACAGCGTGGTCTTGCCAGCACCGTTCGGGCCGACGAGGCCCACCACGTCGTGTGTGCCGAGCGTGAGCGAGACGCCGCTCACGGCCGTGAGTCCGCCGAAGCGGATCGACACGTCCTTCAATTCCAGTTCAGCCTGCTGCATGAGCACCTCGTCCGGTCCGTTTGAAGCGCAGCGCGGTCAGCCCCGCGGGACTCACGATGATCATCGCCACCAGCAGCATGCCGAGCACGATCTGATGGCCCGTCGGCAAGAGGCTCTTGAGCACGAGCTGATCGATCAGATAGACCGACACCGCGCCCACCAGCGGCCCGAGTATCGTGCGATAGCCGCCGCAGATCGCCGCGATGATCGGCACCACGGCCCAGCTCGCGTTGAACGCGTAGTCGGGTTCGAGAAAGTTGATGTAGTGCGCGTTGAACGCGCCGACGAGGCCCGTCATGAGCGCGGAGAGCATCAGCATCGCGAGCTTGAGGATCACGCTGTTGACGCCGACCACGCGCGTGGCGTCCTCCGATTCGTGCATCGCGCGCAGCGCGAGCCCGACGTTCGAGCCGCGCAGCTTCGCGTAGAGCAGCGCGAAAACCAGCACGAGCGTGAGGATCACGACATAGCCGCCGCTCTTGCTGCCGAAGTCCACGCCCAGCAGTGTCGGCAACGCCGGAATGCTGGAGAGGCCGCTCGCGCCGCCCGTGAGTCCCGACCACTCCGTCGCGACGATGCGGAAGATCTGCGCATACGCGAGAATCGCCAGCGCGAAATACGGGCCTTTCAGGCGCAGCGCGGGCGCCATCGCGAGCGAGGCGACGCTCGCGCCCACGCCGCCCGCGAGCATCGCGGGAAACACGGGCCAGCCCGCCTTCATCGTGAGCAGCGCGGAGATGTACGAGCCCACGCCGAAGAACGCGCTGTGCCCGAAGCTCACCATGCCGCCGAGATTGCCGAGCAGCGCCCACGCGAGCGCGACGCCCGCGATCGTCAGCGAGGCGACCGCGAGACTCATCAGATAGAGGTTCTGGCCGAGCGCGAGCGGCACCGCCGCGTAGAGCACGACGAGCGTGACGGCGAGCACGGCGATGCGCTGCGCGGACCAGCCCGGCTTCGCGCGCGCGGCGACGTTGGCCGCCACGCCGGGGTTGTTGGTGGTGGTGTTCATTGCAATTGCCCCTTTATCCCCGTCTTTTCGCCACGCCGAACAGGCCGTTGGGCAGCACGTACAGCACGACCAGGAACAGCAGCATGCCCGCCAGTTCCTGCAGCGCCGAACTCGCGAGCGTGACCGTGAGCGCCTCCGCCACGCCGAGCAGCAGCGCGCCCGCGAGCACGCCGGGAATCGAGCCCACGCCGGCCAGCACGGTGATGATGAAGGCCTTCACCGTCAACGCCTCGCCGATGGCGGGCTGCACCGCGCTCGACGCATAGATCGACACGCCCGCGCACGACGCCAGCACGCCCGCGACGACGAACGACACGAGTTCCACCTTGCGCGGATCGATGCCCATCAGGCGCGCCGCGTCGCGGTTGCTCGAAATCGCCCGCACCGCGCGCCCGTACCACGAGCGCGTCAGCCACCACCAGAGCGCGAGCATCAGCAGCACGCTGATGCCGAACGACAGCACCTCGCTGCGCATCGACAGCAGATTGCCGAGCATCACGCTGTCCTGGAGCCAGGCGTCGTTGGTCGAGCGCACGTCGGCGCCCCAGCCCAGCAGCACGGCGTTGGTCAGCACGATGCCGATGCCGTAGGTGAGGATCAGCGAATTCAGCTCGCGGTCGCGCTTGATGCGGCTGACCAGATACCACGCGAGCGCGGCCGCCGCGCACACCACCGGAATCGCCACAGGAATCGCGAACACCGGATTGATGCCGAGGCGCGTCTCGAACGTGTAGGCGATATACGCGGCCAGCAGCACGAGTTCGCCGTGCGCGAGATTGATGATGCGCATCGAGCCGAACACCAGCGCGAGCCCGAGCGCGACGAGCGCATACGCGCCGCCCACGAGCACGCCCGAATACAGCGACTGCAACACGAGTTCGCTCATCGCGATCTCCCTTTCGATAACAGCACACGAAGCGCGATGCGCGCGCTCACCACGGCAGCGCCGGATAATTGAGCTTGCCGGTCGCGCGTTCCTTCGGCCACACGAGCACGATGCGGTCGCCCTGGATCTGCGCCATGTTGTTGACGAACGACGGATTGTCGCCGTTGGCCGCGAAACTGACCTTGCCGATCAGCGTGTCCTGCGGCTTCGCGCGCAATTCGGCGGCGATGCCGTCCTTCTTGAGCGTGCCCGCGTCGGCGGCGCGCGCCATCGCGTTGAACAGCAGCACCGACTGCACGAACGCGAATTCGGCCACGTAATCGGGCTCTTTCTTGTACGCGGCCACGTAGGCATCGACGAAGGCCTTGCCCTCGGCCGAGCCGAACTGCGCCGGATGCGGCAGCATCGCGCAGCCGATCACGTTGTTGACGAGGTCCGGGAATTCGCCGGCCATCTTCGGCGTGGCGAGCGACCACGCGCCCATCACCGCTTTCAGCTGCGGCTTGAGCACCTTGGCCGCGCGCAGGATGCCGATGTAATCGTTCTCGTAGCCGATCATCAGCATCACGTCGGGCTTGTCCTGCAGGCGGATCTTGTTGACGAGCGGCTTGAAGTCCGTCATCGACGGCTCGAACATGTGCAGCGTCACTTTCACGCCCTGCGCGCGCAGCTTCGTGGCAACGTCGTTGCTCACGTCGGCAGTCGCCTGCTTGGTCGAAGCGACGATGGACACCGACTTCGCGCCCATCGCGTCGAGCTGCCCGAGCATCGCCTTCGAATAGCCCGACGCGGGCCCGACGCGGAAGAAGCGCTTGAGCCCGCGCGAGGTGATGCCGCTGTCCACGGCGCCCGAGGTGATGTAGACGAGACCGGCCTTGTCGGCGGCCTCCGAGGCGGGGCTGACCGAGTTCGAGCCGTAGCCGCCCGTGATCGCGAGCACGCCTTGCGAGGCGAGCTTTTCGACGGCGGAGACGGCCTTGGCGGGCTGCGCCTCGTCGTCGAGCACGGTGAGCGCGACCTTGTGCTTGCCCGTGCCGCCGAGCTTGCCGCTGTTGAACAGATCGGCGGCCACCTTGATACCTTCGAGCTGCGCCGTGCCCGCGCGCGCCATCGAACCGGTGAGCGGCAATTCGACGCCCACCGGCAGGACTTCCGCGAACGCGGCGGGCGTGGCGCCCAGCAGCGTGAGCGCGCTGACGCTCAGGTTGACGAAAAAGCGGATCGCGGCGCCCGACCCGGCGCGCCGCTGGCGAGAAGCGTTGTGTGCAGTGCTGCGATCCATCGTGCCTCCAAACCGGCTTTTATGGTTTCATGCGCGCCCTGTGCGTGGGCGCGTCGGTCGTTGCGCGTCGTGATGGTTGTAGTGCGCGCTTTTTTTATTTCGGATACCCGATTACTTTTTATCGGTGACGATTCACCACGGCACGCCCGGATACGCGGGCTTCGCGGTCGCCACCTGCTGCGGCCAGACCAGCGCGAGCTTGCCGTCGCGCGCGAACTGGCCCATGTGCGCGACGTAGTGCGGGTTGTCGCCGCGCGCATCGAAACTCACCTTGCCGAGGAAGGTGTCGTCGCGCTGCGTGGCGCGCAGCGTATCGGCAAGACCGCCCTTGTCGAGCGTGCCGGCCTTCTGCGCCTGCGCGATCGCGTCGAACAAAACCTGCGCGTAGACGAACGAGGTCTGCGACTGATAGTTCGATACGGTCTTGAAGAGGCGCTGATACGTCTCCGAGAAATCGCGCTGATCCGCCGAGCGGTAATCGGCCGGCGACGCCAGCACCGTCGCGCCATACACGTTGGGCACGAGATCGGGGAACGACTGCGCCATCTTCGGGCTCGCGAAAGCCCACGGCGCAGCAATCGCCTTGAGGTCGGGCTTGAGCACGCGCGCGGCGCGCAGAATGCCCACGTAGTCGTTCTCGTAGCCGAGCATCGCGAGCGCGTCGGGCTTGTCCTGCAGCTTGACCTTGTTGATGAGCGGCTTGAAGTCGCTGATCGACGGATCGTAGGCGTGCAGATACGTCTTCACGCCCTTCGCCTTGAGCGCGGCATCGAGCTGGCGCGCGAGATCGCTGGTGGCGTCTTTCGTCGAATAGAGAATGGCCACCGACTTCACGCCGAGCGAGTCGAACAGGCCCGTCATGCCCTTCGTGTAGCCCGGCGTGTTGCTCACGCGAAAGAAGTTCTTGAGGCCGCGCGTGACCATGTCGTCGCTGGTGCCGCCCGAGGTCACGTAGACGATGCCCGCCTTGCTCGCCGCTTCGGACGCCGGGCCCGCGCAATTCGAATTGGCCGCGCCCGCAATGGCCACCACATGCTGCGAGGCGAGCTGCTCGACGGCGGCGACGGCCTTGGCGGGATTCGATTCGTCGTCGACGGCGACCAGCGTGATCTTGTCTTGCGGATGGCGGCGGTTGTAGAGGTCGGCGGCCACCTGGATGCCGCGATACATCTCCGTGCCGGCTTGCGCGAGCGGACCGGTCAGCGGCAACTCGACGCCCACTTTCCATTCGGCGGCCTGCGCGGCAGCGGACGCGAACGCGCCGCCGAGCGCCAGGGCGAGCGCACAGCACAGCGCGCGTGCGCGCGGACGCCCGGCGTTCTGGCCGCGGGTTAGCGGCGCGATGGGCCGCTTGATGATGCGAGTCATGTCTCCTCCGTGGCCTTCAGGCTTTTTACGAGGTCTTTCTTGTCTGCCTCGAACAATGATTCGGATGACGAATCAATTGACCGCGATCGGTATCCGGCTGACGCGCCTTGGCGCTGTCGCGGGTCGATCGGACTTATCGGGCAGGTGCCAGTGTGGGTGACTGCCCGAAAGCTAACAATTTGTTTTCGGAGAAGCCAGCGTTCGGCGCGGTGGAAGTCGGCATTTGTCCCTATGCTCGCGCTGGGAGAGCGCGCTCGGGACGGTCTACGGGAAAACCCGCGCCGTGGTGGCGCTTACTCGCTCAGGGCTCGTGCGGACGCCACGCCGAAAACGTGACCGGCCGCTTCGGATCGGCGTTGCTCACGGTGGCGGGATCGGCGATCAGCGCGTCGCCGTCGGGCTTGTCGTTCAGACGCCAGGCCTGCGAGATCTCCTTGTGAAAGATCCAGTCCTGACGCTTCGGATCGAAGCGGAACGTGATGTAGTCGGTCCAGTGCGCGCCGCACGCCACTTCGTTCTGCACCGTGAAGTAACGATCCTTGATGACGAGGCCGTCGGCGCTGTCGTTGAAGGGATCGCACTGGCCGCCGTCGTCGGCGCGCATGATGACGACGTCGTTGCGCGCCGCCAGCCGGTAATGACCGTCAGGCTTCTGGACGAAGATCAGCAGCGGACGCGGCGTCGGTTGCTCGCGCGAATCGCCCGCGCCGTGCACGGCGACGAGATAGTCGGTACGCGGCGAATCGGTGAGCTGGCCGGCCGCATAGGTGATCACGGTCTCGCCCTTCGGCAACTGGCGCGCGATCTCGTCGGGCAACGGCGGTGCGGCGCTCGCGGACGACTCCTGCGCCTGCGCGGCGGCGTGCAACAGACTGGCCGAAACCAGCAGCGACAGGGCGGTAATACGTTTCAACGGACGGCCTCGGAATGCGTGGAGGCATGCAGGGTAACACCGGATTGTGTCGGCCAGGGCGCGAGTCGGGGACGGAACGCCACCGGTGAATCGCGTCGTCGGCATGCCCGCCGTCCAGACGGATGCCGTTCGATACTTGCATACGCAACTGTTCCGCCGTGGCAGCGGCGCGGGCGCTGCGTTTGCGGTGTTCATCGCGATGCAATCGCACCGCGCCTGATCGATGCGTGGCCCGGCATTTCGGTTCCGGCAATGAACTGATTCGCCAAGCGGAACAAAGCGTCCCGCCGCGCGGCGACGCCTGGCGTATACCCCCAAGCCGGCGCGCGAGGCCCACGCCCAGCGGGCGATTTCCCGTTTCGAATCAACGCGGCGAGGCCTGAAAAAAAAGGCGTAAAAAAATCGCCGAGCGAATAAGCGCGTAAATCTCGGGTTTTTTTCGGGTTGCCTCACCTGGAAGGCGCTTCTAGAATCAGAGCGGATTTCGAGCGCGTCTTCGCCATCGGCGCGAAACCGCTCTGCGCAGCCCGCGCTCGCTCGCGTGGCGCGAGACAAAGACTTCAGGAGGACGACACATGAACACCGCGCACGATGCGCAGCAGCCTGGCCGCAACGCGCAGGCGCACGACGCCGACGCAGGCCTGGGCCTACGCACGTTTCGCACGTATTCCACGTGTCGCCGCCCGGATGACGAAGCCTGCCTCGCGCCGACGCGCGCGATGACGCTCGCGCTGCGCCGCCCTTGCGCCCAGGCCCGGCCATGACGCGCCAGTCGCACTCGTCCGGCGTCTTCGATGCGGCGCGCTGCGCCTCTACGTGCTCCAGCACGTCGCGCGCCGCTTTGCCCGGTTCAACAGGTTCGCCCGACAAGCCCGAACGCAGCCGTCACGAGCGCCCGCGTTCGCGCCTCGCGCCGCTCGGCGCGCTCCATGCGGAGGCAAACACCATGAACGACACGCTCACCCGCGCGGCGCAGTCCGTGCTGGCCGATCTCTGCACGCCGCAATTCGTGCGCGGCGTTGAAACGACGCATGACCGCCGCGCCGGTCACGCGCTCTGGCGCCAGCTCGACGAACGCGGCCTGCTCGACGCGCTCGTGCCGCGCGCGCAAGGCGGCGCGGACCTGCCGCTCGCCGCCGCCGCCGGCGTGCTGTTCGCGTTCGGCCAGCATGCGCTGCCGCTGCCCGCCGCGCACACGATGATCGCGCGCCATCTGCTCGCGGCGGCGCGCCTCGACGCGCCACGCGGCCCGATCGCGCTGGCTATCGCCGACGCCTCGCAGTGCACGGCCTTCGTGCCCTACGGACAGGTCGCCGACGCCGTCGTGGTCGAAAACGCCCAGGGCGTCTGGCTCGTCCCGCTCGACACCGCGCGCGTGGAGAAGCACGGCGACGGGCTCGACGCCACCGTCTGCTTCAGCACGCGCTCGGCGCGCGCGCTGCCCGCGTGCAGCATCGCCGAACTGGGCGCGATGATCACGGCCGCCACGATGGCGGGCGCGATGCAGCGCGTGCTCGACGTGACCACCGCGTGGGTGCGCGAGAGCACGCCGTCGTCCGCCGCCCAGGCCGCGCGCGACGCCACCCAACGCCAGCTCGACGCCATCGCCGGACACGTCGCCGCCACGCGCGCCGCCGCGCAGCAGGGCTGCGCCGCGCATCGCAGCGGCGAGCAGCGCCTCGCAAGCGCGATCGCCAAGGCGCGCGCGAGCCGCGCCGCGCCGCTGGTCGCCAACGGCGCGCATGGCCTCGCCGGCGCGCTCGGCATCGTGCCCGCGTTCGATCTGCAATTGTTTACGCGGCGGCTGCACGCGCAGCGTCTGCAATTCGGCTCGGAAACGTTCTGGGACGAAATCGTCTGCACGCACACGCAAGGCCGCTCGCAAGGGATCGCCGAAGACACGAGCGGGATTTTCGATGCGTTGGATGAGGTGGCGACGGCGGCGCATTAGGGGGCTCGCTGGTACGCGCCGTCGGGCTTATTTCGTTTCGCGCCGCGCTTGCGGCTCACGCAGCCGTTCGGTGTCCCAGACGCCAAGCGCGATTGCCCGCTGAAGCATGGCGAGGGTCAGCGGCTCGCGCTTGTCGTATTGCGGGATACCCCAGCGCCGATGCAACCAGTTCGTCAAAATGGAAAACGGCCAGATCGGCAGCCCTTCCATTTCGAAGTAGCGATGAAAATCGAAGTCCCCGGGCTCGACATGAAAGCGCTTCGAAAATGCGTCCATGAAATCGTCGGCATCGTCGCCCGTCACGCCGAGATCGCCTTCGAGCGCATCGGAAGCCTTTAATGGCTTTTTCGGAGACCAGCCGATCTCGCCGCGCACGAACGCTTCCAGCTCAGCCGAAACTTCCCGCGGTTGCATCGTTGATTCGATCCTCTGGATTGACAAGCTGGTTATAGTGAACAAGCGTAAGCACAGCAATTTTGACGACATCATAGGTGGTCATCGACCAGCCGATCAGGGGCGTCCATCGGCCAACGAATACGCCAAGATTATTGACCATGCGAAAGCGCAACTTCAGGATTGACGCATTCGTGAGCGTAGGCAGGATGTTCCGCTCGAAGTCGTAATCGAGCAACGCACGGCTCACGCGGGATGCGATGGACGTTCCTTTTGTGGCGCCACCGAATTTTCCGCGAGTCGGCAGTACCGGCTGGCCCGCGAGTATCGCGATGACCGCCGCAATGTCCTCCACGCCTAACGCCTTGCAGGTTTCCTCGACCATCACGCAGAAAAAGAGCGCCTGTGGCGTCAGGTGATCGTGTTCTTCGTAACGGTAAACGGCCGCGGGTAACCCTGGCGCATTCGCTATGAGGTGCTCGTATTCATTCATCGCAGAACCCCGAATTCGACACGTCAAGCACCGGCCGTATTCTGCTTGACGTCGATTAGCGCGGTCACGGTTCCCTGACTGCCACCCGTTGCGCTTTGCACGACGTACTCCTGCTGCATGCGTGCAAACGACAGCGCAACGTGCTCTAACGCGAAGCCGTTTCCAGCCGCAGGCTCGACGCGCGTCACAATGACGTCGAACATCGTGATCTTCAGATATTCGAGCGGCAAACCTCCTGCTTTGCGCAAGGTTAGCCAAACCCTGGGAATGTGTTTGCCCTGAAAACAATGGCTCGCCAGATTCGGGCTTGCGCGGTCGATCAAATGCGTGAATTGCAGATCCGAGACCGAGGCTTTAGCCGCACCGCCTCCCGAACCCGATTGCATACTCGATAGCTGCGTTACGCTCCAGCTCCAACCTAGAAGCTCGATTTCGTCGGGATGCGTCGCGTCCTGCGACTCGCCAGCAATGCCATCGATCTTGATAAACATATCTGCCATGACGCCTCCAGCCTCGCTCGTGGGATTTTCAGCATAGTCGTGATCGAGCGAGAAGTTTGAAAAGAAGCGTCAAGGTTCAGGCGTCGATTTCACGCATCTAGGCCGTGGTGTCTGCATGAACGAAAAAGCCGCCACATGAGCGGCGGCTTCTTTCAACACATCAACGGGAGACGCTCACAAGGTTTGATCGATGCATCGACAAACTCCCGGTACTTCAATCAATCAGGCTGCCTCAAACCCCCAACCCCATCGCCGGATCCGAAACCGAATCCTTGCCGGTCTCGATCCGTCCCGCGAAGCGGCGCTTGAACGACACCGACGCGCTGCTCGTCACCACGAAGTCATACCAGTTGCCTGCGTCGCTCACGTTCCAGCGCAGCTCGCCGACCGCGCCCGGCTGCACCGTCACGTTCCATGGGCCGTCCGCGCGATACGCCTGCGCGGCCGCCGTGAACGTGCAGGCCTGGCTGCCGCGATTGTGCAGCTTCACGAGCACCGCCGAACTCGCGCAAGGCTCGTAGCACACCTGAATCTCCGGCGCGTTGGCCGCGCCCAGCTCATGCAGATTGCCCGCGAATTCGCGGTGATAACCGTTCGGCCCGAGCACCCAGAAATCGTAATGCCCGTTATCGGCGGACGGCAGCGTCCACACGCCCGCGAGCGTCTTGCCCGCCTCCACCACGTAGCGGCGCGGCACGGCGTCGAGATGCTTGCGATCGTAGACATGGAACACCGCGCCCGCGCCGCTGCTGCTGTCGTTGGCGAATTGCAGCGTGAGCGTGCCCGCGCTGGCGTTCGCCTGCGCCGTCGTGTGCAGCTCGTAGGGCAGCGCGCGCGAGGGCCGCGTGCCGGTCGCCTGCGCGGGCAGCGCGGAACTCGTGGTCGCCGACGGCACGGCAATCGCCGCCGATGCCGCCTGCGCCGCCGCGAAATCGTCGGCGCTCGTCTTGCTCGTGCGGCCCGAGAGCGTCGGCAACGCGGCGCTGTTCGGGTTCACGAAATCGAAGCACGACGTGAGGTCGCCGCACACCGCGCGCCGGTAGTTGCTGATCTGCGGCTCGCTCACGCCGAAGCGCTTTTCGAGGAACATCAGCGTGGACGTGTGATCGAAGACCTGCGAATTCACGAAGCCGCCGCGGCTCCACGGCGAGATCACCCACATCGGCACGCGCGGGCCGGGACCATACGGGCGGCCGTCGATGGCCGGTTGATTCGAAGTCGCCGGCGTGTAGTTGTGATACTCGACGGCCATGTCCGTATCGGCCAGCGTGCTCGCGCCCGCGAGCGTGCCGTCCGCGTTGTGCGACGGCGCCGAAGGCGGCGGCAGGTGATCGAAGAAGCCGTCGTTCTCGTCGTAGTTCACGATCAGCACGGTCTTGCTCCACACCTCGGGATTCGCCGTGAGCGCGTCCAGCACTTCCTGGATGTACCAGCCGCCCTGCGTCGGGCTCGACGGCCCCGGATGCTCGGTGTAGGTCGACGGCGGAATGATCCACGACACCGAGGGCAGCGTGCCGTTCTGGATGTCGTCGCGGAAGGTTTCGAGGAAGCCTTGCGGCATGGTGTTGCCGAAGCCCTTCGCGAGCGGGCTCAGCGCGTCGTCGATCGACGCGTCGTAGAACGGCCCCGCGTTCGTCACGTCCTGCGTGATGCTTTCGGTCGCCACGTAGAGCGGGCGGCGCGCGGCCGGCATCTGCTCGATGGCCTCGCGCCAGTGGCGAAAGCCCATCATCTCGTTGCAGCCGAAGTTGTCGATCAGGCTCTGATAGACCTTCCAGTTCACGCCCGAGGCTTGCAGGCGGTCGGCGTAGGTGGTCCACGTCCAGCCCGCCGTCGAAGGGCCGATGTCGTTGCCGCCGTTGAACTCGTTGTTGAGCGCGGCCACGCCTACGCGGCTGTTGTCGGACGGGCTCAGGCCGTTCGGCCCGTTGGTGCCGGTCCAGTAGAACAGGCGGTTGGCGATGGTGCCCGTGTGCATGCCGCAGTGATACGAATCGCAGATCGTGAAGGCGTCGGCGAGCGCGCGATGGAACGGCACTTCGGCGGTGTTGTAATAGCCCATCGACAAGGGCTTTTTCGACGTGGGCCACGCGTTCATGCGACCGTTGTCCCATGCCGATTGCGCGTCGCTCCACGTGTGCGGCGTGCTGCCCGCGCGCACCGCGTTGCCCTGGGTTTCGTCGAGGTGATACGGAATCAGCGTGCTCGTTGCGCCCGCGTTCGTGTAGCTCTGATAGAAGATGTTCGCGCCGTTCGGCGTGGGAATCGGGAAGCGGTCGCCGTAACCGCGCACGCCCTGGAACGTGCCGAAGTAGCTGTCGAACGAGCGGTTTTCGAGCATCAGCAGCACGACGTGCTGCACGTCCTTGATGGTGCCCGTGACGTTGTTCGCGTCGATGGCGAGCGCGCGGCGAATCGCGGGCGGGAACGTGGACAGCGCGGCCATCGCGGCGGCGCTGCCCAGCGAGGTGCGCAGGAAATTGCGCTTCGAGGGGCTGAAAGTCATGCGGGTCGTGTCGTTCGAGTGAGGGGAAGGAAGGGATCAGGGCGCGGGCGCGCAATGCGCCGTCGTGCAGGCCGCGTTCGCTGCGTCGTTGGCGACGGGCGCCTTGTCGTCGTTGCCGCCGCACGCCGCGATCAGCACCGTGAGACACAGTGCGCCGCCGCCGAGCAGGCATCTTCCCAACCTCGATACATCCGGCAAGATATTTCTCATGGTCCTTGTTTGCTCAAGAGTACGAATCAAATCGATGCGATAAAAAGCCGACACGCAAACGTTGTCGTCACAACGTTCGCGTGGAGATCGGCACAGATTCTCTGCGTAATTCTTTGCAATATTATGAAAGGCGTCAGTCAGGGACCGATGACGACACCTCGATGCACTATGCGAAGCCTTAGAACACGTAGTCGGCGGCGCGTGCCAGCTTGACGAACGGCCCGCTCAGCACGCGGTTGTGATGCGCGACGATGGCCTGCGCGGAAAGCGCGGGCGAGTCCATGGTCGTATGCGCGTCCTCGATCAGCACGGGCCGCCAGCCCAGTTCGCTCGCGGCGCGGCAGGTCGTATCGACGCAATACTCGGTCTTCATGCCGACAATCGCGAGTTCGTCCACCTTCGCGTCGCGCAGCCACTTCGCGAGATCGGTGCCTGCGAAACAACTCGGACGCGTTTTATCGAAGGTGACATCGCGCGCGGCATCCACGTGCAGGTCCGCCAGCAGTTGCGTGAGCGCGCTGCCCGGCTCGATCGGCGAGCCCTTCGGGCCGGTGTGGCGCGCGGCAAAGATCGGCGCGTTCGCAACACGCGCGCGGGCGATCAACAGATTGATGTTGTCGAGCACGCGTGCGCCTTCGTGGGGCGATTCGGCGCCGTTGAACAGGCCGTTCTGCATGTCGATGATCAGCAATGCACGGCGGGATGGGACGAGGTCGGACACAACGTTTCTCCATGTAGAGCCGATGGCGGACGGAGAAACGACAAGGCCCCGTCCGTATTCGGCGGGGCCTTGGGATCGATACGATGATGCTCGGTGACTTGCGCGCGTATCGGCCTCACGACCCGCCAGAGGCGGTCGTGGTCGTCGTCGTGAGCGGGCGCGCGATGAAGTTCATGTGGACGATGATGCAACACGCGCGCGACGCGCGTCAACGCAAAATTCAACGCGCGTGAATCGTGACGTTCAACGCGGCTGCATGCGAATCGCGCCATCGAGACGAATCGTTTCGCCGTTGAGCATCGGATTTTCGAGGATATGCATCGCGAGCGCGGCGAACTCGTCGGGCGCGCCCAGACGCGGCGGGAACGGCACCATCTTGCCGAGCGAGTCGCGAATCTCCTCGGGCAGGCGCGCGAGCATCGGCGTATCGAACAGCCCCGGCGCGATCGTGCAGACGCGAATGCCCTTGCTCGCGAGATCGCGCGCGGCCACCAGCGTCATGCCCACCACGCCCGCCTTCGACGACGCATACGGCACCTGGCCGATCTGCCCTTCGTACGCGGCCACCGACGCGGTCAGCACGCACGCGCCGCGCTCGCCCGCCGCGTTCGGCGCGTTGCGCGCCATCGCCGCCGCCGCGAGACGCAGCACGTTGAAGGTGCCGACGAGGTTCACGCGCACCACGTTTTCATAGGCTTCGAGCGAGCCCGGCGAGCCGTCCTTTTCGATCAGGCGCACCGCGCCGCCGCGTCCCGCGCAATGCACGAGCGCGCGCAGCGTGCCGCGCTGCGTGGCCGCGTCGATCACGGCGGCCATCTCGTCGCCGTTCGTGACGTCGGCGGCCACGAAGCTCGCCGCCGGGCCGAGTTCGTCGGCCACCGCCGCGCCACGCGAACTCGCCAGATCGCAGATCACGACCTGCGCGCCCTTCTCCAGCAACTGCTTCGTGCTCGCGAGGCCCAGCCCCGACGCGCCACCCGTTACGACCGCCACCGCGCCCTTGAGGTCCATTCGTTCGTCTCCTTTCGTATCCAGCTTTCGTTACGTTCGTTGATGCCGTCGTCGATGCCGCGTTCAAAGCCGCTCGATCAGCGTCGCGTTCGCCATGCCGCCCGCCTCGCACATCGTCTGCAAGCCGTAACGGCCGCCGCTGCGTTCGAGCGCGTTGAGCATCGTCGTCATGAGACGCGCGCCCGATGCGCCCAGCGGATGCCCGAGCGCAATCGCGCCGCCCGCCGGATTGAGACGCGCGGCATCGGTACCCAGCGCTTTTTGCCACGCAAGCGGCACCGAAGCGAACGCTTCGTTGACTTCGAAATGCGCAATGTCGTCGATCTTCAGGCCGACCTTGCGCAGCAGATGCTCGGTGGCCGGAATCGGCGCGGTCAGCATCATGAGCGGATCGTCGCCGCGCACGTCGAACGAGACGATGCGCGCGCGCGGCTTCAAGCCGAGTTGGGCTGCCTTCTTCTCGCTCATGACGAGCAGCGCCGCCGCGCCGTCCGAAATCTGCGAAGCGTTGCCCGCCGTCACGTTGAAACGGATGCCCGGAAAGCGCTCGGCCAGCGCGGCGTCTTCGAACGAGGGCGCGAGGCCCGCGAGACGCTCGACCGTGGTGCCCGCGCGGATGGTTTCGTCGGCGTCGATGCGGCGCGTGCCTCCGCGCGTGCCCTGTTCGTCGCGGACCTCGATCGGCACGATCTCGCGCGCGAAGTGACCGGCGGCGCGCGCGGCGTCGGCACGGCGGTGCGACTCGGCCGAATACGCGTCGAGCATCTCGCGCGTGAGCGCCCACTTCTGCGCCACCAGATCGGCGCTCACGCCCTGGCCCACGAGCCCCTGCGGATAGCGCGCATGAAAGCGCGCGCCATATTGATCGCGGTCGAGGCGCGAGCTGCCCATCGGCACGCGGCTCATCGACTCCACGCCGCCCGCCACCACGATCTCGTTGACGCCCGCCATGATGGCCTGCGCCGCGAAATGCACGGCCTGCTGGCTCGATCCGCACTTGCGCTCGACCGTGGTCGACGGCACGTGCTGCGGATAACCGGCCGCGAGCCACGCCACGCGGCCCGGCGTGGTCGCCTGCTCGCCCACCTGGCTCACGCAGCCGATGATCACGTCGTCGACGGTGCCGGGATCGAGGTCGTTGCGCTCGACGAGTTGCTGGATCACCTGCGAAAGCAGGTCGGCCGGATGCAGGTCGACGAAGGCGCCGCCCGCCTTCGTCCGGCCCATGGGACTGCGCACCGCATCGACGATTACCGCGCTCTGGATCATGGTTCGCTCAGTGTTGGAGATGGGTTGATGCTGCCGAATGACGGAAAAATGAATCTCGCGAATCAAAATACACCGCCTCATCTCACAATTTCAATAGTGGTAAACATTTTTCGATCCACCAGGATCATTTAAACCGTTTCATGCGACGATAGCCACATATCGAAAGCGGCCAAGCGAGCCTGAGAGTCCGAATTCCCGAAGTTGCGCGCGGCTGAACGCGTCCACCGAGCCAGCCAGATGGGCCGCGGGCGCGGCAAAGCGTCGCAATTTCACGAAAAATGAGCCAGTCGTCTTGAAAAATTGTTCCGCCACGAAGGGGAAAGCTAGAATGCCGGGTTTGCCAAAAGGCGCCCCGTGTTGACCCGGCGCGCCCATCCCCCGAAGAAGGAATCCGACATGACCGACCAGGCCACCTCACGCACCGACGACGCCGCTGAATCGTCCAGCGACTCGAGCAACGAGTCGACCAACGATTCGCAGCTCGTGAGCGCACTCGCGCGCGGCATCCGGATCCTGCAGTGCTATTCGATGGGCGCGTCCGAGCTGTCGGCGCGCGAGCTGGTGGAACGCACCGGCCTGCCCAAGCCCACGGCGCTGCGGCTCATCAACACGCTGTGCGAGTTCGGCATGCTGCGCTACTCGGAGCGCATTTCGAAATACGTGCTCGGCACCGAGATGCTGAGCCTCGCCGCGCCCGCGCTCGGCCGCATGACGATCCGCCAGATCGCGCGGCCGATGATGCAGGAGCTGGCCGATTACTGTCAGGGCCAGGTGACGCTCGCCGTCGGTTACCGCCTGAACCTCGCCTACGCCGAAGTCGCGCAGGGCGCGGGCAGCGCGGTCTATCGCTCGGAGATCGGCACGCGGCTTTCGCTGTCGCGCACGGCCTCGGGCCGCGCGTATCTGTGGACGGTGCCGGGCGCCGAACGCGAGCGCTATCTGCAGGAAACGCTCACGCGCGATCCGGCCAAGGGCGAGCTGCTCGCGCAGCGCCTCACGCAGGCGCAGCAGGAATTGCGCGAGCAGGGCTGCACGGTGTCGCACGGCGACATGCAGCGCGAGATTCACTCGGTGGCGATTCCGCTGGCGTCGCCCATCGACGACGAGTACTGGGTTTTCAGCTGTTCCATTGCGGTATTCAACATCAGCGGCAACCAGTTGACCGACGACATCGCCCCGCGGCTGATGTCGCTGGTCAGGCGCGTGGAGGCAGCGCTCGGCAGCATGACTGGCGCCGCGCACGATATGGAGACGAGACCGTGGAGCGTGTCCGCGAACTAGCAGCCGCAGCACCCGGCAAGGAAGCCCTGCGCCTTGCCGGCACCGACGAGGTCCTCACCTACGCCACACTGAACGAACGCGCGGACCGGGTCGCGCACTGGCTGATCCAGCTAGGCCTGCAACCCGGCGACGGCATCGCGCTGTTGTTCGAGAATCACCCCGCTCTGGCCATCGCCGCCGTCGGCGCCGAGCGCGCCGGTCTGTATTTCACCCCCATCAGCATCCAGTTGAAAACGCGCGAAGTCGCGCACGTCCTCCAGGACTGCGGCGCGCGCGTGCTGATCGTCTCGCAGACGATGCGCGAACTCGCGCAGACGCTCGCCGACGAAGGCGCGCTGAACGGCGTCGCCTGTTATATGACGGGCGCGGTCACGCCGCCCGGCTTCGCCTCGCTCGACGCCGCGCTCGACGACACCGACACGCGCGCGCCGCTGCCCGAGTGCGATCAGGGCCGCGACTTTCTCTATTCGTCGGGCACCACGGGACTGCCGAAAGGCATCCTCAAGCCGCTCGTGCCGTGGGAGCGCCGCACAATCGACGACACCGAAACGGCCTCATGGCGCAAGAGTTTCGGATTTAATGAGGACTCCGTGTATTTGAGCACGGCGCCGCTCTATCACGCCGCGCCGCTGCGCTATCTCGTGCGCATGCTGCGCACGGGCGGACGCAGCATCGTCATGCAGAAGTTCGATCCCGAGGCCGCGCTCGCCGCCATCGAACGCTATCGCGTCACGCACAGCCAATGGGTGCCGACGATGTTCGTGCGCCTGCTCGCGCTGCCCGACGCGGTGCGCCGACGCTACGACGTGAGCAGCCTGAAAGTGGCGATCCACGCGGCCGCGCCCTGCCCGCCGCTCGTCAAGCAACAGATGATCGACTGGTTCGGCCCGGTGATCTACGAGTATTACGCGGGCTCGGAAGGCGTCGGGCTCACGGCGATCGATTCGCACGAATGGCTCGCGCATCGCGGCTCGGTCGGGCGCGCGAAATTCGGCACGCTGCATATCGTCGACGAGGACGACCGCGATCTGCCCGTGGGCGAGATCGGCCGCGTGTTCTTCGAAGGCGGCCCGCCGTTCGAGTATCACAACGATCCCGCGAAGACCCGGAGCGTGCGCAATCGGCACGACTGGGCCACCTATGGCGATATCGGCCACGTGGACGCGCAAGGCTACCTCTATCTGAGCGACCGCCGCGCGGACCTCATCATCAGCGGCGGCGTGAACGTCTATCCGCAGGAAATCGAGAACGTGCTCAGCGAGCATCCGGCCGTGGCCGACGCCGCCGTGATCGGCGTGCCGCATGCCGAGTTCGGCGAGAGCGTGAAGGCCATCGTGCAACTGCGCGAGCGTGACGCCGCCAGCCCGCAACTCGCCGACGAATTGATGGCGTTCTGCCGCGAACGGCTTTCGCATATCAAGGTGCCGCGCTCCGTCGATTTCGAGGACGCGCTGCCGCGTCACGACAACGGCAAGCTGCTGCGCCGGCTGCTGAAGGAACGCTATCGCAACTCAGAAAATCCTGGCGCCGCAATTTAATTCGGCATCCAGAATATCACCATAAGAAAGGAGACAACCCATGCGTAACGTGTTCCGCGACGACCACGAATTATTCCGCGAGCAGGTCCGCCGTTTCGTCGAGCGCGAGATCGCGCCGTTTCATCAGCAGTGGGAAAAGGACGGCATCGTGCCGAAATCGGTGTGGCGGCGCGCGGGCGAGGAAGGCCTGCTCTGCTGCACGATTCCCGAGGAATACGGCGGCGGCGGCGGCGACTTCGGCCACGCGGCGATCCTCATCGAGGAACTCGCGCGCGTGAATGCGAGCGGCATCGGCTTCCCGCTGCATTCGGACATCGTCGCGCCGTATATCCACGCTTACGGCACCGAGGAGCAAAAGCGCGAGTGGCTGCCGAAGCTCGCGAGCGGCGAGCATATCGGCGCAATCGCGATGACCGAGCCGGGCACCGGCAGCGACCTGAAGTCCGTGCGCACGACCGCGCGCCGCGACGGCAACGACTACGTCATCAACGGTCAGAAGACCTTCATCACGAACGGTCAGAACGCGAGTCTCGTGATCGTGGTCTGCAAGACCGCGCCGGAACTCGGCGGCAAGGGCGTCTCGCTGATTGTGATCGAGGAAGGCACGCCGGGTTTCGAAAAAGGCCGCAAGCTCGAGAAGATCGGCCTGCGCGCGCAGGATACGTCGGAGCTGTTTTTCGAGGACGTGCGCGTGTCCGTCACGCAGCGGCTCGGCGAGGAAAACGCGGGCTTTTCGTATCTGATGCGCGAGCTTGCGCAGGAGCGTCTGGTGATCGCCGTGCGCGCCGTCGCGTCGATCGAAGGCATGCTCGCACGCACGATCGAGTACACGCGCGGGCGCAAGGTGTTCGGCCAGGCGATCTTCGATTTTCAGAACGCGCGCTTCAAGCTCGCGCACGCGCGCGCGAAAGCGGAGATGGTGCGCATCTACGTGGACGACTGCATCGCGCGGCATCTGCGCCGCGAGTTGTCGCCCGTCGACGCGGCCATGGCCAAGCTCAATGCCACCGAACTGCAAAACCAGTTGCTCGACGAATTCCTGCAACTGCACGGCGGCTACGGCTATATGTCGGAGTACGTGATCGGCGGCGCGTGGGTCGATGCGCGCGTGATGCGCATCTACGGCGGCACCGACGAGATCATGAAGGAAATCATCGCGCGCACGCTCTGATGCGCGCGCTCATCTCACGGGGAGACCGCGCATGATCCAGCCGCTGGAAGGCGTGCATATCGTCGAGTTCGCGGGTCTCGGGCCCGCGCCGTTCTGCGGCATGCTGTTCGCGCAGATGGGCGCGCGCGTAACGCGCATCGGCCGCGCGGGCGAGGCGCTGCCCGACGGCCCGCTCGCGCGCGGCCGCGAGCACGTCGCGCTCGATCTCAAACGCGCCGACGACGTTTCGCGCGCGCTCGATCTGATCGCGCAGGCCGACGCGCTGATCGAAGGCTTTCGTCCGGGCGTGATGGAGCGGCTCGGCCTCGGTCCCGAGGCGTGCCGCGCGCGCCATCCGGCGCTCGTCTACGGACGCATGACGGGCTGGGGCCAGCACGGCCCGCTCGCGCATACGGCGGGTCACGACATCAACTACATCGCGATTTCGGGCGCGCTGCACGCGGTCGGCGAAACGGGCGGCGCGCCGGTCGTGCCGCTCAATCTGGTCGGCGACTTCGGCGGCGGCGGCATGGTGCTGGCATTCGGCGTGATCGCGGCGATCCTGCGCGCGCGAGCGAGCGGCAAGGGCTGTGTGGTCGATGCGGCGATGACCGACGGCGCGGCCATGCTGATGAGCATGATGTACGGCTTTCACGCGGCGGGTCAGTGGCGCGACGCGCGCGGCGAGAATCTGCTCGACGGCGGCGCGCCGTTCTATCGGACCTATCGCTGCCGCGACGGCGGCTGGATCGCGGTGGGCTGCATCGAGCCGCCGTTCTATGCCGCGTTTCTGAAGGGGATCGGCGCGGAGGATCTGCTCGATCTGCCGCAGCGAGATAGAGCGCATTGGCCGGCGATCACGGCGCGCATCGAGCGGATCATCGCCACGCGCGAGCGCGATGCGTGGGTCGATGCGTTCGCGGGCAGCGATGCGTGCGTGTCGCCGGTGCTCGGGCTCGCGGAGGCGCCGCATCATCCGCATAACGCGGCGCGCGGCGCATTCACGCACGCGGACGGCGCGTGGATGCCGGAATGCGCGCCGCGTTTTACGGCATTGGATTAGCGGGATGCTCGTGGATCGGGCGGGCGAACCTCAGTTCGCCGGGGCGTAACGGTTGCGCGGCTCCGTCAACTGAATCTGCCCGCTTTCCACCAGTTGCGCGAGCGGCGCGGGGCGGCCGAGCAGGAAGCCCTGCATCTCGTCGCAGCCCTCGCCCGCCAGCAGATCGAACTGATCCTGCGTTTCGATGCCTTCCGCCAGCACCGGAATGCCGAGGCTCTTGCCGAGCGCGAGCACGGCGCGGATGATCGCGGTCGCCTGGCGGCTCGATTCGGCTTCGCTGATGAACGACTGGTCGAGCTTGATCTTGTCGAAGGGAAAACTGCGCAGCGTGTCGAGGGACGAATAACCGGTGCCGAAGTCGTCGAGCGCGAGACTCACGCCCAGCGCCTTGATGTGCTGAAGCACTTCGAGCGAGCGCGCGCGGTCGGCGAAGATCGTCGATTCGGTCAGTTCGAGTTCGAGCCGCTCGGGCGGCAGGCCGGTGTCGGCCAGCACCTCGCGCACGAGCGCGGGCAGGTCGGCGTGCGCGAACTGCACGGGCGAGAGATTCACGGCCACCTTGTACGGCGGCAGCCACGTGACCGCGCGCGTGCACGCCTCGCGCAGCACCCACGCGCCAATGCTCAGGATCAGCCCGTTTTCCTCCGCGAGCGGAATGAACACGCCCGGCGAGACGAAACCGTGGCGCGGATGCTCCCAGCGCAGCAGCGCTTCGTAGCCGCAAATGCCGCCATTCACCGAAGTCTGCACCTGGTAATGCACGCTCAACTGGCCGCGCGCGATGGCGTCGCGCAGGTCGGCCGCGAGCGTGCGGCGCGCGCGCGCCGTCTCGTCCATCGTCGGCTCGTAGAAACACACCGAGCGCGTGAGCGCCGCCTTCGCGCGGTACATCGCGAGGTCGGCGTTATTGATCAGCACGGCCTTGCTGCTGGCGTCGTCGGGATAGATCGCCACGCCGAGGCTCGCGCCCGAGACCACTTCCCAGTCGTCGTAGCGGATCGGGCGGAACAGCGCGTCTTCGAGACGGCCGAGGAAATCGTCGAGCGCCTCGCGGTCGGCGAAACGCTGCAGCGCCACGAACTCGTCGCCGCCCACGCGCGCGACGAACTCGCCCTCGCGCACGAGGCTCGTGAAGCGGCGCGCGAGAATGCGCAGCACCTCGTCGCCCGCGTGATGGCCGCGCAGGTCGTTGATGTCCTTGAAGCGGTTCAGGTCGATGCCGACCAGCGCGAGCTTGCCGTCCTCGGCGGCGGCGCGCGCGATCTCCACGTCGAGCCGCTCGTTGAAGCTCGCGCGGTTCGGCAGGCCCGTGAGCATGTCGCTCATCGCCATGGTGCGCAGATGCTCGACCGATTCGGCGCGCACGGTGTCGTCGAGCAGATAGCTCACGAGCCCCGCGCCCGCGATGATGAACGCCATGCCCGCGACCGACAGCGCGAGCGCCTGCAGCGCGGCCGGATTCGAGAACTCGCCCGCGATGCGCACCGGCGTGACCGTGAAGGCGCACATGCCCGTGAAGTGCAGCGTGGCGATGGCGAGCACGAGCAGCAGCGTGACGCTGGCCACCGAGCCCGTGTCTTTCGGGGCTGAGCTTCCTTGCACATTCGCTTGCACGGTCGCCTGCAGATTCGCCTGAAGGGTCGCGCCGCCTTGCGCCGCATGCCTCGGCTGCTTTGCAGCGGCGTTCGCGCCGCGCGCCGCGCGGTCGAGCGCGAGCGCGCCGAACACGACCGAGAGCACGATCGACGCAATCAGATACGTGTGATTCCACGCGACGATGCCCTGCACGCGATAGGCCATCATGCCCGTGTAGTGCATCAGCGAAATCGACAGCCCGACCAGCGCGCCGCCGATCGCGGGCGCCGCGCGCGTGAAGCCGCTGCCCGCCACGGCGAAGGCGGCGAAGCTGCCGCCGAGCGCGATCAGCAGGGAAACGATAGTGAGGACCGGGTCGAAGCTCACGGGCACGCCGGGCTCGAAGCCGAGCATCGCCACGAAATGCGTGCACCAGATGGCGACGGCGGCCGTGACGGCCGCGAGGAACTGCCAGCCCGCGCGCTGCAGGCCGCGCGTCGCGAACACGCGCCGCACCAGCCTCGCGGTGACCCACGACCCGCCGCAGCAAATCAGCACCGCCACGATCACGAGCCACGGATTGTGCTTGTAGACGATGCAGCCCAGCACATTCATCACAGGTCGGCCTCCTTTGAGCCTGAAATTTGCGCGTCATGCGTAGCGCATGAGGCGGCAGGACAATAGCACGGCTTCAGGCCATGCGCGGCGGTCTCTCAGGGACCGGACGGCGACGCCGTCGCGTTCGGGCGCCGGGCCGCCAGAGCCGCGCCAGCGAACCAGGAGAGTCGGAGCGGGCGGATCGGACCTTCGAAAAACAAAGGAACGCGAAACGTCGCGCGCGTCCCGCGCGCAAGTCTACGGCACAATCGCGCGAAATCCTTATAAACCCCGTTTCTGATCAGCATTTGCAAACGTTTGCTGGCGTTTTGGTCGACGCGCGTGGTTGAGCCGCTCGCCGGGTCGCTCGCTTGATCGCTCGTTTCGGCTGCTTTTTTGCCGTCTTTGCAGAAATCACGCGCATCGGCAATGCCTGGCTCGCCAGGGCGCTCAGACCTGCGCGCCCGCGTCGGAGCCGATGCGCGCCGCCTCGATCCGCGCGCGCAGACGCGGCGTCGCGAAGTCGAGAAACGCGCGCAGCTTGAGCGGCAGCGGCGTCTGCCCGCCGTGCACGAGACTCACCGGCCAGGGCGCGGGCTCGTGCGCTTCGAGCAGCAGGTCGAGCCGTCCCTCGCGCACCGCCTGCGCCACCTGATAAGACAGCACGCGCGTCACGCCCACGCCTTGCAGCGCGGCGTCGATGGCGGCTTCGGCGGTATTGACCGCGAGCCGCGACGTCACCGGTTGCGGCACAAGCGCGTTTTTCGCCGCATCCCTGGACGGCTCCTTTCCATCCCGAAAGGTCCACGTACGCCCCTCGACGCCCTCGAACGTCACGCATTGATGCGCGGCCAGATCGCGCGGCTGGCGCGGCACGCCGTGCGCCAGCAGATAGGCCGGGCTCGCACACACCACGCGGCGGATCGCGCCCACGCCCACGGCGACGAGCGCGCTGTCCGGCAGCGCGCCGATGCGCACGGCCGCGTCCACGCGCTCCTCCATCAGATTGACCACACGGTCCGCCAGCGAGAGCCGCACGTCGATCTCGGGATACTGCGCGAGGAATTCGGTGACGACGGGCAGCACGTGCAGCCGCCCGAACACCACCGGGGCCGTCAGCGCGAGTTCGCCTTTGGGCTGCGCGTACTCGCCAGTCGCGGCACGCTCGGCCTCGCCGACCTCTTCGAGAATGCGCCGGCACGCGGCCACGTAGGACGCGCCCGCCTCGGTCAACGCAAGCTGGCGCGTCGTGCGCGTGAGCAGGCGCGTGCGCAGATGCGCTTCCAGTTCGTTGACCTTGCGGCTGACCGTGGCGAGCGGCATGCCGAGCCGGCGCGCCGCCGCCGAGAGGCTGCCCGCCTCGACCACGGCGACGAGCACGGACATGGCGTCGAGTCGATCCATCGGCATCTCGCATTTCGGGAGGATGAGCGCCGATGATGCCGGATTCTCCCTGTACGCGGAAGCGCCTCCTCTCTATATAGAGAGGCTGGAGAAATCACCAATAGCACGCTCGTTCTATTTTCTGTAGTCTAGGCACCTTCCCAACCGAGGGCCCGCCCGCCATGTCGCTGATCTTCTCCCGCCGTGACCTGAACTTCCTGCTCTACGAATGGCTCGACGTCGAGCGGCTCACTCGTATTGAGCGCTATGCGGATCACTCGCGCGAGACCTTCGACGCCGCGCTCGACACCTGCGAGAAGATCGCCACCGACCTGTTCGCGCCGCACAACAAGAAGAACGATCAGCACGAGCCGCATTTCGACGGCGAGACCGTCACGATCATTCCCGAAGTGAAGACCGCGCTGAAGGCGTTCTGCGAAGCGGGCCTGATGGCGGCGGGTCAGGATTACGAGTACGGCGGCATGCAGTTGCCGCTGGTCGTCGAAAAAGCGGGCTTCGCGTGGTTCAAGGCCGCCAACGTGGGGTCGAGCGCGTATCCGTTCCTCACCATCGGCAACGCGAACCTGCTGCTCGCGCACGGCAGCGAGAAGCAGATCGACACCTTCGTGAAGCCCGAACTCGAAGGCCGCTACTTCGGCACGATGTGTCTTTCGGAACCGCAGGCCGGATCGTCGCTGTCCGACGTGGCCACGCGCGCCGACTTCGAGGGCGACTCGGCGCTCGGCGCGCAGTATCGGCTGCGCGGCAACAAGATGTGGATTTCGGGCGGCGAGCACGAGCTCTCGGAGAACATCGTCCATCTCGTGCTCGCGAAGATTCCGGGCCCGGACGGCAAGCTGATTCCCGGCGTGAAGGGCATCTCGCTCTTTATCGTGCCGAAGTATCTGGTCAACGAAGACGGCTCGCGCGGCGAGCATAACGACGTCGTGCTCGCGGGCCTCAATCACAAGATGGGCTATCGCGGCACCACGAACTGCCTGCTCAATTTCGGCGAAGGCACGAAGTACGCGCCGGGCGGCCGCGCGGGCGCGATCGGCTATCTCGTGGGCGAGCCGCACAAGGGCCTCGCCTATATGTTCCACATGATGAACGAGGCGCGCATCGGCGTCGGTCTGGGCGCGACGATGCTCGGCTACACCGGTTATCTGCATGCGCTCGATTACGCGCGCAATCGTCCGCAGGGACGCGGCATCGGCGCGGCGGGCAAGGACCCGGCGTCGCCGCAGGTGAAGCTCGTCGAGCACGCCGATGTGCGCCGCATGCTGCTCGCGCAAAAGAGCTACGTGGAAGGCGCGCTCGCGCTGAATCTGTGGTGCGCGAAGCTCGTCGACGAAGCGGGCGGCGCCCCCGACGACGCCACGCGCGCGCCGCTCACGCTGCTGCTCGATCTGCTCACGCCGATTGCGAAAAGCTGGCCGTCACAATGGTGTCTCGCCGCCAACGATCTCGCGATCCAGGTGCACGGCGGCTACGGTTATACGCGCGAGTACAACGTCGAGCAGTTCTATCGCGACAACCGGCTCAATCCGATTCACGAAGGCACGCACGGCATTCAGGGCCTCGATCTGCTGGGCCGCAAGGTGGTCATCAAGGACGGCGCGGCGCTCAAGCTGTTCGCGCAGCGCATGCAGACCACGATCGACCGCGCGCATTCGGGCGGCGACGCGCAGGACGCGACGCACGCGCGCGCGCTCGACGCGGCGATGAAGCGCCTCTTCACGGTGACGCAGCAATTGTGGGCCGCGGGCGATGCCAATGTGACGCTCGCGAACGCCTCGGTGTATCTCGAAGCCTTCGGGCATGTGGTGGTGGCGTGGGTGTGGCTCGAACAGGCGCTCGCGGCGCGCGCGGCGCTCAAGCACGCAAACGCGCAGGCACACGGCGACGATGCCGACTTCTATCGCGGCAAGCTCGCGGCGGCGCAGTACTTCTTCGCGTGGGAACTGCCGAAGACGGGCGCGCAATTCGATCTGCTCGCGTCGCTCGACCGGACGACGCTGGATATGCAGGACGCGTGGTTCTGAGGCGCGCGTTGGGTCGGCGGGTTCACGGCGCGGGATCGTGGCAGCAGACGCAGAGTTTGTTGCCGTCGGGGTCGCGGAAGTACGCGCCGTAGTAGTTCGGGTGGTAATGCGGGCGCAGGCCGGGCGCGCCCTCGTCACTGCCGCCGTGCGCGAGCGCCAGCGCGTGCACCGCGTCGACCGCCGCGCGCGTGGGGGCGAGCAGCGCCACCATCTGACCGTTGCCGCTTTCGGCGGGCGCGCCATTGAACGGCGCGCCGACGATAAAGAGCGGACGCGCCACGCCCGGCGTCATCCAGCCCGCCCACGGATGCTCGCGCTCGCAGAACTTGAGTGTCTGGCCGAGCGCCTGCATGATCGGCGCGTAGAAGTCGAAGGCGCGGTCGAAGTCGTTCACGCCAATATAGAGGTGGGAAAGCATCGTGCGGGCGGCTCCTTGTGGGGGGCGTAAGGTGCAAACGGTGCGTGTTGTCACGCGCATCGCCCCGAGTCTGACACGCAGCGCATCGACACACCAGGCCCGCAAAAAAATGCCGTTCGCGAAGCTCGACGCTTCCGACGCGAGGCCTAAAAGTCGTTCCGGCCCAAATTCGCGGCGTCGAATAAACAGCTACGGCCGCCGCCCTTTTCTTCCGACAATTCGCTCGCCACGCATTCGTTCGCAAACGAAACGAACTGTGTCGGTTCGTAACCGACGCGAATTCGCACGCCACCATCACCGCCTTGCGTGACTTAATCGAGCACGCCAACGCCCAATCGATACCACCACGCCACGACTTACATTTGCTTTCGATTCTTTACCGATTCGCTGACGCACGAAATCTACGATGCGAAACGCCCTGCGCTCCAGGCGGAATCCACGCAGAATTCACGCAAAAAAAGCGCTGCATTTCGGGCAAGACGATAAGGAAAACCGCGAGATGGCCCCACAACAATGAACAGTTTCGACACCGTCATTCTGGGTTGGCTCACCCAGATCCATCTCACACCGCTGATGAACCACGCGATCCGCACGATCGCGGGACTCTATACGTTCAAGGGTTTTCTGCTGATTCCCTTGCTGCTGTGGATCTGGTTCGAGCCGGGCGAGCGCCGCGAATGGCGGCGCGAAATGGCAATTGCCACGCTCGCGAGCGGATTGATCGCGCTCGCGGCCGGACGATTGCTCGCGCGCTTTTTACCGTTTCGCGAACGGCCGATTTTCAATTCCGATCTCCATTTGCATTTCGCTTCGTCGTCGTTGCGCGAAGCGGCATTGAGCGACTGGAGTTCGTTTCCGAGCGATCACGCGATGCTGTGGATCGCGATTGCGATGGGGATATTTCTGGTGTGGCGCGGAATCGGCGCGCTCGCGCTGCTTTATGCCGCGCTGTTTATTTGTTTGCCGCGCGCCTATCTCGGCTTTCATTATCCGACCGATCTGCTGGCGGGCGCGGCGATCGGCGTCGCGATCACCTATGCGATGACGCGCGACGCCGTGAGAAAGCGCACTGCCGCGCCGGTGCTCGCGTGGACGATGCGCTTTCCCGGTCCCGCCGCGATGTGCGCGTTTCTCGTCTGCTTCGAGCTCGTCACGCAATTCGACGATCTGCTGCGGCTCGCGCATTCGGTCGCGAAGGCGGTGTGATAACCACCGCGTGATTAAAGCGCGAGCGCGCAGAAACTCACGCCACCTTGAACACGCCCACGGCTTCGCGCAGCGCATCGGTCTGCTCGGTCAGCGACATCGCCGCGGCCGCCGCTTCCTCGACGAGCGCCGCGTTCTGCTGCGAGACCTGATCCATCTGCGAGACGGCCAGATTGACCTGCTCGATGCCGTCACGCTGCTCCTCGGACGCGTGCGCGATCTCGGTCATGATGGTCGTCACGCGGCCGATCGATTCGCCGATCTCGGTCATCGTCATGCCCGCCGAACGCACGTACTGCGCGCCCGTCGCGACGTGCTCCACCGACTCGCCGATCAGCGTCTTGATGTCCTTCGCCGCCGCCGCCGAGCGCTGCGCGAGCGAACGCACCTCGCCCGCGACCACCGCGAAACCGCGACCTTCCTCGCCCGCGCGCGCGGCTTCCACCGCCGCGTTGAGCGCGAGAATATTGGTCTGGAACGCGATGCCTTCGATGATGCCGGTGATCTCCGCGATCTTCTGCGAGCTGCGGTCGATGCGATCCATCGTCTGCACCGCGTCGCCGACCACCAGCGCGCCGCGCTCGACCACTTCCTGCGCGCTGCCCGCGAGCGACTGCGCCGTGCGCGCGTGCTCGGTGTTCTGCTTCACCGTCGCGGTCAGTTGCTCCATGCTGGCCGCGGTCTGCTGGATCGACGCGGCCTGTTCCTCGGTGCGCTGCGAGAGATCGTCGTTGCCCGCCGCGATCTGGCGCGTCGCCGACGCAATCGACGCCGAGCTATGCGAGACCTTGCGCACCGTGCGCGCGAGTTCGTCCTGCATGGTCTGCAAGCCCGCGACGAGGCGGCCCATTTCGTCCTGCGTGCGAACGTCCAGACGCGCGGTCAGGTCGCCCGCCGCGATGCGCTGCAAGGCGCCCAGCAGGTTCGCGAGCGGCACGGCGATCGCGCGATGCAGGCCAATCGCGCACATCAGCGCCACGCCCAGACCGAGCGCGATCAGCGCGATGCTGCCCGCGCGCAGCGCGGCATAGAAGTCCTGCGCGCCGTCGAAGGTCTGCTGGCCGTGTGACTTCTGCCATTGTTCGAGCGTCGACGACGCCTTCGTGAGCGCGACCGAGAGCGGCGGAATGCGCTTCATCGCGATCTCGTCCTGCGCGGCGCGGTCGCCCTGCTTGACCGACGCCATCAGCGGATGAATGCCCTGATCGAACATCGCGCCGAGCGCCGTCTGCACCTGCTCGGCGAGCGCCTGCTCGTCGGCGTCGTGCGGCAGCGCGCGATAGTCCTCCCACGCCTTGTGCGAGGTGTCGAGATAGGTCTGCGCCTTGTCGAGCAATTGCGGCACGTCCGGCGAATCGGGATGCAGCAGAATGCGGTCGAGCGTGGTGCGCGCGATGGTCAGATTGAGATTGGACTTGCCGATGTCGATCGCGGCGGCAAGCTGATTGGAATAGGCATAGCCGAGTGCCGCGTTCGAATGCGACATGCCGATCAGGCCGGCGACGCCGGCCGCCACGATCAGCGCAGCCAGCACGCCGACCGCGATGCGCAGGCGAACCGAAATAGAGAGTCGGGCAAACACTGCGAGAGCTCCAGACGCCTTTGTGGGGCGACGTTTATCGAATAACAGGGATGGGGTAACGGCGCGTGCGCCGCGCCTTCCTGGTTAACGGCCTGCTGGCGACGAACTGAAGCTCGGTGGAAAGGGGGCAGTAAGCGGAGGAACAGTTGGCTGAGCGCGTTATTTGTCCGACGAAACGACGCGCCCAAAACGCGCGCGGCGCGCGGGATTTTTCCCCGCGCGCCGCGTCAGTCATTGAACAGCGATAAAACGGCCGTGACTTCGTTACGAGCCGAAGAACGGCACGCAGTAGTCCGGCGGACCGACGCAATCGCCGGGACCGTTCGGCTGCGGATGCAGGCTGGCGCAGCCCGACATGGCGGCGGCGGCCGCGACGCACAGCGCCGCGCGCACAACATAAGTGACAATGCGTGATTTCATGGGATCGAAACTCGAATTAGTGGCCGCGCTTGCGAATTGCCGTCACGACGCGCGGCCTGGTTTGCCGTGACGCTGCATGAAGTGCGCTCGATCAACGCGCGCTCGATGGCGCGTGTCGGTGGCCCGACTCAGTGATGCGCGTAGAGCGTGCTATTGAGCGTTTTCAGTTCGCCGTCCTGCTGCGCCTGCACGAGTTCGTGACGCACCTGCGCGCGCGTGATGTGCGCCGAGCCGTCGTTATTCCAGGCGGCGTTCGTGCTTGCCGCCTGCGCCTGCTGAACCGGCGCGTTCGCCGCGGCCGGCGCGCTAGCGTCCTGGGCATGCGCAAACGTCGACAACGCCATCGACACAGACAACGACAACATCAGCGCGGCACCCGCGCGACTCCAGCTCTTTTTCATCTCGCACTCCTCTGCGGCATCTCGCCGTCGACATGGATCTGTTCCGCGCGCGTCATGCGCCGGTTCCCGATGCATTGCTTTGCTGCAACGCGATTCATGCGGCAAGGATAGAGGCGCGAACCTGCGCGAATATCCGCAGGAAAATGAAGAAATGTTTAGACACGAAGCCGTATTTCGATAACACCTGGATGAAACTGCGCTAGCACTGCGCTTGCGTCCGGCTTTCAGGCGAAAGCGCGCCGCGCGCGTACCTGGCGATATTCAAAAACGCGATCGAAACATCAACGAAACGTGAACACGTCGCGCTCGCGCATCGTCTCGATTCGCCTCGATGCGTCTTGATCCGTCTCGATCTGTGCGTATGCACCGATCGCCGCCGCACGAACGAGGCTGGAAAAGCAGCATGATTTGCGCGCGAACGCCCTGCAAACAGCCGCAAAAAAACAACACCTGCATGAGTGAATGCCTTGCAACGCCGTGAACACGGCCTCTGCGCGCGGATGCGTTTTCTGAAACTCAGTCTTTCCGTTTTTCAAATTCGTCAAACGGACACGTTACGCATAATCGCCCCTGAATTCGGCGGGATTGCCTGCCCGGCCGTCATTCAAATACATGAAGCACACGCTCTCACACGCAACCTTTTAATGAAGATCCATCAATGAAAAAAACCGCTCTCGCCCTCGCCGCCACGCTGGCTTCGATCGCCGGCGTCGCGCACGCGCAAAGCAGCGTCACGCTCTACGGTGCGCTCGACACGTCCGTCGCCTTCTTCGGCAATCAGAAGGGCACCCATGGATCGGGCAACACCTTCCAGATGATGTCCGGCAACGTGTCGCCGAACCTCTGGGGCTTGAAGGGCACGGAAGATCTGGGTAGCGGCCTCTCCGCGATCTTCAAGATCGAGAGCGGCTTCAATATCGATAACGGCAAGTCGGGCCAGGGCGGCCGTCTGTTCGGCCGGACCGCGATGGTCGGCCTGAATTCGACGCAAGGCGGCACGGTCTCGCTGGGTCGTCAGTACGATCCGCTGATCGACCTGCTGCAGCCGATGACCGACGACGTCACGTTCGGCTCCGCGTTCGCCACGCCGGGCGACATGGACAACTACGACAACAGCTACCGCACCAGCAACTCGATCAAGTACACGAGCCCGAACTTCGCGGGCCTGCAGGTCAGCGCGATGTACGCGTTCGGCGGCCAGGCGGGCAGCATGGGCGCGGGCCAGACGTGGGCCATCGCGGCCGCTTACAACCACGGTCCGTTCGGTTTCGGCGCGGGCTACTTCAAGGCCAACAGCGACAGCGGCACGGCCGCGACCTTCGACGGCCTGAACCCGAACACCGACGTCAACGTCGACTCGCCGGCCATCACGGGCGGTTTCGTGTCGGCCAACTCGCTGCAGATCATCCGCGCGGTGGGCGACTACAGCTACGGCCCGATGACCTTCGGCCTCGCGTACAGCAACGTCGACTACGCGAACTACCAGAGCGCAGCCGGTTCGAACAGCGACACCAAGTTCAACACGGGCCAGTTCTTCGTGAACTACCAGGTTACGCCGATGGCGGTGGTCGGCTTCGGCTACAACTACACGAAGGGTAGCGGCAACGGCGTGACGGCGAGCTACAACCAGTTCAGCCTCGGCGGCGACTACTTCCTCTCGAAGCGCACCGACATCTACGCGCTCGCGGGCTACCAGCAGGCGTCGGGCCGCACGATCGACGCGGACACGGGCGCGCTCGTCGGCGCGACCGCCTCGTTCGGCGACTTCGGCAACGACGCATCGACCAACAAGCAGGCCATGGCGATGGTCGGCATCCGCCACCACTTCTGATCGCGGCTTGCCGCACGCGCCGTCTCGCTGCCCCGCTGCATCAGGCGGGGCGGCGTGGCGCTGCCTTCACGCGCAGTGCGTCACGCGACGCCCTGCGCGTTTTTTCATTCGCAAGCCGCCGACTCGGCACGCGCCTCAACCTCGGTTATAATGCGCGGGTCTTAGGGGAGTAGTCTGCTTTGCGCGCGATGCGCGAAGCGCCGCCGTCAACATAATTGGCACCCAATGCCATGGCGCCGGCAGCCGTTCTTCGGCCTGACGAGACCTATGACGTCTTCCTCCGTACCCGGGCTGGGCGGGAGGATTGCGTCATTGGTCCCAGAAACGTCCGGCCCGTGGAATGTCAAAACAATAATGCCCCCGCATCCCCGCACAATTCACCGTACGAATCGCAGCACGCGCCGCCGCATGTCCGCCTCGGAGCGCACGTCATGATCTGGACGTTCGCCCTGCTCATTGCCGCGGCCGGCATCATCTATCTGTCGTGCGAGACCTTCGTCAACGGTGTCGAATGGCTCGGCCAGAAACTCAACATCACGCAGACCGCCACCGGCACGATCCTCGCTGCGTTCGGCACGGCGCTGCCCGAGAGCGTGGTCACGCTCGTCGCGGTGGCGTTCGGCACCGACGCGGCGCATAAGGAAATCGGCGTCGGCGCGGCCATCGGCGGCCCGCTCGCGCTGAGCACGATCGCCTACGCGGTGGTCGGCTTCGCGCTGCTCGCCACGGCCAAACGCGTGGGCCGCGCGCGCGCCGCCGCCGTCGACGCCGACACCGGCCGCCTGCGCCGCGACCAGCTCTGGTTCCTCGCGATCTTCGTCGTGAAGATCGGCCTCGGCCTCGTGGTGTTCCAGTTCAAGCCGCTGCTCGGCATCGCGTTTCTCGCGGCCTACGCGTTCTATTGCTGGAAGGAGCTGAGCGACGAAGGCGGCGGCGACGAGGACAGCATCGAACTCGAACCGCTCAAGCTGCGCCCGCGCGACGCCAATCCGTCGATGTTCTGGATCGGCGTGCAGGTGATCGGCGCGCTCGCGGTGATTTTCTTCGCCTCGCATCTGTTCGTGCAGCAGATCAGCGCCGTGGGTCCGTGGCTCGGCTTGAGCCCGCAATTGACGGCGCTGCTGTTCAGCCCGATCGCGACCGAACTGCCGGAAATCATGAACGCGATCATCTGGGTGCGTCAGGGCAAGGAGCGGCTCGCGCTCGCCAACATCAGCGGCGCGATGATGATCCAGGCGACCATTCCCACGGCGTTCGGTTTGTTCTTCACGCCCTGGCATCTCGGCTCGCCGTCGATTCTCGCGGCCACCATGACGATGATCGCGATCCTGTTCCTGCAATGGTCGTTCCGCGCGCCGCAGGTCAAGAGCCGCCAGCTCACGTATGTGGGCGCGCTCTATGCGGTGTTCGCGGCGCTGCTGTTCGTGATTCCGCTGTAAAAAAGCGCGCTCTAAAGCACGTTGTAAATGGCACGCGGCAATTAGCCTGCCGATGCGTGCGCCCGCCGCGCTCAGATCGTCTCCTGATCGCGCGGGCGCGCGGCCGCATAGGTCCAGCAATCGAGCGTCACGCGCAGCCCCGGCCGCGCGTGCGCGAGCACGAGGCCGAAGCCGTGCATGCGCATCACGGCCTGCACGAGCGAGAGGCCCAGGCCCGAGCCCGGCGCCTCGCGCGTGCGCTCGCTGCGATAAAAGCGCTGAAATACCGCCGTGCGCTCAGCGTCGGGAATGCCGGGGCCGTCGTCGCTCACGTGCACGCTCGGGCCTTGCGCGCCCATCGCGAGGCGCAATTCCACGCGGCCGCCCGGCGGCGTGAACTTGATGGCATTGTCGAGCAGATTGGCCAGCGCCTCGAACATCAGCGCGTAGTCGGCGCGCACCGCGGGCACCCGCGCCAGTTGCAGCGCAAGATCGACGCCCTTGTCGGCCGCGAGCGGCTGATAAAGATCCGCGACTTCGCGGCACAAGGTGTCGAGCGCGACGTCGCCGAATCCCGCGCGCCGCCGCATTGCTTCGATCTCCGAAATACGCAGCATCGCCGAGAAACGCTTGAGCACGTCGGTCACGCCGTGCGAGGCCTGTTCGATCAGATCCGCGTGCTCGCCGTCGAGCCGTTCGAGCGGCACGCGCGCGAGACGCGTGCGCACATGCACGAGCGGCGTGCGCAGATCGTGCGCGATGCCGTCGCACGCGCCCTTCACTTCGTGCATGAGCCGCGAGACTTCGTCGAGCATGTGATTGACGATCTGCGAGAGCCAGCTGATTTCGTCGCGGCCGCCTGCGGGCAGGCGCGCGTCGAGATCGCCGCCGGCAATCTGCTGGGCGACGCTGCGCACCGCCTTCACGCGCCGCAATTGCGCCGCCGACACCAAAACGCCCACGCCGAGCCCGCCGAGCATGACCACGGCCGCGCTGCCCGCGAGACCGCCGAGCATGGTCTCGCGCAGCCGCGCCATCTCGCCCACGTCGCGCGACACCACCAGCAGATTGCCGTCGGGCAGACGTGTCGCGCGCGTGCGCAGATATTGCGGCCGTCCCGCCGTGGGACCGATCAGCGTGAGCGGGCCCCAGACGCCCACGCCGTTCGAGGCGAGCCGCGACGGAAACGCGCCGATGTCGCCCGCGAGCCAGCGCCGGTCGGGCGAGAACAGGCCGTAGAAGTTCACGGGACGCTGCAACTGGCTGCGGATGTGCGCCTCCAGCTGCGCCACGACCTGCTGCGACGGAATCGCCGAGAAGTAGGCGAACTGCCAGTTGATGTTGTAGTCGGCCTCGCGCGCGGTATAGCTGGCCGACTGCCAGTAATTCAGATAGACGAGCGCGGACATCGACGCCGAGAACACCAGCGCATAGATCGAGAGCAGCCGAAATGTCGTGCTGCGCCAGAGACTCATTTTCATCGTATTTCCCCGCGTGGCTGTCCAGTATCGCAAACCGCACTCGCCAAAACATGAAAAAATATTTAATTTTGGATAATGGCCGTAAATGCCCCGATTTCCGTCGATCGACACAATAAATAAAGTTTAATTCGCAGGCAATGAAGCCGTCGTGACCTGCGCGCAAAATACCGAATCACGAGCCCGGCAATGGGAATTTCGGCACGGATTCCAGACGGTATTCGCACGCGTATTTTCCTGCATCGCGGCTCGTATTTCGTGTCCGGTATTCCGGGCCGTCTTTCTTTTCGATCCACAGGAAACCCGCCATGAAACGATCGCTTCTGCTTTGCCTGCTCTCGCTCGCCACCGCCCTGCCCGCCGTCTCCGCGCTGGCCGCCACGAATCCCGCCGGACGCCACGGCGTCGAGCCCATTCAGGTCAAGGCCCAGCTTTATCGCGCCTGGCTTTCGGGCACGACCGCCGCCGACGAAAAGGATTCGTATCCGAATGCGCCTTCTGACCGCGCGGCCGTATCGGCATCGCGCTGTGGTTATGTGCTCGGTCATCCCTCCGCTTCCGAATTCCCGGCGATCACACGATCGGTATGCGCCCAATAACGGGGCATTATTGAACGTCTTCGATTATTGGCGTGCTAATTTGTCGCACGTCTCGTTTACCGTCATTCGATATATCCGATAAGATATCTCGATTTTCGGCAAGACAGACTTGTCGCCTCAAATAAGCATCGTGGCGCTCGCGCGCCATATCGCCCGCTGCAATGCCGATATCGAAGACGCGTCAATTCTTTCAATTCGCTTTTAGTCCGCTTTATCAATCCGCCCGAATCGGATCGCGATGGGTTTATCGCGTATTGAGCGGATTCGCGTCGGGATTCGGCGCGCGCCCCGCGCTCGCGTTGGGCGTCGCGGCCCTGTGCGTGCCGCTGGCTGCGTTGATCGGTCTGTGCGCGGGACGCTTCCCGCTCGCGCCCGCGCAAGTGGCGCTGACCGTGCTCGCCGCGCTGCATCTGCATGCGTCGCCCGCGCACGCCGCGCTCTTGCACGCGATCGTGCTGGACGCGCGTTTGCCGCGTCTCGCGGCGGCGGCGCTGATCGGCGCGTCGCTCTGCGTCTCGGGCGCGACCTGCCAGGCCGTGTTCCGCAATCCGCTCGTGTCGCCGGGCATGCTCGGCGTGCTCAGCGGCGCGGCCTTCGGCGCGGCGCTCGCGATCGTGCTGGGCGGCGCCGTCGTGCATCGGCTCTGGATCGAAGCGGGCGCGTTCGCGGGCGGCGTGGCCGCGATGGCCGTGGGCGTGACGGCGGCGGCGATGCTCGGCGGCGCGGACGGTGAAGGCGCGCTCTCACGTGGCGGCATCCTCGCGCTGTTGCTCGGCGGCCTCGTCAGCAATGCGCTGTTCTCCGCGCTGGTCTCGCTGCTCAAGTACGTCGCGGACCCGCTCAACCAGTTGCCCGCCATCGTCTACTGGCTGCTCGGCTCGCTCGCGCAAACCGGCTGGGCCGATCTCGCGTGGGCCGCCGCGCCGCTCGCGCTCGGCACGTTGCTGCTATGCCTCGCCGCGCCGCTGATCGACGGCCTCACGCTCAGCGACGACGAAGCCCGCAGCCTCGGCGTGCCCGTGCACGCGATCCGCTTCGCGGTGATGGCGCTGGCCACCTTGATCGCCGCGCTGACCGTCTCACTCGCGGGCATGATCGGCTGGATCGGCCTGCTCGTGCCGAACCTCGTGCGCCCGCTCGTCGGCGCCTCGAATCGCATCGTTTTGCCGATGAGCGCGCTGGTCGGCGCGATCGCGCTGATGCTCGCCGACACCTGCGCGCGCAGCGTCGCGAGCGCGGAAATACCGCTCGGCGTGATCACCGAAATGGGCGGCGCGCTCGCCTTCGTGTTCGTGCTGCGCGCGCTGCGCCGCCGTGCGCGCTGATCGCGAGGCCCCGCGATGAACGCACGCTCCAACAGAGACGCAACGCCCGCCGCGCTCGCCTGCCGCGACGTGATCGTGCGGCGCGCGCACGCCACCGTGCTCGACGGCGTGAGCTTCGCGGTGCGCGCGGGCGAACTCGTCTCGCTGCTCGGCGTGAACGGCGCGGGCAAGAGCACGTTGCTGCGCGTGCTGCTCGGCCTGATCGAACCCGAGGCCGGCGACGTGCTGCTGCACGGCGAGGCGCTGCACCGCCAGCGCCGCCGTGCGATCGCGCGGCAAGTCGCGTGGGTGCCGCAGCATCACGCGCCGCAATTCCCCTACACCGTCGAACAGATCGTGGCGCTCGGCCGCCTGCCGCATCTCGGCACCGGCTTCGCGCTCTGGCGCGCGCCGCGCGCGCACGACCGCGACGCCGTGCACGCGGCACTCGACGCCCTGCAGATCGCGCATCTCGCGCAGCGCGACTACGGCGCGCTCTCGGGCGGCGAACGCCAGCGCACGCTGCTCGCCCGCGCGCTCGCGCAAGGCGCGCGCGTGCTGCTGCTCGACGAGCCGTTCAGCGGTCTCGACTACGGCCACCATCTGCGTCTGCTCGATCGTCTCGCGCGTCTCGCCGCCGACGGCTACGCGATCGTCAACACCACACACCGCCCCGACGATGCCTGCAACGTCTCGACGCGCGTCGCACTGCTCGACGGCGGCCGCCTCGTCGCCGACGGCGCGCCGCGCGACGTGCTCGACGCGCAGGCCGTGAGCGCGCTCTACCGCGCGCGCGTCGAACAGATCGATGTCGACGGCCAGCGCTTCTTTCGCGCGGCATCCGATGCAGCCGATGCGAGCGCCGCCCCCGCTTCTTCCCACCCGCCAGCCTCCACCCGATGAATCACCGTCTCCCTTCCCGCTGCGCCGTCTTCGCGTTCGCGGTCACCTGTGCCTTCTCCGCCGCGCGCAACGCATATGCAGAGGATGCCGAAACAAATACCGCAGCAAAGAGCGCCGCAACGCCCACGCAGAACAAGGCGACCCAGACCGCCACGCTGCCCACCGTCGCCGTGAACGCGAAAGCCGATACCGCCGACACGCCCCGCAGCACGACCGCGAGTCTCGGCCCGCTCGGCAACGTCAAGCGCGTGGACACGCCCTACACGGTCAACGTGGTGACGCAGGAAGTGATCGCCGACCAGCAGCTCAAGAGCATTCCCGACGCGCTGCGCCTGCTGCCTTCGGTACAAGGTGACGGCGCGCGTCCGCAGAGCCGCGGCATTCAGGGCAGCGTGGTGCAGAACAGCCGCATCGACGGGCTCAACGCGGTCTCGACCACCGACTATCCGATGGAAGAGTTCGACCGCATCGAAGTGCTCAACGGCCTCGCGGGCGCGCTCTACGGCCCGGCGAATCCGGCGGGCACGTTCAACTTCATCCAGAAGCGTCCAACCGACGACCGCGAGCTTCACTTCATGCTCGGCTACGGTTCGCAGACGCGCTTTCTGCGCGGGCTCGACGTCTCGGATCGCGTGGGACCGTCGAAGGCCATCGGCTATCGCCTCACGTTGCTCGACGAAACCGGCACGGGCTACACCGATCACAGTTCGCTGCGCCGCCAGCTCGCGAGCGTCGCGTTCGATTTCCATCTCTCGCGCGACACGGTCATCGAGGCCAATTACAGCCACTATCACTACGTGACGAAGGGCTTCCCGGCGACCTTCGCGCTCGCGAGCGGCGTGCACTTCCCGGCCGCGCTCGATCCGACCAACGCGGCCTACGGCTCGTCCAACGGCGGCAACGACGACACGACCGACACCGGCACGCTGCGTCTGCGCCACGACTTCTCGCCGAACTGGCATCTCGAAGCCGCCGTGCTGCGCCAGATCGCCGACCGCGAATCGACCACGCCCACCAACACGCTGATCGACAACGCGGGCGACTACAAGACCACGATTTCCACGTCCACGGCCAGCCGCTTCACCATCACGAGCAACCTGCTCTATCTGCGCGGCCACGTGAACACCGGCGCGATCCAGCACGACGTGAGCATCGGCACGAGCGGCTTTCTGTGGGACAACTTCAATCCGGTCGCGGGCGGCACCGCCACGCTCGGCAGCGCGAGCCTCGCGAATCCGCAGTCGTTCGCCGTCACGGGCGCGCCCGATTTCGAGCATCGCTATCAGTCGGCGCAAAGCTCACAGCAGTCGCTGATCGCAAGCGACGACATCACCTTGTCGCCGCATTGGTCGGTGCTGCTTGCGGGCAGCCAGAGCTGGCTCTCGACGCACAACTACAACGTCTCGGGCGCGCAGACGAGCGAGTCGGCGAATCAGGGTCTCTCGGGCGCGGCGAGCCTGATCTTCAAGCCGCGCGCGAACCAGAGCCTCTACGTGACTTACGCGGACAGTCTCCAGCAAGGCGACACCGCGCCCGCCGGTTCGACCAACGCGGGCAATATTCTCGATCCGTATCGCAGCAAGCAGTGGGAAGTGGGCTACAAGCTCGCGCTCGCGCGACTGAACGCATCGGTGGCGGCGTTCCGCATCACGCGCCCCTACGCGTACACGCTCGCGGACGGCACCTACGGCACTGCGGGCAATCAGGTGAATCGCGGCGTGGAAGTCATGCTCGACGGCAACGCCACGCGCAATCTCTCCGTGTTCGGCGGCTTCACGTGGCTCGATCCGCGCCTGTTCGACACGGGCAGCGCGAGCACCGAAGGCAAGCGCATCGTCGGCCTGCCCGAGTTCGCGCTGAACGTGCTGATGCAATATAAGGTGCCGCAGGTGCCGGGCCTCTTCACGAATATGAACGTGCACTACGTGGGCGCGCGTCCGACCGACAACGCGAACACCTGGTCGGTCGGCTCGTACACGACGCTCGATCTCGGCGTGGGCTATCTCGCCGAAATCCTCGATCGCGCCGTGACGTTCCGCCTGTCCGTCGATAACGTGACGAACCGTCATTACTGGACCAACATCGTGCCGGGCGGCCTGAACGGCTATACAGGATCGGGCAACGCCACGGCGCAGCTCGGTGCGCCGCGCACGGTCACGGCTTCGGTGGAGTTCGATCTGTGATCACGTCTCGCATATTCAATCGTCTCGCGTGCGCAGCGCTCGCGTTCTGCGCCGCCAGCCTCGCGACGACACCCGCATTCGCGCAGCCCAAAACACGCATTGCCGATCTCTGGTTCGCGCACAACGCCGTGGTGACGATGCTCGGCTCCGCGAACGATGTTGTCGCGACGGTCGCGCGTCCGCAGGCCTTGCCGTGGATGTTCCGCGTCGCGCCCGCGCTCGCCCACGCGCAGCCCGTGAATGGCCCGACCGCCAACGCCGAAGACCTGCTGCGCCTGAACGCCGATGTCGTGTTCGCGAGCACCGCCGACCCGACGATCGCCGCGATGCGCCGTCTCGGCCTGAACGTCGTGCCGGTCGGTTTCGACGATTACGCTTCGATGCTCCGCTGCGTCGATCTCACCGCGCAAACGCTCGATACGCCGCTCGCACGTGAACGCGCGCACGACTATCGCGCGTATCTCCAGAGCACGCTCGACGACACGGCGCACGCACTCGCGGCGCACGGCTCGCACGCGCAGCCGCGCGTGCTGCACGTGGCGTCGCTCGCGCCGCTCAAGGTCGACGGCGCGGATACGATCGTCGATCAGTGGATACACGCAGCGGGCGCGCGCAATGCCGCCGACGGCCTCACCGGCAATCTCAAGCCGGTCTCGATCGAGCAGGTGCTCGCGTGGCATCCCGACGTGGTGATCCTCGCGGCCAACGCGGGCTCGATCGAGCAATCGCCGCAACGCGCGCTGTGGGAGACGCTCGACGCGGTGCGCGCGCATCGCGTCTATCGCAATCCGATGGGCGTGTTTCCGTGGGACCGCTACGGTCCCGAAGCCGCCTTGCAGATCCGCTGGGCCGCGCGCACGCTGCATCCCGAAGCGTTCACGGACGCAGGCGCGAGCGATACGCTCGTCGCGCAAACGCAGCGGTTCTACGCGCGATTCTATGGCTATGCGTTGTCTACGCAAGACGCGCAACGAATGCTCGCAGGCGAGCGGCCGCTGCCGCTGACGTCGTCAACGACATCGCCTCAGTAGGCCTCGCGCCGACAAGCAAAAAAGCCCGCAAACGCAGCACGTTTGCGGGCTTTTTCGATCAGGCGACGCTCAATGCATCGCGTGCAGATACAGATACAGCGTTGATGCCGCGACACCGCCGACGAGCGGCCCGAGGACCGGAATCCACGCATAGCGCCAGTCGCTGTCACGCTTGCCCGGAATCGGCAGCAGCGCGTGCATGATGCGCGGCGAGAGATCGCGCGCCGGGCTCATCGCGTAGCCCGTTGGGCCGCCCAGCGAGATGCCGATGCCGAGCACGAGCAGGCCGACCGGCAGCGCGTCGAGTGCGCCGAGGCCCACTTGCGGCGCGGCCAGATAGAGCACGCCGAGAATCAGCACGAAGGTGGCGATCGCTTCCGTGATCACGTTGTGACGCACGCTGCGGATCGCGGGCGCCGTGCAGAACACCGCGAGCTTCAGATCGGCGTCTTCCTCATTGGCGAAATGCTGGCGATACGCGAGCCACACGAGGAACGCGCCCGCCATGCCGCCGAGCATCTGCGCGGCCACGTAGCCGCCCACTTTCGACCACGCGAACTTGCCCGCCAGCGCGAGGCTGATGGTCACGATCGGGTTCAGATGCGCGCCGCTGTACGAGGCCGTCACGTAGACGGCCACGAACACGGCCATCGCCCAGCCCATCACGATCACGATCAGGTCCGCGCCGCGGCCCTTGGTTTTGGCAAGCAGCACGTTGGCGACAGCGCCGTTGCCGAGCAGCACGAGAATCGCTGTGCCGATAAATTCTGCAATATAGGGTGACATTTCGTCTCTCTCTTCCGCGGCGGGCGTCTCCTCGCTCGCGGATGTGATTATTGATTATTTATTTCGGGTTACTGAGCAATGGCGCGCATTGCGCCATGCCGGGTTCACTGCGCGTCGTCGGCCCAGGCCTTGGCGGCGCGCACCGCGCGCTGCCAGCCCGAGCGGCAGGCGTCCACCTGCGAGGCGGCCATCGCGGGCGAGAAGCGCTGATCGACGTGCCACTGGCTCTGCAGCTCGTCCACGTTCTTCCAGTAGCCGATCGCGAGGCCCGCGAGATAGGCGGCGCCCAGCGCCGTGGTCTCGGTGATCTGCGGACGCACCGCATCCACGCCGAGCAGGTCGGCCTGGAACTGCATCAGCAGATTGTTCGCGCTCGCGCCGCCGTCCACGCGCAGCTCGCCCACGCTGATGCCCGAGTCCGCTTCCATCGCGGCCAGCACGTCGAGCGACTGATACGCGATCGAGTCGAGCGCCGCGCGCGCCAGATGCGCCGAGGTCGTGCCGCGCGTCACGCCGAACAGCGAACCGCGCGCGCGGGCATTCCAGTGCGGCGCACCCAGACCCGCGAAGGCGGGCACCAGATAGACGCCGTCGGTATGCGGCACGCTCGCGGCCAGCGCTTCGATTTCCGCCGCGCTCTTGATGATGCCGAGACCGTCGCGCAGCCATTGCACCACCGCGCCCGCGATGAAGATGCTGCCTTCAAGCGCGTAGTTCACCTGGTCGCCGATCTGCCAGGCGATCGTCGTGACCAGATTGTTCTTCGACTCGATGGGCTTGTCGCCCGTGTTCATCATCAGGAAGCAGCCCGTGCCATAGGTGTTCTTCACCATGCCGGTGTGCGTGCACATCTGGCCGAACAGCGCGGCCTGCTGATCGCCCGCGATGCCCGCGAGTGGAATCTTCGAGGCGAACACCGTGGTCTTGGTCGGCCCATAAATTTCGGACGACGAACGGACTTCGGGCAGCATGCTGCGCGGAATATCGAGCGCGTCGAGCAGCTCGCTGTCCCACTGGCGCGTGTGGATGTTGAAGAGCATCGTGCGCGACGCGTTGGTCACATCGGTCACGTGCAGTTCGTGCTTCGTGAAGTTCCAGACCAGCCAGCTGTCGACCGTGCCGAACGCGAGCTTGCCTTGACGCGCCTTTTCGCGCGCGCCTTCGACATTGTCGAGAATCCAGCGGATCTTGGTGCCCGAGAAGTACGAATCGATCGGCAGACCGGTCTTCGCACGCACTTTCTCTTCGAGGCCCTGCGCCTTGAGCTGATCGCAGAAGTCGGCCGTGCGGCGGTCCTGCCAGACGATCGCGTTATAGATCGGATGACCCGTTTCGCGGTCCCACACGATGGTGGTTTCGCGCTGGTTCGTGATGCCGATCGCGGCGATGTTGGTGCCGTTCAGACCCGCACGCGTGACGGCCTCGGCGGCCACGCCAGCCTGCGTCGACCAGATTTCCTGCGGGTCGTGCTCGACCCAGCCCGGTCGCGGATAAATCTGCTCGAATTCCTTCTGGGCGCTCGACACGATGCGGCCCTGGCGGTCGAACAACATGGCGCGGGAACTCGTGGTGCCCTGGTCGAGCGCGAGAATGTACTGTTGATCCTGCATGTCTCTCATCTCCGTCCGTACGTAGTTGTGATTCGCGCCGCGTGGGCGCGGCGCGTTGGGGTACTGCCATGCGGTACTGCCAATGACGGCCGATGCAAAGCCGCCGTATCAGTGCGTGATCGACACCGGCGACACCGGCGACACCGGCTGACGGCTCGCGGCAAACCACGCTTCGAGCGCGGCGGCAACCGCGTCGAGCGTGCCGGACGCGACGTGCAGGCCGAGCTTCGAGCGGCGCCACAGCACGTCCTGCGCACAGGTCGCGAACTCGGTATCGCGCAGATAACGCAGCTCGGCTTCGTAAATGCCGGGAGCGATCTGCGCGCCCAGACCATCGAGCGACGCCGCGCCGCCGATCAGGCGCTCGGCGCGCGTGCCGTAAGCGCGCGCGTAGCGCTGCGCGAGCGGCGCGGGCAGCCAGGCGAAGCGCTTCGCGAACGACTCCGCGAACGCGCCGAAACGCGCATTGGCGATATCGCCGCCCGGCAGCGGCTGGCCCGCCGTCCACGCGCCCGCCGTGCTGCCGAGCGCGCGGCACAGCATGTCGCCGGCCTCTTCCGCGAGCTTGCGGAAGGTCGTGATCTTGCCGCCGAACACCGAGAGCAGCGGCGCGCCTTCGGCCTCGTCGAGTTCGAGACGATAGTCGCGCGTGACCGCCGACGCATTCTTCGCACCTTCTTCTTCGAGCAACGGACGCACGCCCGAATAGGTCCAGTGCACATCGGAGGGCGAGATCTTACGCTTGAAATAGCGATTGATCGACTCGCAGAGGTAACGCGTTTCGTCGCCGTCGATGGCGACCTTCGCCGGATCGTTGCGATATTCCACGTCCGTGGTGCCGATCAGCGTGAAGTCGTGCTCGTACGGAATCGCGAAAATGATGCGCTTGTCGGGGTTCTGAAAGATGTACGCGTGGTCGTGTTCGAACAGCCGCTTCGTCACGATATGGCTGCCCTTCACGAGCCGCACGCTGTGTTGCGCGCCTTGCCCGAGCGCGCCGCGCAGCACCTCGCCCACCCACGGACCGGCCGCGTTGGCGATGGCGCGCGCGCGCACTTCGAAGGTGCTGCCGTCGGCGCGGCGCAGCGTGGCGAGCCATTCGCCGCCTTGCTCGCCCTTCACGCGGCGCGCGTCGACGAGTTGCGTGCGCGTGAGGATGCGTGCGCCGCGTTCCTGCGCGTCGAGCGCGTTGAGCACCACGAGGCGCGCATCGTCGACCCAGCCGTCCGAGTAGACGAAGCCGCGCTTGATCGAGTCGATCAGCGGCGCGCCGGCCGCGTGGCGGCGCATGTCGATGCCGCGCGAACCGGGCAGCAGTTCGCGTTTCGCGAGGTGATCGTAGAGAAAGAGGCCGACGCGGATGAGCCACGCGGGGCGCAGATTCGGCATGTGCGGCATGACGAAGCGCAGCGGCCACATGATATGCGGCGCGGCGCGCAGCAGCGTTTCGCGCTCCTGCAGCGCCTTGCGCACGAGACCGAACTCGCGGTACTCGAGATAGCGCAGGCCGCCGTGAATCAGCTTGGTGCTGGCCGACGAGGTGTGCGAGGCGAGGTCGTCCTGTTCGCAAAGGAGCACGGACAGGCCGCGCCCGGCTGCGTCGCGCGCGATGCCCGCGCCGTTGATCCCGCCGCCCACGACGAGCAGATCGTACCGATTCTCTTGAGTCACCTGCGTTTCCTGATAGTGGCCGATGCGGCACCCGACGCGATGCGGTCATCGCAAGATTGAGTGCCGGATCGCCTTGCGACCCATGTCGCCATGGGCGAACCCGAAATGTTCGAATCCGAAATCTAACGAACAAAATCGAAAAAGTAAAGTTCGTTTTGGCGAGCGCGCGTGAAAAGCGCCAAATGCGGCGGAATCGGCGATAAATCGACGCTAATTTAGGGGTTTTCCCGGAAGAAAGCGGGGAAAGACAGGGTAAGGAAGGGGAGCGAGGCGGGCCGGATCGGTCCGATGCAGGCGATAAAACGAACACGCGAAGCTTTCGAATCTGTTCGTCTGATGTTCGTTTTGGACTGATGTGAGCAACGCGATGGTGCCTGGCGGCACGCGATCGCGTTGCTCGGTTGTGTCTCGATGCGATGGCCCGTCGGCGAGGCAACTGGCGAATCGAATGCGGTTCGGTGCGTCGTTTGCTGCTAGAACAAGTGCGCAATCCCAACGCGCGCAATCGCCTGATTCGAACTCGACGATGCCGCATCCTGACCATAGAGGCCGTTGATCTGCGCGAACGTTGGCGCACTGCCGTTACCGGCGTGCTGATACGCGCCTTCCAGATAGACGTTCGTGCGCTTCGAGAGGCGGTAACTCAGCGTGGCGGTCACCTGTTGCGTCAGGATGCGATCGAGCGTCGCGTTACCCTTCATCAGCTGATAATCCGCGCCGAACGACAGGAACGGTGTGAAGTTATAAAGCGCGCCCACTTGTCCGGCGTACACCCGCGCACCGTTGAACGTGTTCCAGGTTTCAGTGAACAACGCATTGAGCAGCGCCGAACCGATCGCATACGTGCCACCGACACCCCAGTTACGAATACCGTCGTCGCCGTTATTGATCTGCTGGTACTTCACATCCGTATACGCAGCGCCCACATACAGCGGTCCGCCCTGGTAGTTCACACCCACGCTGATCGACCGATCCTTGGCGAAGTTGCCCGCCACGCCGCCAAACCCATACAGCGCGCCGAACGTGAATCCGCCCAGCCTGTCACTGACAAACTTCACCGACGACGGCACGCGGGCCGAACCCGCCACGCGGTCAAAATCAGACGCACCAGTCGGATTGTTCGGAATACCCAGCCCCGCATACGGCCCCGAGCGAAAGTTGTAATACCCGCCGAAGGTCATCGACGCATCGGCCTTCAGCAAGTTCTCCCACATGAAATCGTACTGATTGCCGAAGGTCAGTTGCCCGATGCCGTCCTTCGCCAGACCGACATAGGCCACGCGCCCGAACAACGCCGACGAATCGCCGACCGTCTGCCCGTTCGCGAGATTGAATTGATTTTCCAGCTTGAAGATGGCCCGCGCGCCGCCGCCAAGATCCTCCACACCGCGAAAGCCCAGAATATTCGGGTAATAAATCCCCTGATCCAGAATGGCGTTACCGTGTCCTCCCTGATTGCTCACCCACGTCACGCCTGCGTCCATCAATCCGTAGATCGTCACGCTGCTTTGCGCATGCGCGGACCCAACGGCCAATACCGCCACAATACCGCCTGTCACCCGTCTCCATTCCATTGTGTACTCCTGCTTATTTTGGTGAACTCTGATGCGGAACGAACGCGCAACCGAAGTTGCGCAACGGCCTCCTTCTACTTCTCGTGTCGATAGTCCTCCGGCTTGAACATTGCGAATCGGCTGTCCTCGATAATCTCGAAGAAGTCGGCCAGACCACCGCCACGCAGCACGGGGCGGCCCTTGACGGTGTCGTAGATCCCGTCGACGAGCAGATCCTTCCTGATATGCACGTAGATGACTTCGCCGTAGACGAACCAGGTGTCCACCTCGCGGCCGCACGCGTCCTTGAGTCGCGTGATCCCGGAAAGCCGGCACTCCAGACTGACCGGAGACTCCGCCACACGAGGCGCATGAATCGACTCGCTGCGCGCTTTCGTCAAACCCGCCAGCGCGAATTCATCGACGTCCGCGGGCGCGGAAACACTCGATTGATTCATCTTCGCGGCAAGGTCGCGCGAGACGAGATTCCATGTGAATTCGCCGGTCTGCTCGATGTTCCTGATCGTGTCCTTGTAGCCAATGCTCGCGAAGCCGAGCAACGCCGGATCGTGATTCAGCGCGTTGAAGAAGCTATAGGGCGACAGGTTGGCGACGCCATCGCGTGACTGCGTGCCCATCCAACCGATCGGCCTAGGTCCGACGATCGCCGCAAAGGGATCGAATGGCAGCGTGCTCAAAACCGACTTTTGTTCGTATGAGACAAATGCGTCGTCGTCACGGATTGGGGTTTCCACGCCTGCTTCCAGACTGCTATTGATTTGCACCTCGACTCCTGACCGCTGAAAAATAGAGTTGATCGAATACCTCGAATGCCTGCCGCCTCGGCGTACCGATGGGTTCGGGATGCGCGCCCAGCCGCATGAGATGCTGCTGCTTCGACAAATCGAATGACGGCCACAGCGGCAGCGCTTGCCCGTTGGGATCTCCGCTGACGACGAACCGGGTCCATGTGTCCGCGAGACATCGAGCGACTTCATGATCGGCGTCGCTCCACGCCCAGGGCCGCGCCGCGAGGTTGTCCCACGTATAGGGCAGTTCGGCGGTGTGAAATGCCCCGTACTCGTCGCCGCCGTCGGGCGGCGGAGCAAGGCGATCGGGCAACGGAAGCCGATGGTCGAATTCGTAAGCCCATGTCGGCGCGCCACTCGTCTCGGCATGCGTTCGCGCCCAGCGCCAAACCGGATAGGCGAACCGCCGATCGCCGACCAGACGGCGACGCGCCTCACCCGCCCACTCGCCGTCGACGCCCGCATAAGCCGCTTCCAGCACAGCCCGTGCGTGCGCATCGAGGTGAGCGAGCCGAAGCTCCTGCAAGGCTTGCTGCGTGGCGTACAGACTGCCTTCGTCCGCATTCCAGCCGACGAGCAACGGCACCCGCGCCTGTCGCCCATCCATGAACACGTCGACGGTGTCCTCAGTCAGCAAGCGGCCATCGATGACCACGTTCTGGGGCGGAGTATGAAGAAACGCTGTCGCGGGAAGATCGCGCAGTGCGTCCAGCGATGTCGCCAGCGACGACATCGCGGCAAGGCCCGCCTCGGCGGCCACGTGATGCGGCGTCATGCGCAACTCCGGGCGGAAAATCGCCGACAAGCTCTGGCCGATCGCTGCCCTGAAGTATCCACGCGCTGATGGCGCCGCCATCAGATGCGTGACCATCGCGGCGCCCGCCGAATTGCCTGCAATCGTCACGCGTGAACTGTCGCCGCCGAATGCGGCGATGTTTTCCTGAACCCACTCCAGCGCAGCCACGACGTCCTGCACGCCGTAATTGCCGGAAGCGCCGTGCGCATCTTCTTCGGCCAGTTGCGGCAAGGAGAGAAACCCCAGCGCACCCAGCCGCATATTGACGGTCACGACCACCATGCCGCGCGCGGCGAGACGGCTGCCGTCGAACAGCGCTTGCCCGCCGTGTCCCGTTCGGTTCGCGCCGCCATGAATCCACACCAGTACGGGCAGATTCGTATCCCGCTCGACACTCGGCGTCCAGACGTTGAGATACAGGCAATCCTCGCTCATCACGAGTGCGTTCGCGTCGTCATGGTTGAGGCGGTACATCAGCGACGAGCGTGACGGCAAATGCTGTATCGGCGCAGGACCGAATTCGAGCGCGAGACGCTCGCCCTCCCAGCGCGTCATGCGTTGCGGCGGCCGCCAGCGCAAAACACCCACCGGCGGTTGCGCGTAAGGTATGCCCTTGAACACAGCAACCTCATCGCGCTTCGTGCCGCGCTTCGTGCCGCGCTTTCTACCGATCAACTGCCCGCACGGCGCCGTAACGCGAACGAGCGCATCCAAGCCCTCAGTGCTCGCAACAAACGCGTTCATCACGTCGCCAACTCCGCCGCGCACGCGGCGCGACGATTGAACGCGAGCTTGTGCAACTGGCCGTCTTTCATGATCATCGAAAGACGCGACGCGTCCTGCAAAATCGTGATATCGCGAGTCGGGTCGCCCTCAACGAGAAGCAGGTCCGCCAGGTATCCTTCCCGCACGAGCCCCAGTTCATCACCCATGCCCATCAGATGGCCGCCGGTTTCCGTCGCGCATCGCAGCGCTTCGGCGGGCGTCATGCCGAACCAGTCGACGAACAAGGCCAGATCCGTCGCGTTCAACCCTATCGGATTGAAGCCGAACCCGTAGTCGCTGCCAGGCACCACGCGAATGCCCGCCTTCATGAGCTTGGGCACCACCTTGCGCAGACTCTCGATGGCGACGTCGACTTCCATGCCAGGCGTCGGCGGCTTGCCCATGTTGCCCATCATCCAGAGGCTGCCGGGCGACGGTGCAATGAAGACCGGCTGCGGTGCGTTCGCGATCATGGCGATCGTCTCGTCGTCCATGTACGTCGCGTGGTAGATCGCACGAAAGCCGTGACGCACGGCCATCTGAATGCCTTCGGGCGAATGGGCGTGGGCGGTGAGCCACACGCCGCGCTCGCGCGCCACCTCGCCTGCCGCCGCCACCTCCTCGTCCTTGAACTCAAGAACGCGCGACGTATATTCGATCAACGCGCTTTCCCCGGTGATCGGCATCTTGACGACGTCCACGCCGATATCGGCCATCTCATGCACGAAGCGGCGGACCTGATCCGTGATGGGCGCGCGATCGTTTGCGCCGATATGCCCGGCGGCCGAAACCGGCGTGAGCGTGGCCGAGGGCGACTTCATCGTATCGGCGCTCACTTCCCACGACGACGCGCGCAGACGCGGCCCCGGCATCCATCCTTCGCGGATCGCCTTGCGTAGCGCGACCTCCGCACGCGGTCGCCGATTGCCGCCCGAATAAATGCTGGTGAAGCCGTGGTCCAGCATCACGCGCGCGTTATGGCTGATGATGAGCGCCTGCTCCTCCTCGGGCTCGGTACGCGGCGAGCGATGTTCGACGGTCGAGCCGAGGCCGAGGTGCGTATGCCCGTCGACCATGCCGGGCATCAGCGTCGCGCCGGCTGCATCGATCACGCGAACGTCGCCGTCTTGAGGCCGCTCGATATGCGCGGCGACGCGCATGATGCGGTTGCCGTCCACCAGCACATCGGCCTTGCGTCGCGGCGCGCCGCTGCCGTCGAAGACCTGTGCGTTTGCGATCAGCGTTTTCATGCTTGGGTCCCTCACAGCGGCGGCGCCACGAACAAGCCTTCATCAGGCGTATTGAAGTGATGCCGCATCACATGCTCGCCCCACGCGTTGGACGTGCCCCACGAATCGAGCACCGACGGGTCCGTGAGATCGCCCGCGCTCACCTGCCACGCGTCGTCGAGTTCGCTCATCCCGGCCGTGTATTCGACGGTATTGCCCGCGGCATCGGAGAAATAGCCGTAGGCGTTATCGCCCGTTTGATGACGGCCCGGCCCCCAGATCAGTTCCTTGCCCGCGCGCTGCAATCTGCCGACGCCGCGCAGGAATTCATCGATGCCGCGCATCTCGAAGGACACGTGATGCATCGCCACGTGCGGGGCGTTGCCCACCGCAAACACATGGTGCTGCGGATGGTTGCAGCGCATGAACCACATCAGCGTCCTGTCGTGGATATGCAGCGTTTCCACGACGCGCAGCCCGAGATGCTGCTCGTACCACGCCACGGTGGCCTGCGGGTTCGGCGAGTTGACGACGCAATGCGAGAGCCGCGCGGGAATGGACTCGCCCGGCTGCAATGCGCGAGGTTCGCGCATCGTCACGTCCGCCGACACTTCGATCACGCGGCCATCGATATCGAAGAAACGCACGCCATAACCGCCACCGGGCGTCGCAAGTTCACGCGGCGCGTGAATGAGGCCGACGCCATCGCGCTTCAACTGCTGCGCCAGTTCGTCGACGCTCTCGCGCGTAGCGGCACCGAAGCCGATCACGTCAGCGCGCTTTTTCGCGTCCTGACGCAAACGGATCACGTACGGCTCGGGCGATCCTTCGGCGGCGAAGAAGTGGACACCGTCCACCTCGGCGACTTCGGTCAGTCCCCACTCGTTGCCGTAAAAGGCGCGCTGCTCCGCGAGTTGCGGCATGGCGAAACCCACATGGCGCAAGTGCGTAATGAAACCCGTGCTGTTCATGTTGTCTCCTTTAGTGGGTGTGGGCGGCGCTCGCCCAGCCGAGCAGGTTCGCCATCGCCGAAGCCAGCGCGGCTTGCGGATCGGCAGGCAGCGCTGCGCTACGCCAGCCGACGATCAGATCCGGCCGCACGAGCACGCAACCGCTTTCCTCCGTGCCGCGGGCTTTGAACCAGTCGAGATAGGGATCTTCGTAATCGAGACCGGTGCCCACCAGGGTCACGCCGATATCGACGCCGGTCGCTTCGGCGACCTGTTTTGCGGCCTCTTTCCACGCCTCGCCGCCGTGCGACGAGAACAGATGAAAGCGTCCTTTGCCGGCCAGATCGAGTGTCGAAACCAGCGGACCGGGTTGGCGGCTCACGAGCCAACCATGCGGTAACGCTGAGCCGGGCCGCGTCGAGGGACGGTAGTAAAGCTCGGGTTCATCGTCCGGCGCGGCTTCGGGCGTACCGTCATCGACGATGGCATCCGAACGGTAATGGCGCGCCAGTTCGACGCCATGCGCCTCGCCGTTGTAGCGGGTATCGAGCAGCTGTTGATGCAGCCCCTCGCGTCCCTCGCGCGTCGCGAGCTTCGCATCGACATCGGCCTCGCTGCTCACCGTGAAGAGACACGCGCCAAGGTAGTCCGACAAGCCGTTCGCCTGCCACATACTCAGATTCGCACGCGCGACGATCTGTTTGGCGACCGGCTGACGCTCCGCGTTGAAGCTCTCCAGCAGGCGCGGATGCGCTTGCTCTTTCAGCACGAGCGCGAGCTTCCACGCGAGGTTGAAGCCGTCCTGCACGCAGGTGTTCGAGCCCAGCGCCGCAGCCGGAGGATGACGATGGATCGCGTCGCCCATGCAGTGCACGCGGCCCACTGAAATCTGCTCGGCGTGAACGTCGTTGATCGACCACTTCGACGTGTTCAGGACCTTGATGGGCAAGCTTGCCGCCGCCGGGTCGGCAATCGCGAGACGAATGCGCGCGATGAGTTGCTCGGTGCTTGCATCCGGTCCCGTGTAACCCGGCGGGATATAGATCGAGACCAGCCACTTGTCCCATGCATGAACCATGCGGAACACCACCACGCCCGCCCAATCCGCCACACCGGCTTGCAGGATCATGTAGAGCGAACCCTTGCGATGCGCGGTGTAGGCCGACAGGTCCATCTCGCAGAGCACGTTGTAGGCCGAACCCAAGCCCTCCTTACCGACCAGCGGCAGGCCGAGCTGCTTGACCACCCGGCTGTTCGCGCCATCGGCGCCCACGAGGTATTTCGCGCGAACCATCAGCTCCTGCTGGCTGATCCGGTCCAGCAGCTTCGCCGTCACGCCATCGGCATCCTGCTCGAACGAAAGCAGTTCCGTGTCGTAACGCACGTTCACGCCGAGCCGCGTGGCCTCGGCCACGAGAATCGGCTCCATCTTCGTTTGCGGGAAGTCGACGAAACGGCATGGACTCGCCGTCAACACATCGCCCATGCGTCCAGGAGTATTGCCCCAGGCCCATTGCCGCGCCATTTCCTCACCGGCCATCCCGCGCAGCCAGAACGTATTGGCGATATGCTCCGCGGGCGAAGCGACTGCGAGACAGTCGGACTCAAGGCCCGCATCGCGCAACACTTCCATGGTCCGCTGATTGACGATGTGCGCGCGCGGCGTATCCGCCGTCCCGCGATTTCGGGAAATCATCAGCGTGCGAATACCCTGCCGGCCGAGGAAAACGGCGGTCGTTGCGCCAGCCGGTCCCGCGCCGACAACGAGAACATCTACATTCACGAGTTCTGTCATGACAAGTCTCCCCTTATCTTTTGTGAAAACACCGGGGTAAAAAATCGATATTTACCGTGTACTATTAATCTATTTTTCTGATTCGTCGCTTTGCCGAAGCCAGCGTTATCTATTGCGCTACGAAGTCAGGCTGTTTGTCGGGTGCCGCCGCCACAAAAGCGGAATTCGAAGCGGCATGCTCGAAAATCGACATGGCGATGGGATAGTCCGCGAGGTCACAGCCAAATCGCTTCGCGTTGGCGATCTGCGGGATCAAACAGCAATCCGCCAACGTCGGCTCCTTCCCGAAACACCACGGTCCGCCGTACTGCTGCCTGCCCCGCGACAGCAAGCGCTCAATCCCGCACATCCCCTCCTTGATCCAGTGTCGATACCACGCGTCCTTCTGCTGCGGCGTCGCGTCGAGCTGGCCTTCGAGGTACTTCAGAATCCGCAGGTTGTTCACGGGGTGAATATCGCAAGCAATTGCATAGCTCAGTTCAAGCACGCGAGCGCGCAGCGGCTGCTCCAGCGGAATCAATCGCTGCGTGGGATAGCGCGCGTCCAGCCAGTCGATGATGGCGAGCGACTGGCTCAAACTGAAATCCCCTTCGCGCAAAGCAGGGACGCTCGCCATCGGGCTCAACGCATCCACGAATACGGCTTCACGATGCGCCCCCGTGCGGATATTCACGGAACGCGTATCGAAAGCGATGCCTTTGAGCCCTAGCGCAATGCGTACGCGATACGACGCCGAGCTATTGAAAAAGCTGAAGAGTTCGCTCATGGGCTGGCGTTACGCGACACGCACCGTCAGTTCGCCCAGCCGCTCGACACCGACCTCCATGGTGTCGCCCGACTTCACCGGTCCAACACCTTCCGGCGTACCGGTGTAGATGAGGTCGCCCGGTTCGAGACGGAAGAAGCGCGAGAGATACGAAACGGTTTCCGCCACCGACCAGATCAGATGCGTGACGTTGCTTTTCTGCTTCACCGCGCCATCGACGGTCAGCCAGAGATCGGCGTGATCGAAGTGCCCGACCTTGGCGGCGGGGTGAATCGGCCCGATCGGCGCGGAGCGGTCGAACGACTTGCCGATCTCCCACGGCCGCCCCATCTCGCGCATCTTCATCTGCAGATCGCGGCGCGTCATGTCGAGGCCGACTGCGTATCCCCAGACGTAATCGAGCGCCTGATCGAGCGGGATATCCGCGCCGCTCTTGCCGATCACCGCAACGAGTTCGGCTTCGTATTGATAGTTCTGCGTTTCGGCCGGGTAATCGAGCGTCAGCACCTCGTCGTATGCAACCGGCACGACCGCGTTGTCCGGCTTGCAGAAGAAGAACGGCGGTTCGCGATCGGGATCGAATCCCATCTCGCGCGCATGCGCGGCGTAATTACGGCCAACGCAATAGACACGGCGCACAGCAATCGAATCGTTGCTGTCGACCACGGGTACGGAAACCGCTTCTTCGGGCGGGAAAATAAATGCCATGGTGTTTCTCTATCAGACGGAATGGTGAGTCGAGCCCGCGGAGCAATCCGCGTGACCGTTGTTTGGATTCGTTAAACGCGCGCTTCTCGCAAGAGATCCAGTGCCGAGAGCACCGGGCGATTCGAGTAGCTGAAGAGAACCGCATCTTCGTCGGCTTCAAAACGCAGTGGATGCCACGAAGGCGCGACGAACACATCGCGCGGCGCAAACGGGAAACGCTGTTCGCCAATCTGCACGCCCCCGTGCCCTTCCACCACGCTGAACACCGTCGATTCGGTGCTGCGGTACGGCTCGCCTTGAAACCCCTTCGGCAAGAGTTGCATGAAGGTCGCCATCGTCGGCATCGGATACCCACCGGTCGCCGGGTTCACGTAGCGCAGTTTGAACCCATCCCACGCGTCGCGATCGCTCGTTCGGCTCATCAGGTCGAGCGCTTCGCGGCTGCGGCTATAGGGGTAATTGAAGATCGGCGAATTACCGCTTTTGACCTCGTGCCGGACCGGCAGCATGTTGTAACCGTAACGTGCCGCGCTATCCCCTTCCGGGCGAGTGACGGGCTGCGTGTCTTCCGGATAGGATTCCGCAAAACCCGCATCGAGTTGAAGCACGAGCGGAATATCGAGTCCATCGAGCCACACGACCGGTTCGCCGCCGGCATCGACCGCGGGATTGCCATGATCGTGCCAGGTCCAGGAAGGCGTGATGATGAAGTCGCCCGGATGCATCGTCGTGCGCTCACCATCGACGGCAGTCCATGCGCCCTCGCCTTCAACGATGAAACGCAGCGCCGATTGCGTGTGACGATGGCTCGGCGCAACCTCGCCCGGCAGAATCAGTTGCAGCCCGGCGTAGAGATTGGAAGCAATGCTCGCTTTGCCGGGTATGCCCGGATTCTCCAGAATCAGCACGCGACGAATCGCTTCTGCCGCACTGATCAACTCGCCCGACGCCATCAACAGTTCGCGTAGCTGAGCGTATTTCCAGATTGCGGGGACCGCTTGAGGACGCGGCGCTTTGGGCACAAGCGAGTGCAGCGACTCCCAAAGCGGCGACATATGATGTTTCGCGATAGCGCCGTAATAGGCATCGCGGGAAGCGGATGGATTGGACATTCAGGCCTCTTGTACAGGAATCGTCTCCTCGTTTTTCTTATAATGCCCGCACACATAACATTTATGAACGAGAGTAGCGTGATACGAAATATCACTAACGTTGATATTGCTGACGCCCTCGCGGAGACACCCTCATGGAACTGAAGGACATCGATCTCAACCTTCTCGTGGTTTTCCACGAGCTGCTGCGCGAACGCCGCGTTTCCGCCGTGGCCGAGAAGCTCGACATCTCCCAGCCGGCAATCAGCAACGCTCTGAACCGGTTAAGGAAAGTTCTTGGCGACGATCTATTTCTCAGGACATCGAAGGGAATGGTGCCGACGCCTTACGCGGAAACACTCGCCGAGCCCATCAGTACGGCGTTGTCCGCCATCCACGACTCGCTGAATGTCGCCGCGCGATTCGACCCGACGACGAGTACCCGCACGTTCACGATTGCGACGACCGATCTCGGTGAGATCTACTTCCTGCCCACCATCATGAAGCAGCTCGCCCGGCTGGCGCCAGGCGTCGTCGTGAACTCCATTCATAACCAGTCGCCCAGCCTGCTTGACGAACTGGAGCGCGGTCAGGTGGATCTTGCGATCGGCTATTTCCCGGAACTGAAGACCGGCCTCTATCAGCGCCGTCTGTTCCGGCAGCGATACGTTTGCCTGTTCAGAAAGGGACATCCGCTCGAACGAACGGGCGTGACGATGAAGTCGTTCATCAACGCCGAACACGTTTCGATTCTCGCGGAAGGAAGCGGACACGATATGGTCGATATGGCCATACAGCGCGCAGGGGTGAAGCGCAAAGTGCATTTGCGCATTCCGCAGTTCGTTTCCGTCGGACACATTCTTCAGTCGACCGATCTGGTTGCGGTCGTACCGGAAGCCTATGTTGCCCGATCGCTGATTCCGTTTGGCCTGCAGAGCGCGCCTTGCCCGGTGAAAGTCCCGGAGATCACCATCAACGTCCTGTGGCACGGGCGAAATCACCGGGATGCGGGAAACCAGTGGTTGCGACAACTGGTATTCGACGAATTTGTACAGTAATCGGCGACTGAATGGGATCGAGGTGCATCGGTCATCGCTCGTGACACACCTCGATACCCGTCTGAATCCATCGTCAGCTTCGGCGCGTATGAAGCATCCGATCAATGAACGTGCCGCCCCGGGATTGCTCGTCCAGCTTAGAACAAGTGCGCAATCCCAACGCGCGCAATCGCCTGATTCGAACTCGACGATGCCGCATCCTGACCATAGAGGCCGTTGATCTGCGCGAACGTTGGCGCACTGCCGTTACCGGCGTGCTGATACGCGCCTTCCAGATAGACGTTCGTGCGCTTCGAGAGGCGGTAACTCAGCGTGGCGGTCACCTGTTGCGTCAGGATGCGATCGAGCGTCGCGTTACCCTTCATCAGCTGATAATCCGCGCCGAACGACAGGAACGGTGTGAAGTTATAAAGCGCGCCCACTTGTCCGGCGTACACCCGCGCACCGTTGAACGTGTTCCAGGTTTCAGTGAACAACGCATTGAGCAGCGCCGAACCGATCGCATACGTGCCACCGACACCCCAGTTACGAATACCGTCGTCGCCGTTATTGATCTGCTGGTACTTCACATCCGTATACGCAGCGCCCACATACAGCGGTCCGCCCTGGTAGTTCACACCCACGCTGATCGACCGGTCCTTGGCGAAGTTACCCGCCACGCCGCCAAACCCATACAGCGCACCGAACGTGAATCCGCCCAGCCGGTCACTGACAAATTTCACCGACGACGGCACGCGGGCCGAACCCGCCACGCGGTCAAAATCAGACGCACCAGTCGGATTGTTCGGGATTCCGAGCCCCGCATACGGCCCCGAGCGGAAGTTGTAATACCCGCCGAAAGTCATCGACGCATCGGCCTTCAGCAAGTTCTCCCACATGAAATCGTACTGATTGCCGAAGGTCAGTTGCCCGATCCCGTCCTTCGCCAGCCCAACATAGGCCACACGCCCGAACAGCGCCGACGAATCGCCGACCGTCTGCCCGTTCGCGAGATTGAATTGATTCTCCAGCTTGAAGATGGCCCGCGCACCGCCGCCAAGATCCTCGACACCGCGAAAGCCCAGAATATTCGGGTAATAAATCCCCTGATCCAGAATGGCGTTACCGTGTCCTCCTTGATTGCTCACCCACGTCACGCCCGCGTCCATCAATCCGTAGATCGTCACGCTGCTTTGTGCATGTGCAACGCCCGACGTCACCAACGTCATCATGGCCGCCATACTATTTGCTGCTTGTCTCCGATTCATTTTGTAATCCTTATTGTTATGTCGTCATGCCAGAAATCCGGCTTCTGGCTCAGCGGATTCCGGCTATTCCCGCTGTTGCCTCACCGGTGCGAGAACAAACTCACGCCTCATGGCCGGCACCGTCATCTCCACGTCGGCGCCATAAGGCGTTTTTCCCGGTCCTACTTCAATGACCGGTTCAATCAGCGAATCCTTCACGCCGAACACCACGTCAGAATCCAGATAGTCGCTCGACGCCAGGAACAGATGCGTCACCAGCGTCTCGCATCCCTCGGCGGCGATCATGAAGTGCACATGAGCAGGCCGATACGGATGACGCCCCTGCAAGCCCAGCATCTCGCCCACGGGGCCATCGTCGGGAATCGGATACGCAGCGGGCACGCTGCCCCAGAGCCAGAAATTGCCCTGCGCGTCGGTTCGCACGCGGCCTCGTCCGCTATACGACTGCGCGTCCTTCTGAACGTCGTAATAGCCATCGGCATCCGCGTGCCAGATATCGACGATCGCGTCGGCAATGGGCTTGCCTGCGGTGTCGAGCACCCGGCCTTCGATCAGCATGGCCGGCCCGTCTTCCGGTTTGCCGATGGTTTGTCCCGACGACACTTCCGGCGCATCCGCCACATAAAACGGCCCGAGCACGGTGGTTTCCGTTGCGCCGCCCGGCAACGCATGATTGATCGCGTCGACCAGCATCGAGACGCCGAGCGCGTCGGACAGCAGAATGAATTCCTGTCGCGTGTCCGAGCAGATCTGCCCCGTGCGCGTCAGAAAGGTGATCGCCTGCTGCCACTCGTCCTGAGACGGCCGGACCTCGCGCACGAAGGCATGCAGATGCCGAACCAGCGCAGCGCTGATTTCGTGGACGCGCGGCGAGCCGCTCGCTTCGAGCCGCGCGAGCACGGCGTCGGTGATGTTGTGTTCGTTGAAGTTGCGCATGGTGTGTCCCGGGGTGTCCTCGTGTGTCCTTTACGTCGACAGATCAGCGGAAGGCTGTGTACCAGCGAAAGCGGCTTCGAGCATCCGCATCAGCGAGGCACGCTCGACAGGCCGCGGATTCCAGTAGGCCTGCTGCATGACGAGGTCCGCCACGACATCCAGCTTCCCCGCCGGCATGCCGAGCGCGGCCAGCGAAGACGGCAGACCCAGTTGTTCGAGCATGCCGTGAAGATAGCGCGAAGCATCGGCATCGGCAGCGGAATGAGGATCGCAAGCGAGCGCGCGGCCGATCCGCGTGACCGCATCGCTCGCCGCCCTTGCGTTATACGCCAGCACATAGGGCAGCACGACCGCGTGCGTCGGCGCATGAGGCAGATCGAACGTCCCGCCGAGCACATGACAGATCTTGTGATGCAACGCCATCCCGACCGCGCCGAGGCACGTGCCGCACAGCCAGGCACCATATTGCGCCTTTGCGCGCGCCTCCAGGTTAGCCGGATCGCTCGCGATCGCGCCGAGGCTGCCGCCGAGCGCACGAATGCCCTCTTCGGCCATCATCGACGTGATGGGATTGCAATCCTTCGCATAGAGCGCTTCCGCTGCGTGGGCAATCGCGTTGAGCCCGCTGCTCGCCGAGAGCGTCGGCGGCAGCGAGAGCGTCAGATTCACGTCGTAGATCACGACGCGCGGAAGAATCTCCGGCGCGCGGCGCGTGGTCTTTCGTCCGTCTTCGGTCTCGCCGAGAATCGGCGTGACTTCCGAACCGGCGTAAGTCGTCGGAATCGCGATCTGCGGCAGACCGGTTCGCACGGCCAGCGCTTTCGACAAGCCGATCGCGGAGCCGCCGCCGCCCGCCACGATGCAATCGACGCCGCTGTTGCGCAGCGTGTCCATCGCGCGCGCGGTCACGTCGGTGGGCGTGTGCATCGTCGCGCCGTCGAAGTATCCGGCGCAAAGCTCGCCGAGCAGATCGACCAGTTGCGCACCGAGATCGCGCTGCTCCGGCGTCGTGACGACGAGCGCGCGGCGGCCCAGCCGCCGCACTTCATCCGCCAGATCGGCCATGCGGCCCGCGCCGAAGAGAATGCGCGCGGGCGCGCTCGAATAAGTGAACGTGTGCATGGCCGCTCCGCGTTACAGCGCCTCGCCGGCGAGCCAGCGCGCGCCGCGTGCGTACAGCGCGTCGACTTCCCGCCCCGTGAGTTGTGGCATGTCGCGCTTCACGGTGTAGCCGATCTGCGTCTGGATATACGCGAGGTGACGATAGCCCGTCGGAAATTCGGCGAGCGCCTGCTGATCGAGTTCGAGCCGCGCCGCCGGATCGACCGTATCCACGCGGTCCTTTTCGTAGATCGGCTGACGCAGCACCACGCCCCAGCGCCCATTGCGCTTTTCGACGAAGTCGTAGAAGCGGCCCGTGCAGACGACATCGCACAGCACGCCCTGCACATCGCCGCGCTGCGAGATCGTCATCTTGGTCTGCACGATCGCGCGGTCGCCCGCGAGATCGATCGACGTGCCGCCGAGGAAGTGCAGAATGCTCACGCCCTTCTTCCAGCCCTCCTGCGTCACGCGGATGAAATCGCGCGCGGGGCCCTGGAACCACGTCGCCATCATCACGCCGTCGTCGTGCCAGACGGTCGCGAAGCGTTCCCAATCGCCCGCGTCGCGCCATACCGCCCAGTTTTCGATGAGATCGCGAATGGCGAGTCGTTCGACGAGTTCCTTTTCCATGCTGTTTTCCTGAATAGGGATTGCATCTTCGCGAGCGGAATCCGCTCGCTTCCTGTTACGAGATTCCCGATACCGTCGGCGCGGATTGCGCGCCTTCGGCCGATGCGCCCGATGCGCGCTCGTGCCCAATACGTCCCACGCGTCCCACGCGTCCCGGCGCGGTTTCGCGCAGCGCGGCCACGAGCAAGGCCGCCAGCAGCGCCGATACGATGCCGATCACGAACGGCGCACGCGCGCCGAGATGATCGGCAGCCGCGCCGCACACAATCGGCGCCACGCAGCCGCCCACGACTTCGCTGATGCCGATCACCCAACCGATCGCGCGATTGGCGAACGCGCCTTCGACCGACTCGGCGGGCACCGTCGCGAGCATCACGGGCATCACGCCCATGCCGAGCCACGCGACGAAAATGCCCGCGCAGAGGACCGCGAAATCGGCCTGCGCGAAGGCCACGACGGCGGGCGCGGCGCTGGCGAGAAGAAAGCCCAGCAGCAAGGTCGGCTTGCGGCCGAGACGGTCGGAAAGCGCGGGCATCAACGCGCCGCCGACCACCGCGGCCAACCCGAGCGCGATCATGAAGCCGCTCATCTGGCCGTCGCTATAGCCGCGGCCCACAACGAGGTGCAGCGGGCCGAACACCATCACGCTGTAGAACGTGGTGAGAAAGAGGCAGGCCATCGCTGCGCACACCAGCACGTTGCGATTGGCGAGCGGGCGCTGCGCGCCGTCCGGCGTTGCGTCCGCGTCCGTGCGATGGAGTGCGCCCGACACGCGCTCCAGCGTCGGCTCCTTGACGTAGCGCCAGAGCACGAGCGCGAGTATCAGCCCCGGCACGCCCGTGAGATAGAACGCGGCGCGCCAGCCGTGTTCGTGCGCGAGCGGAATGATGAGCGCCGGTCCCAGCAGCGAGCCGAATACACCGGCGGCGACCGCCTGAATGAAGCCCATATTGAAGCCACGACGGCGCGGCGTGGATTCGACCATCATGAGCGTCTGCACCACGGGCAGGACCGGGCCTTCGGCCACGCCCATCACGCAGCGCGCGACGAGCAGCGAGAGAAAGCCCGCCGCCAGCCCCGAACTCACCGAGCTCAGCGAAAAGACAACGATGGCGACGACGAGCACGAGCTTCTTGATCGCATGACGATCGGCGAGCCGGCTGACCACGATGCCCGAGGTCGCCCACGTCAACGACAGCGCCGCAGTCAGCGCGCCGATCTGCAAGCCGCTCAAGCCGAATTCGGCATGCAGCCAGGGCGTGAGGAAGTTGATCGCCAGCCGGTCAAAGAACAGCAGGCCATTGGTGACGAACAGCATCACCAGCAGCCGGTTTTCGTATCGTTGCATCGTTGTCTCCGCGTCTTGTGTTTTATGGCCGGATCGCGGGCGCTCGCCCGCGCCGGCTTAAACTGCCTCGTTGCGCACGGGATGCCGCAGCACGCCCACGCCGCCGACTTCCACTTCCAGCACGTCGCCGTCCTTCATCCACAGTGGCGGATTGCGCTTGCCGCCGATGCCGCCGGGCGTGCCCGTCGCGATCACGTCGCCCGGCTCCAGTTCGGTGAAGATCGAGCAATAGGCGATCATTTCAGGAATACTGAAGATCAGCAGATCGGTGCTCGAGCGCTGGACTTCCGCGCCGTTGAGCCGCGTCACGAGGCTGATATCGCTGCCGTCGGCGATCTCGTCGCGCGTGACCATCCACGGACCGAAGCCGCCCGAGGCCATGAAGTTCTTGCCGGGCGTCCATTGCTGCGTATGACGCTGCCAGTCGCGAATCGTCGCGTCGCAATAGGCCGAGTAACCGGCCACGTGCTCCCACGCATCTTCCACCGCAATACGGCGGCCGCGCTTGCCGATCACCACCGCCACCTCGCCTTCGAAGTCCAGTTGCTCCGACTCGGGCGGACGCAGCAGCGCCTGGCCGTGACCGATCTGCGAGTTCGCGAAGCGGCCGAACACCATCGGCTTGGCGGTCACGTCGCGGCCCGTTTCCAGACGATGCTCGTGATACGCCACGCCGATACACAGAATCTTCGGCGGATTCGGAATGACCGGTTCGAACGTCACGTCGTCGAGTTTGAGCGTGGGCGTCGCGCCCTTCGCGAATTCCTCGACCTGCGCAAGCGCACCGGCGTCGAGCGCGTCGCGCAGCGTCGGCCAGCGATTGCCGCTCAGCGCGCGGACATCGACGATGCCCTGTTCGGTGACGACACCCCAGCTCGAACGGCCTGCATGGGAAAAGCTCGACAGTTTCATCGTTGTTCCTTCAGAGTGCTCAAAAACGCCGCGATTGCGTGCTCGGCGAGTTGCGAATCGATATGCGGCGGCGCGCCCGCGACACCCACGGCGCCCACGCACAGACCGTCCACGAATACCGGCACGCCGCCTTCGATCGGCGTATGCGGCAGCTTCACCATCGAGAAACGCCCTTCATTCAGGGGCTTTTCGAAGAAAGTCGTCGGGTGACCGCCTTCCGCCGCGCTGCGGGCCTTGTCGAGCGCGCCTTCCGCGCTCATCAGCGGCGCGCCGTCCATGCGCGCGCCCGCTTGCAGATAGGTGGTGACGTCTACGACCATCACCGAAACCGGCATCGACATGTCCGCGGCGCGCGCGCAGGCATGATCGACGAGTTGCTGCGCGTCCTTGAGACTCAGCGAGGGCTTGTTCAGCATGCGCGTTGCTCCTTGTCAGCCGATGTCGGCTCGTGCCGGAGCTCTTCGAAAAAGCCTTCGACCACGCGGTTGTAGTGATCGGGTTCCTCGAAATACGACGAGTGGCCCGACTCCGTGAACGTGTACGTGCGCGCGCCGGGAATGCAGCGCGCCGCCGCGAGGTGCGTTTCGCCGCCGATCAGGCGGTTCTGCACGCCGCCCATCACGAGCGTCGGCAAGCGATAGTCCGCGAAGTGCTCCGGCATAAGGCGCAGTTCTTCATCGGTGATAGTCGCGAGATTCACCTTCTGGTTCATGCGCGCGAGCATCTGGTAGAGCGCAATCAACTCGGCGTGCCGCGCGACGAAGCGCTCGCTGAAACCGAGGTCCTGCGGCGGCACGGCCTCACCGGCCGCCACGCGGCGGAAGCGCTCCGACACCTGTTCGAGCACCTTGTGATGCGGACCGTAAGCGGGCGTCGGAGAGCCCGAAAGTACGAGGCCGACGAAACGCTGCGGCTCGCGCACCGCGAGCGGCAGGCCCGACCACGCGCCCATCGACTGGCACACGACTTCGGCGGGCTCGGTCAATTCGGCGTCCATGAGGCGCGCGAGATCTTCGCTGAACTGGCGCGGATGAAACGTCGACGCGTCGCAGATCGAGCCGCCGAAGCCGCGCATGTCGAGACAAATCACGCGGCGCGTGTGCTGAAAATACGCGACCTGCTGAAAGAACACCGTCGAGTTCGCGCCAGCGCCGTGAACGAAAATCATCGGCGGCCCGTCGCCGACAACGTCATAGCGCAAACGCGCACCGGGTACATCAAGAAAAGGCATGATTCGATCCTCAGGCAAGCGGGCCCATGAAAGGCGGTTCGTACCAGGCCGCGCCACCGTGAACGATGGTTTGCGGCCACTGGTCGGGCGTAGCGGGAAATACAGGCGGTTGCGGCGCGAGCCCCGAACGGTCGACGCGATCCATGCCGTAGAAAATCTGGATCGCGACCTGGTCGGGGCCCTGGACCCAGAAGCCGTAGTGAATGCCGGGCGTGAGTTCGCGCGGCAGATCGAGAATGCGCGCGCCACGTTCCTGCAGGAAGCGTCGCGCTTCGACGAGCTGCTGATAACTCGCCACCGCGAAGCCGCAACCGGCGGCGAAGCCGTAAAGCTCGCGCAATTCACGCGGATAAAGCGCGAGCGTATGGTGTTCGTCGTCGGCGCGCAGGAACACGCACTCCTTGCCGTGAACCTTCACGCGCTCGCTCACCTTGAGCCCGAGAATATCGCGGTAAAACGCGAGCGACGCTTCCATGTCCGCGACGTAAAGCGTGATGCGCGCGAGACGCGTCAGCTTGAACGGTTGCGGCATCAGCACGCCTTCGACTTCGTATCGCGCTTCGCGTTGTTCGACGTTGCGATAGCCGTCGAGCGTGTCGCCGCGCGCGAGCGCCGTATCGACTTCCTGATACTCGGCGATCTGCGGCAGCGGCGGCGTGGTCGTGAAGGCGCGGTCGTACATCGACTCGGGCTTGCTGCGGCCGTCCCAGCCCACCTGCTCCATGCCGTAGAAGATCTCGTTGATATAGCCATCGGGATCGTAGGCATAGGCGTGCCAGTTCGAGCCGGGCGCATCGCGGCCGACGCGGCGCAGCTTCGCGTTCTTGTCGAGGAAATTCAGCCCTTCGACGACTTCGCGCAGACTGCCGACCTGCCAGGAAATCTGCCCGACGACCGAGCCCTTGCGATTCGGCTCGCGCGTGTCGACAAGCATCTGGCTGCCGACCACCACCGTGTGATGATCGGCATTGCAGCGCAGGAAATAGCCGGTCGCGTGTTCTTTCGGCAGGCCGGGCACGCGCGACGAAAAGTCGTCCACATCGCTGATCGAGAGGCCGAGGCTGCGTGACAGAAACGCGACCGTGCCTTCGATGTCCGGCGAGTGATAACCGAAGTGCCCGATGCGCCGAATGCGGAAGGGTTGTTCGAGCGTCAGGCCGCCCACGTTGTAACTCATGCTGTGTTCCTCTTCATTAGCGTGTTCATGCAGCCGATGCGACTGCGCCCACGGCCTGATCAGCGTTCGTGCTGTGCAGGCGCACGCCGAGATCGGCCACGAGCGCGTTCAACGCTTGCGCCTTCACCGCGCCAAATACATAGAAGTCCGGACGAATGATCGCGACTTCGGCATTCAGGTTGTCGAGGAACGCGCGATACGTGCCGTCGATATCTTCGAACGCATGCGTGGAGGCCGCGTCGTCGAACACGCCCACCTTGCAGCCAAGGCGATCGAGCGTCGCGCGTGCTTCGTCGCTGAGATGCGCGGCCGGGTCCTTGAGGCACCAGAGCTGGAAGCCGCCGCCGAGGAACTCGTCGCCGCGGTCCTCGATGCCGTCGCGACCCAAGCGCCCTTGCGGCGTGAAGAGACCGCTGCCTGCCACTACGTTGCCGTGCGCGTCGCGATGCAGCACGCCACCGAGCAGCGCAGGCAGTTCGGGCGGATGCCCTTCGCCCTTCTCGCGCATGCCCTGATCGCGGGCGGCGGCCTGCGCCGCGTCCACGAGATTGACGACGCGCGAGAGACGATCCGAGGCCATGACCAGCGTGGTCACGTGCGGCTCGCGTTCGACGCCGTAGTCGTCGAGCAACGTGTCGCTGCTGCGGCCCGCGAGCACTTCGACGAGTTTCCAGCCGAGATTGCGCCCGTCACGAATCGCCGCGCAACCGCCCTGGCCCATGTACGGCGGCATCGTGTGCGCCGCGTCGCCCGCGAGAAACACGCGGCCCGTGCGCCATTGCGAAGTGACGCGCGTGTGATAGTGATACACCACCTGACGCATGATGCGCACGTCGTCGGCGCCGAGTCCGTGCTGACGCGAAAGGAAGTCCCACGCGATGTCGGGCTGCGTCATCGCTTCGTCGGTCTCGCCTTCCATCACGCGGAATTCCAGCCGCAGGCGCCGCTTGCCGATCGGCATGTACATATGCGGGCGCGCCGGGTCCATATAGATCTTCAGCTTCGAGAATTCCTCGGGAATCGGGCGCAGGATTTCCGCGTCGAAGTTGAGCCAGCGTTCGTGCAGATCGTAGTCGCGCATCTCGATGCCGAGCGCGCTGCGCACGAAACTGCGCGCGCCATCGGTGCCGACCAGATACTTCGCGCGCACCGTGCGCGCGGCGTCGTGCTGCGCGCCGGACTCCTGCGTGAACGGCGCGATCGTCAGCGTGACGGCCTCGTCGTCTTGCGAGAGCGCGGTGGCTTCCCAGCCGCGCAGCACCTCGACGTTGAGCATCGTCGCGACCTTCGCGGCGATCGAACGCTCGAAATCCGGCTGAAACACCGACACCCGCGACGGCCATCCGCCCAGCAGGCCCGGATATTTCACGACCATCAGCGGCTCGCCCGCTGCATCGACAAAATGGCAGGCGTCCTGAACCGAGGTCTCGGCGAAGGCCATGTCCGTATCGATGCCGGTCGCCTGCACGACGCGGCAGACTTCGCCATCGAGCGTCGTGAGACGCGGCAGCGGATACGGCTGCGGCCAGCGCTCGATCACCAGCACGCGTGCGCCCGCTGCACCGAGCGTCGACGCGAGCACCTCACCCGCCGGCCCGTAGCCGACGACAGCAACGTCATAGTCGTCCGACCGGACATCGCTTTGGATCGCCTCAAGGTTGGCGACCGTCTCCTTGCTTTGATTCACTTACCTTCACCCTTCGTGTGTGACGACGAGTACGAAGGATATTTACGTCAACGACATTGATCAAAGCGGTTAGCAATATAATCATCATCGTTTGAAATGATGATCGGAGACACAAACATGACGATGCCACCGGCGACCAGGGTTAGTCCGCAGTCCGCGAGTGTGGACCCGGCGCGCATGCGCCTGGACCTGAATTTGATGCGAGTATTCGACGTCGTCATGACGGAGCGGCACGTCACGCGGGCCGCCGAAAGGCTGGAAATCACGCAGTCCTCCGTGAGCAACGCGCTGAACCGGCTGCGCGAACTGTTTCAGGACCAGCTGTTCGTGAAGTCGGCGCGCGGCGTCAATCCCACGCCGCGCGCGCTCACGCTATGGCCCGCGATTCATCAGTCGATTGAGGACATTTACGATACGGTGCTGCCCACGGACTTCGATGCGCCGCATACCGCGCAGCGATTCCGCCTCTCGATGGGCGATCTTTCGGCGTCGCTGCTGTTGCCGCATCTCTATCGCGGCATCCACGAACTCGCGCCGGACGCGAGCGTGTTTGTGATCCCGCATGATCCGGCGACCGCCGGCCCTCGGCTGATGCGAGGCGAGATCGATTTCATCGTGAGCATCGAGCCGCCGAAAACGGCCGTGATTCACTCGATGCCGCTTTGGTCGGAGTCCTATGTAGTGGCGGGACGGCGAGGTCATCCGCTGCTCAAGCAGCGCATTTCGCTCGCGCAATTCTGCGAAGCGCCGCAATTGACGATCAATCTGCCAGGCGACGACGATTACCCGAGCCCGATCGACGACGCGCTCGCGAACCAGGACCTCACGCGCAATGTCTGCATGACGGTCAATCAGTTTTCGGTCGCCACGTCGATTCTGCTCGATTCGAATCTGATCGCCGCGCTGCCCGCGCGTTTCGCCATGACGGCGCGGGCGCGCGAACAGATCGATGTGTGTCCCTTGCCGTTCAAGGTGCCCGACATCGTGCTGAACCTGAGCTGGCATCAGCGCAGCAATACGCTGCCCGCGCATCAGTGGTTCAAGCAGCGGCTGATCGAATCGGTCACGCAACTGAATGTGGACGCGGACCGCGGGCCCGCCTGATACGGCGAAACCAGCTAGCGCACTTCGTCGATCACCGGGTGATAAAGCGTGCCGACGTTCGCGACTTCCACTTCGATGGAATCGCCCGGTTTCAGCGTGTTTTCGCTCGCTTCGAGACTCGCGCGCGGCCGCCCGCCGACGACCAGAATATCGCCGGGCGCAAGCGGCGTGAATGCGGAACAGAAGGCGATCGTGTCGGCGATATCGCGTCGTAGATCGGCGCCCGGTTGGCAGTCGATTTCCGCGCCGTTCACGCGCGTCGTGAGATGAAAATCCGCCTCGTCGCCCGACGCGTCGCGCGTCGACATCCACGGACCGATTCCACAGGTCATGGGGAAATTCATCGCGATCGTCGATGGGCGACCGGCGCGCCGCCATTCCTGCACCGTGGTGTCGCAGAACGGCGCGTAGCCCGCCACATACTCGCGCGCCAGCTCGCGCGGAATGCGCCGCCCCGCGCGCCCGATGATCACGGCCAGCCTGCCGCGCAATTCGAACTGGTCGGTATCCGCGGGCCGCACGATGGGTTCGCCGTGTCCGACCAGCGTGCCGGACAAGCGGATAAACACATCGCGTCGGGACATCAGCGGAAAGCGCTGCACGCCGATGGAATCGCTATCGCCGCATTCGGCGCACAGGATTTTGACTGCGTCGGGAATGACCGTTTGCAGCACGACGTCCTGCAACTGGAGCGACGGCGCGCCCGCCTCGACAAGCTGACTCAACTGCGCCCCGGCCTGCACCGCAAGCGCGTGGCGCAGCGTCGGCCACTCGCCGCCCGATAGCCGTTTGAAGTCGTAGATCCCCGCATCCGTCAGCGCGCCCCAACTGCTCTCGCCCTTGTGTGTAAAGCTCACCAGCTTCATGCCGCCTGATCTCCCTGACCTCGGTGATGTCGGCTGGCGCGGCCGCGCGCTACACGTGGGACCGCGCCGACAGACTTTCGCTAGCGCAGCCTATTCGTGCGGGATGCGCCGGGCAACATAGTCAGGAATATGACGGTTATTAGCGGCAGAAATAATTCACTCTTTAGTCTTTCCGCAATTCCCTTTCCGCTTCGATATTCAATTGCGTTGCGGCTTCGATCAATCGCTGCTTCAACCACTGATGCGACGGCAAGGTATTGCTGCGCTGATGCCACGTGAGATAGAGCACGGCGTCGGGAATCGAAAACGGCAAAGGACGCGTTTCAATGATGCCGCGCGCGGAATACGTGAGCGCGAGTCGCGCGGGCAGCACGGCGATGAGATCCGATTCACGCAAGATGGGCGCGGCCACCGAAAACTGATTCACGGAGAAACGCACATCGCGCTTGAGGCCGCGATTCGCCAGCGCATCGTCGACGGGACTGGGCGCATCGTCCTCGCCGAGCACGTTCACCGCAAGCTGCGGACTTTCGCAAAACGACGCGAGCGAAATGGGCCGCTCGAATAGCGGATGGCCCTTGCGACCCGCGATCAGATAAGACGTCGACCACAGCGGCATGCCCTGCACCACCGCCGCGCGAGGCGGCTCCAGCCCGATGGCGAAGTCGACTTCGCCGCGCATGAGCCGCGCGCCAGCCATCGCCGGATCGTGGGGCACGAAAGAAAGCCGCGTGTGCGCCGCATGCGAAGCCAGCACCCGGTAAAGGTGCGGAGCCAGCAACGCCGCGGACAGATCGCCGAGTGAAATGCGAAACCGCAGATCGGATTCGCTGACGTCCATATCGTCCATATGCGTGGCCGCGTGCAGTTCCTCCATCGCCTGATGCACGCGGGGCCACATGGCGAGCGCGCGCGGCGTGGGCATGACGCCCTTCGGCGACTTGACGAACAACTGATCCTTGAACTGCGTGCGCAGCCGGTTCAGCGCATTGCTCACCGCCGACTGCGTCATCTCCAGGCGCTCGGCCGCGCGCGTGACGTGCCGCTCGGTCATCACCACGTCGAAGACGTTCAGCAGATTCAAATCGATTCGCTCCGCGGCGGCAGGCTCGCTGGAACGGGCCGCCCGCGCTTTCGTCTCCTTCACATCTTTCATTTCTATTCCTTAGTGATCACTTCGCGTGATGATATTAATATCGCGCACCGCTTTGATCAATGTCCACTCCACCTTCTACGCTTGCGTCATTCCAGCCACACAGGCGGAAGAAAACGCCCCTGAACGAGGGCGTAACGACATCACAAGAAAGGAGATGGAGACAGCATGAAGAAGTCTGCTGCGCGTTTGCGCGCGTATCCGCGTTGCCGCCTCAATACGATGCTGATGACGGGCACACTCGCCCTCGCAGCGAGCGATGCCTGCCATGCGCAGGTCACGCTTTACGGCACGATCGACAATGGCATCACCTATATCTCGAACGTCGCCGGCGGCAAACAAATCGAAATGCAGCCCGGCATCATGTGGAAAAGCGGCTTCGGCGTCAGAGGCACGGAAGACCTCGGCGGCGGAAGCAGTTTTTTCTTCGACGTGTCGCACAGTTTCAATGCGTCGAATGGCGCCGATTACGGTTACGGGCCGCAAATCGGCGTGCGTAACGACACCTGGGGCACGCTGACCATCGGCCAGTTGAACGACTTCATGTTTCAGTCGCTCACTCTCTCGCGCTGGGGCCCGGAACTCTATGCCATGCCGCCGTACAACAGTTCGGCCGGCCCCTTTTCCGGCTTCAATCTCGCGATGGGTTCGCTGGACTTCAACGGCGTGATCGGCTGGTATCTGTTCAATAACGCCGTCTCGTACCGTACGCCCGCCATTTACGGCCTTTCGCTCGGCGCGATGTATGCGTTCGGCGGCGAGCCGGGTCATGCGGGACGAGGCAATACGCAGAGTTTCGGTGCCGATTACTCGTGCGGTCCGCTGCAACTCGACGCCGCCTATACCTACACGCGCAATACCGACATCGTGAACGACGGCCAGGCATTGCGAAACTTCGGCTTCGGTGGACGACTCGCTGTCGGCATCGGTTTTATCGACGCGCTTTATACCAACTCGCGCAATCCGAACAATGGCGCGGGCGCGCAGGTCGTGAGCGTCGGCGGCTTTTATCCGGCCACGCAAAACGTGACCTTGTCGCTGCACTACCAGTACAACTGGGGTAATGCCGTGCTGAACAGCAATCACGATCACCAGATTTCCGTCGGCGCGTTTTACGGGCTTTCTAAGCGCACCGATATCTATGCGATCGCGGTGTATCAGCGTGCAAGCGGTGTCGATGCGGTCGCGCGCATTGGCTTTCTGCCGGAGTCTTCATCGACCGACACGCAATCGCTGCTGCGTATCGGCATCACTCATCGCTTCTGAGCGCCAACACGTCAACACGCGCCATCGACGCGACACACTATTCGCAAAGAGATTACTCATGAAAAACGTACTGCGTTTCTCGCTCCTGTGTTTGAGCCTCGGCATCGGCCTGCTGGCCGCCGACGCTGCACAGGCTCAACCGAAGAAGATCTGCAAAGTCGGCTGGCATCTCGATCCGAAGTCGGACCGCTGCCGTCCGCCGCGTCGCGGCCCCGCGCCGCCCGCACGCATTCCGAGCCCGCCTGGGCCGCCGCGCGGGCGCGGCGCGAGTGAACCTGCCGCGCCAGCGGCGTCGGCTCCGCAGGTTTCTTCAAGACAGTGATGCGATGCTGATTTGAACCGCGGTCACTTTTCATCCGCCGGAACGTTGGTCTACTGATCCGGCGGAGAAAGATTACCGCGCCATTCATTTCATTTGCGGATGAAGCAGACTGAAGTAAGCCGAAATGTTCGCAATATCTCCGTCACTCAACGGCGACGCCATCGCATTCATGATGACATTCTGGCGAGTATGACCGTCGCGATACGCCCTAAGCGCATCTTCGAGGTAATCGCTATTTTGGCCCGCGAGATTCGGCACACCGGGTATCTGCGCCATCCCATTCGTATTGTGGCAAGCAAAGCAAACCGCCGCGCGTTGCTTTCCTGCATTCGCATCGATACCGGGATTTTTCGCGTGGGCGTTCGTGGCAGCAAGCGCCGCGACGCCCGCAAACCAGGCCGCGAAATAAAGGGTTTTCGTATTCAAACGCTGATTACCTGATTTAATTAAAGCTGTCGCGCAGTGAAATCACCACACCGTAGGCGAGGAATGCCGTGATCCACACACCGAGCACGGACAACGCGCCGCGCGCGAGGTAGCGCACGAGCGGTTCGGCGGTATAACGCCCGGCCACGCGTCTCGATCGATACAGCAGCGTCAGATAAAAACCGCCCACCACGCCACCGATCCCTGCGAGCGTCAAAAAGAACAACAGCATCGACGGAGCGTCGGGATGAACCGTATAGCTGTGAATGTCGTAACCCAATGGCTTTAAATAGCGCATGCGGATGACTTCCCGCCAGACGGCGAGCAGCGAGACGATTCCGAAATTGGCCGTCATCGGCAGATAACCCTGCACGCTCGAACCAGGAAGCCGCATCCATGCGCCCATGATTGCGAGAGCGCCCACGATCGACCATCCGAGCGGCAGCAGTTCGAGACCCGACGCGGGCGGCAGGTCGAACTGCCAGGCCAGCATGGGCACGATCGAAAACAGAAAACCCCACTGAGCAATTTGCCGCCCGAGTTCCCGCGCGAAAACCAGATAGCGCGCATCACGATCGCCGCGCACGGAAAAGTAATGGGCGTAAGCAATCAGGAATACGCCGACGGCAGGCACGGAAATCCCCATGATCAAGACATAGCGCGCCCATTCGATCGCATGCAGGGCCGCGCCACGCGTGTCCACGACACCACCGGGCGCGTACCAGCTCATCCACTTTTCCGGCAACAACGCCTGATACGAGAGCGCGTGCATGATGAGCCCGTCGATGCAAAATAACAGCAACGCGATCCATGCATAGCATCCCGCACGGCGTTTCGCGTGCTCATGATTCGATACGTAAAACACGTACCACAGGCAATAGGCCACGAGCAGCGTGAAAATAAACGCCAGCGCCCAACGCCCGGACAAGACGTTCGACGTGTACCACTGCGGATCGTAGATGACCTGCGTGAACAAGAGCGGCGCGACCCCGAGCACAATCAGCAGCGACACACCGACCTTCGCCACTTTGGTCATCGCCATCGAGAGACGCGTCCAATGTTCTCCGCGCGAACGCGAATGAAACGCGTAAATGGCGAGACCCGCCGCGCCCATCGACAGATGAACAAAGGCAATATGGAGCGCCCATGTAATCACCATCAGCGCCTGAAAGACGAACGGCGGCGCGGGAATCCCGGCGGGATCGCGCATCGCGTTCATGACTGCACCTATTTCCATGTTCTAGCGGCCGTTTTTATGATGTTGATCGATCAGGCGGTCGACATCTTTTCCTGCGTCGACAGCGGCGAGGTAGTGAGCGATGGCGCGAACCTCGGCATCCGGCAAGTCGATGCGCGGCATGTACGGTTGCGTGCCGTGTCCGAGCGGCCCACGCAGGAATGCGGCAATCAGATCTTCGTCGGTCGCGCGATGGAGTTTGTCGGGCAAGCTGCGCAATAGCCCGCCCGGCTCCAGCGAATGGCAATTCGCACAGGCGAGCCGCGTCAGCAGACGCCCGGCTTCGAGCCGGTTCGCGTCGTCGATCACGCGCAGGCGTTCCGGTATGAAGGGATGCAGCGAGAGCAGTCCATGCGCCGCGATTCGATCGACTTCATCGCGAATGCCTCTTCCGGGCACGTTCCGCGCGATCACCTGATTGCCATAGATATATTGGCCCGCCACGAAAGGCTTGCGCATCGATTCCCGCATGCGCTCCTCAGGCCACACGCCGGCCACCGCGATCAGCACGAACAGCGGCACAGCAAGCGAGGTGGATACGTGCTGCGGAAACATCCAGCAGAACATCAGCCAGCTCGCCGTAACGATAAACACGGCGAGCATTTCCCGACCATAGACAGGCAACAGATGCGTGTTGAGCATCACGATCGCGTTCTGCGGCAGCGTATGCAGATACGCGAAGAACATGAGCACGGCGATGGCGCCGCCACTCAGTCCCACCGGCGCCACGAGGCGAATGATTTCGCGCCGCTGCGCGCGGTCGCGCACGCGGCTCGCGAGCACCAGGCCGACAATCGCCGCCATGACCAGCATCCCGCCCGTCCGCACGCCGAGCTGCGCGAAGAAGTTCGGGCTGAAGAACGCGTCGGCGGCCTGGCCGGTCTCGTACCAAGCCGCATTGCCCGGCCACATCATGAAGGACAGAATGCCGACGATCAGCAGCATCGTCGCCCACGACGCCATCGCGAACGTCCACGTGAGCATGAGGTGCGTTCGCGCATCCACCTTGTCGATCAGATAGACGAGCGCATACACACCAATCACCTCGACGGTGAAATAGACCCATTCGCTGGCCCACACCCAGACGAAATTGTGGATGAGACCGCTGACGCCGCGCGGACTCGCGACTGTGATGGCGTACCAGATCCCCGGCCCCGTAATCGAGCCGATGATGTACGAGAAGACCAGCAGAAAAGCGCCATAGCGCTTGATGAACGCCAGCAGCTCCGGCTTGTTTTGTCGGAATGCGCGTGTTTCCAGTAAGGCAAACAGAAACGACGCGCCCACGGACGTATGCGAAGCGACAACGTGAACGACACCAATGATGCCCATCATCCAGGCGGTGCCAATGCCTGGAATATAAAAAGTCGGATACATGCCCAGCATGCGGATCAGCTCTCAGCGTTTCAGAATGGCGTCAGAAAACCAACGACGCGGTACGACGTGCGTCCGCACACGCACTCATCGATGACTCGATTTCAAATGGCACCGGCCTTCATTTGTTTGACGGCGTAATCCGCCGCGCGCGCCGTCAACGCCATATAGGTCAGCGACGGATTGACCGAACCCGACGAAGCCATCGCCGCCCCGTCGGTGACGAACAGATTCGGAATGTCGTGGCTCTGATTGAATCCGTTGAGAAACGACGTTCGCGGATCGCGTCCCATGCGCGCGCCGCCCATTTCGTGAATCGAACTGCCGGGCCGCCCCAGTTCCGGCGACGCGAACAACACGTCCCAGCCCATGAGGCCCGCAAACTGCCGGGCTTCGTTCGTCGCGTGTTCCGCGAGCCGGTGTTCGTTTTCGGAGAATTCGAAATTAATATGAAGTTGCGCCATACCGTAGGCATCTTTTGCCGAACGCGACAAAGTCACGGCATTCGATTCGCGCGGCAGCGTTTCGATGAATCCGCCCATGAATATGATCCAGTCGCCCACGCCTTTCAGGTCTTTCTTCAACGCGATACCCAAACCCGGGCCATCGGCACCGCGCGTATAACCGCGCCGTGACACGCCACCCTGGAATGCATAGCCGCGCAGCAGACCGGCCTGTTTTTCAGTGACGTTCAGATAGCGCGGGATGATGAACGCGGCGGGACGGTTGATCGCGTAAGTTCGATCGTCGAAACCCTTGATGCGCGCGACGAAAGTCGTGGAGCCGTGGTCCATGATGTACTTCCCGAGCACGCCGCTGGAATTGCCCAGACCATTCGGAAAAGAATCACAGGCGGAGCGCAGCAAAATCCCGACCGAGTTGAACGCTGATGCATTGAGAAATACCGCGCGCGCCGTGAGCTTTTTGCGCGAGCCATCGACCGCATTCAACAGGCTCACACCAGTCACGCGTTTCGACGTGGCATCGTAATCGACGCGTTCGACAATCTGGTCGGTCAGCAGCGTGAGATTGCCCGTGGCGCGCGCCGCCGGCAGCGTCGAACTCTGCGTGCTGAAGTACGCGCCATACGAACAGCCGCGCGAACAGATGAGGCGCGCCTGGCACGGCGCACGACCTTCCTTCGCTTCGCGCAGGTGCGCGATGCGGCCGATGATCAGTTGACGCCGCCCGTCGTAGTGTTCGGCCAGACGCTGTTTCAGCGCCAGTTCGGGCGCGGTCAGTCCGAACGGTGCCTGAAAGACGCCATTCGGCAAGCCCTCGACCTTGTCGTTCGCGTCGCCCGACACGCCGATAAACGACTCGACATACGCATACCAGCGTTCGATGTCGCGATAACGAATGGGCCAGTCGCTGCCGTTGCCATCCTTGAGATTGGCTTCGAAATCGTGGTCGTCGCGGCGAAAGACATGACGTCCCCACGTCAGCGAACGGCCGCCAAGCTGATAGCCGCGTCGCCACTGAAACGGCACGGGGCCGCTCGATTCATACGGATTCTGCCGGTCGTTGACCCAATGATCCTGGGTCCATTCGTTGAAGAAAAGCCCTTGCTGCTGCGGGTAATCGGCATTGAAGAGATTCTGATCGCCCATGCCCCGGAACGGCATCTCCCAGGGGGCCTTCATTTCATTGTGATAGTCGGCCTGATGCTCGATCATCTTGCCGCGCTCGATCAGCGCGACCTTGAGACCTTTTTCAGTCAGTTCCTTCGCGGCCCAACCACCGGAGATGCCCGATCCCACCACAATCACATCGAAGTCGTCACGCATGATCAAATCGTCCCAAACCAGTCGTTCAAATAGGCGCGGTCGCCCGCCTTATACGGAAGATCGGGCTGGAAGCCACCGGGGTCCAGCTCATAGCGCAGTTCATGCGAGCCGCCGATCTCAGAGGTGTAGTAGCCGATCAGAATCAGGCGCTTCACAGTGGGCCATGCCTGCGCGCCGCTCGGTCGTCCGCCCTTGAAGCAGGCCTCGTCGTGGCGCGTGAGTACCTTGAGCTTTTCCTCAGTGGATAGCGCGTCATAGCGGCCGCCCGCGGCGTGATCGAGTTCCGATGCCAGTTGCTCAAGCAGATCGGGCTTTGCGCCCGCGAGTCCGTGCTGGACCGCCAGACGCAGGAACTGGGGCACACCTGCGGACAACGCACCCGGCGTATCCGTCTGCGGCAGGGTCTGGTCGCAAACGAAGTCGACCAGCGAAGAAGCCGCTTCGGCGGGACGAACCGTGCCGACCAGCGTCCAGATGCCCGCCGCCGCTGCGGCAGCGCTGGCGCCGACAATGAGCCGCCGGCGTTTGGGATTGATGCTGCGTGTCTCCATCTCTTCCTTCGTTATCGTAGTTGCCTGCATTGCGCGGCGAGGCGCTCAGCCGCGTCGCACTTCGAATTGGCTGTCAAGCGCCGCGCGAGTCCATTAAGCAAGATGGCCCATACGCCTGCTTCGAATCGGGCTTCGAATCGTCTTCGAATCCGCCTGCGCGCATCAGGCGTAGTCGACCTGATGGCGGCTCACGCGCACACCGGTCAGCTCGTCGCGTACGCGCAGGTGCTCCGGATGCGTGGCATACGCCCGCAGTGCCTCCCGGCTATCGAACTCCGAATACAGCACGACATCGCAGGCGTAATCGACGCCGCTGAAATCGATGCCGATTTCGAGCTTGAGCAGACCCGGAATTTTTCCGTTGAGACCTTCAAATGCGAGCTTGACCCGCTTGGCGGCCGTCGCCTTCTCTTCGGGAGATTCGCCTTTCAGGTCCCACATCACGATGTGTTTAATTGCGCTCATACCTCGAATCGCCCATCAAGAATGGCTGCAGCAACGACGCTGCGCCGTGAGGGCAGCGTGCGCGTCGCGACAGCAGGTTTAGGCCACGAGTCCGAGAATCCGCCGATTTCGCGCGCTATCCGCGTCGGCGCCAGCGAAGTCGTCGAACGCGCGTTCCGTGACGCGAATGAGATGCTCGCGCACGAACGATGCGCCTTCGGCCGCGCCCGCTTCGGGATGCTTCAAACAGCATTCCCATTCGACGACCGCCCATCCGTCGTACCCGTGTTGAGTCAGGCTCGAAAAGATCGCCTTGAAGTCGATCGACCCATCGCCGAGCGAGCGAAAACGGCCCGGCCTGGACAACCACGGCTGATAACCGCCATAGACACCGCTGCGCCCGTTCGGCCGATATTCGGCATCTTTCACATGGAACGCGCGAATACGGCTGTGGTAAATATCGATGAACGCGAGATAGTCCATCTGCTGAAGCAGCAGGTGGCTCGGATCGAACAGGATATTCGCGCGCGCATGCGCGCCGGTTGCATCCAGAAAGCGCTCGAACGTCACGCCGTCGTGCAGATCCTCGCCGGGATGGATCTCGAAACAGACGTCCACGCCCGCTTCATCGAAGGCATTCAGGATCGGAAGCCACCGCTTGCCGAGTTCCGCGAAGGCTTCTTCGACGAGACCTGCGGGTCGTTGCGGCCACGGGTAAAACAAATGCCACGCCAGCGCGCCGGAGAAGGTCGCGTGCGCTTTCAGTTGAAGCTTGCGGCTTGCGGATGCGGCCAGCCGTAACTGTCGCTGCGCCCATTCACGCCGTTCCTGCGGCCGCCCACGCAGCTCCGCAGGCGCGAAGTTGTCGAACAGCGCGTCATACGCCGGATGCGTGGCAATGAGTTGTCCCTGCAGATGCGTCGACAGTTCGCTGATCTGAAGCTTGTGCTGCGCGAGCGTCCCGCGGACTTCGTCGCAGTAATCCTGGCTCGTGCCCGCGAGTTCGAGATCGAATAGCCGACGGTCCCAGGTGGGAATCTGCACGGCCACGTATCCGAGCCCGCTCGCCCAGCGAGCCAATGATTCCAGCGAGTTGTACGGCGGCGTATCGCCCGCGAACTGCGCCAGAAAAATGCCCGGTCCCTTGATGGTTTGCATGCACGCTCCTCGTTTAATCCATCGCGACCCAGCCGCGTCCGGCGCGGCTCGCCGCCACTGCGACTTCCACGAAACGCATGCTGCGAACGCCCGCCTCGATGCCGTTGACGAGCCCACATTCATCGCTCGCGCCCGATGCTCGCGCACGTATCGACGCTGCGAAGTCGCGATAGAGATTCGCGAACGCCTCCAGATAGCCTTCGGGGTGCCCCGGCGGCAAGCGGCACGCACTCACGGCGGATGCAGCCAGATACGACGCGCCCGCATGGAAAATTTGCGTCGGCCGATCGGGCCAGGAAACGCGCAGCCGATTCGGCTCCTCCTGCTCCCAGGCCAGCGAACCCTTTTCGCCAAAGACACGAATCGCGAGTCCGTTACGCTCGCCAGCCGCGATCTGCGTCGTATGGATCACGCCGGGCGCACCGCCTGCGAGGCGAACCAGGAGATTGCAGTCGTCGTCGAGACGGCGGCCTTCCACGATCGCCGAGAGGTCCGCACAAAGCTTCACGACACGCTCGCCCGTGACAAACTCGACGAGATTGAAAGCGTGCACGCCGATATCGCCGATACAGCCGCCCATACCGGCGCGCGCCGGATCGGTGCGCCATGCCGCCTGCTTCTGCTCATCGGCTTCGATGGGCTGACTGAGCCACCCCTGCACATACTCGACAACGACCTTGCGGATGCGCCCCAGTTCGCCCGACGCGCACATCGCGCGCGCCTGCCGGATCATCGGATAGCCCGTGTACGTATAGGTCAGCGCGTAAAGCCCATCGCTATCCGCCACGTGTGCGGCCAGCGCCTGCGCCTCGTCGAGCGTGGCGGTCGCGGGCTTGTCGCTGATGACGTGATAACCGCACGCGAGTGCGGCCGCCGCAACCGGAAAATGCAGGTGATTCGGCGTGACGATCGCAACGAGGTCGGCCGGGTCCGTGCGCTCTCGCTCGCGGTCGAGCAATGTTTCGTAATCCGAATAAGCGCGTGACGGATCGATGCCGTATTGCGCGGCGGCCTGCGCCGAACGTTGAGCGTTGCTGCTGAACGCGCCGGCGACCAGCTCGATCTGTCCATCGAGTTCCGCCGCGATCCGATGAACGGGACCGATGAACGAACCGGGACCGCCGCCGACCATCGCGAAGCGCAATTTGCGCGTGTTTCCCGCCGATGCGAAGCTCATTTTGCGGCGGTCAATGTCGAGAGATAGGCGACCAGATCGCGGCGCGTTTTCTCGTCCGACACGGCGAAAGGCATCCGGTTGCCCGGATAAACCTTTGCGGGGTCGGCGAGCCATGCGGCGAGCCGCTCCGGCGTCCACGTATCGTGAGACGCGGCGAGCGCGTTCGAATAGCGGAAGCCCGCCACGGAGCCGACGCGTCGGCCCGCGACGCCCGACAGCGACGGCCCCATGAGCGTCACGCCCGGCGCGACCGAGTGGCAGGCCGCACAGCGCGCAAATGCCGATTTGCCCGCCGCAACATCGCCCGGCTCGGCCTTCGCGGCTCCAGCCGCCAAAGCAACAACACACAGTACAACAGCCCGCAAACGCATAATTCCTCTCACTTCGGCATCCTGATTGAAAGCCCGCTATCGATCCGCACCGTGCACGCGATCAACCAACAATTAACTGACGATTAACCTGCGTGTTCGACTTCGTTCAGTCTGCCGAGTACACGCCGTGCAAGCGCGTGGTGGCGGCGCAGCTTGTCGAAGCCGTCCGAATCGGTCCACATATGGCCTTCATACTCACTCGACATGAAGCCGTTGTAACCGGCCTTGACGAAGATCGGCAGAATGCGGTCGTAGTCCACCGAGACTTCCGAACCGTCGTCGGCGAAATCGAAAAACTTCCCGTGAATATGCACGACCTGCGGCATGATCTCGAGCCACGCCTCGGGGTTCTGGCGTGAAAACAGCCCGAAAATAATGCTGATCTCGGTGATGAAGCGTTCGTTGGCACCGAGCGCCCGAGCCTCGGCCTGGAAACGGTCACGACGCGGATAGGCCTCGCCTTCGCCATTCCAGTGTTCGAGCGCAAGCTGGATCAGCGACTCGGGAATCTCCAGTTCGCGGAAATACTCGATGAAACTCGGCGGCACCGCACGCGCCGACGCGCCGAAGTCCGGGATAAAGCCGAGATACGGCGAGCCCACGCGCGCATACATTTCGCGGAACGCCAGCACATCGGGATGCTGCACATGATGCGGCGCGTGCAGTTCGAGACCCAGCTTGATGCCGAGTTTTTCCGCGAGCGGAACGAGCCGTTCGATGGCCTCGGGACCCGCGGGGTACTGATAGCGCACCACGGGGAAGCCGAGCTTCGCCGCCGCGTGAAGTTGACGCTCGTGGTACGTCACGAGTTCGTCAAGGGAGAGATCGCGATCGCGCGACATGCGGAAGTCGGCGTTGATGCCGAGGCAGGACGGCTCAAGGCCCGTTTCTTCGATCAGCCCACGGAAGTGATCCGCAAATTCATCGCTGACATTCGGGAAACCGCGGATGCTTTGAAAGCCGACGACTTCGAGCCCCGGACCGAGGTTCTCGGCCGCGACTTTGCGCACGAGTTCGTCGAACGTGTATTCGCGCCCGTGAAACTGCGTGGTGAGGCTATAGAGTGTCGTACCCAGTCGCAAACCGGTATTCTTGCTGCTCATCGTTTTCTCCTGCTGTCGATTAGTTCGCGACCAGGCGCTTTTCGGTTTTCGTGAGGCGGACCAGTCCCTTGATATAGGGCGGACGCACCGCGAGCGTGACGGCGACATCGTGCGCGCTGCCCTTCGCGAGCGGCGCATGCTTGACGTTCAGCCACGCCGAGTCGAGCACGTACCACCACTGGTCGGTCAACGCACGGAGATCGTCGGGGCGCAGCGTCTGGCCTTCGAGTTCAAACGTCACATCGGCGAGATCAATCGTTTCGCCATCCAGAATAATTTCCGCAATGTCGACCGTGGACAGCGGCAACGAGCGATACCACGGCAAGCGCACATCGATTGCAAAGCCGCTCTCCGTCGCGCGCAGACCGTTGTCGCTCACTACTCGGTTTTTCATCATGTTCGAAACTTTCCATTTACAGGTTGGGTTAGAGCGCCTTGGGCGCGCCCTCGCCGTGGATCGCGCGGCTTTCGCGCGATGCCGACTTCTCGTCGTAGCGATAAAAGGACAGGCAAATGACCTGCAGAACCATCAGCACGACCGGCGTGGCGTAGAACAGCCATCCCACCACCGATGCCGCCTTCGCCGTGATGTCCGCGGGCTTGTATCCCGCCCAGCCCAATGCAAACGCGGTCAATGCCGTGCCCACCGCCATCCCGACCTTGATGCCAAAGCTGACGCTGGAGACGATGAGGCCGTCTGCGCGATTGCCGAACGCCGTTTCGTGCACCTCGACCGCGTCGGCCATCATCACGAAGGTGGTCGCCGCCTGAATGCCGGTCACGATGTTCGAGAGCACGAATAGCGTGACGAACACGGTGGTGTGCGACTGGAACAGCGGCATGGCGAGCGTCAGCGCAATGGAGACGCCAATGGCGGCGATGTTGCCGATGCGCTTGCTGAAGCGCTTGAAATACAGGCCCGCGAAGAATCCGCCGATCAGGATCGCCACGGAAAGCAGCGGCAGCAGCACGGAGATCATCCAGGGCGCGCGCAGCACGTCCTTCGTGAAGTACGCGACGCTCGACACGAGCACGCCCAGCTTGATGAAGATGAGCAGCGCCATCACGAACACGATGCGCCAGACCGGGTTGCGCAGCATCTGCGCGAGACTGAGCCTGACCGCGACGTGCTGAACCGGCGCCGCGGCCTGCGTGCGCTCCTTGCATTTGAAGAACACCAGAAAATACAGCGCAACGCTCAGCACGGCCATGATGACGGCTGCCACGGTGAAACCGTGTTGACGGTCGGCGCCGCCGATATAACCGACGATCGGCATCGTCAGGCCATAGACGAAGATCGAGGCAATCGACGTTCCCATCGATCGAAAACTGCCGAGCTGATTCTTTTCAGCGGGATTGCGCGTCATCAGCGGCAACAACGCGCTATAGGGAATGTAAAGCAGCGAATAGAGCAGGCCGAGCAGCGTGAGCGTGACATACGCGTAAGCCAGTTTCCCGAACGGCGAAAAGTCCGGCACCGTGAACGTGGCAATACAGAGGATGCCGAACGGAATCGTCGCGTAGAGCAGATACGGACGCGCCCTGCCGAAGCGGCTCGATGTCCGGTCCACGGTGAGACCCACCAGCGGATCGAAAATAGCGTCGAGCACGCGTGTGACGAGCATCAGTCCGCCGAGCGCGGCGACGGGCAGCATGGCGACGTCGCTGTAATAGAAAAGCAGAAAGCCCGTGACCATGTTCCAGGCGAGATTCGACGCGATCTCGCCCGCGCCGTAGCTCAGCTTCTCGCCCATGGAGAGGGTCGGCCGTCCGGCCGTCGTATTGGGAAGGGACAGATCCATGGTCGAAGGGCGCAGGTGCCTGAGCTCCCGCCGCGCCGTGTCTCCTGAGTGTTGTTGGGTATGGCAGGAGTCTACGGGCCGCCCTTTTCGTTGATCAACGAAGCGGGGGATATGACCGTCATCACCTGATGTGATGACGGCGGCATTCGTCTGGGGTTTGGTGCCGTGGGCGCGTAGTCGAATGCAGCGTTTCGCGAGTCCCCAATCCGCCCTAAACTGAATGGAGGAAAGCCGCCGACGCGATAAAGGGGGCAATCATGAACCGAACGTTTTGCGCCTTATTGGCGGCCGTTCTGCTTGGCGCGAGTCTGAACGCATTGGCGTCCCCGATCCGTATCGAATCGGGGACTTACGGTGCGAACTGCGGCGCGCGTCACGGCAATTCAACGCGCACGCTCGCGCTCCACTGTAACGCTCGCGAGACCTGCCGTTATCCGGTCGCTTCGCCTGAGCACGCTTTCGACGCAAAAGCGTGCCGATCGGATTTTGTCGCTGAATGGTATTGCGGATCGGGCGAATTCCACCGCGCCGTCGTGAGGGCCGTGGCGAACGACGCAGGCACACTCGTGATGAGTTGCGAACAGCCCACCGGCGCGGGGAAGTGACGGCGGCTTATCAGCCGCCCTTCTTGAACGCCAGGCGTCCGCTATTTACGGCCTTTTCGCCGTCAGGTACGCAATGCGTTCCGCGCCAAGCTGCTTGCCGCTTTCAAAAATCGCCCGCATCCGCACTTCGAGATACTCGCGCTCGCTCTGGGTAAATTCCGTCTTGAGGATCTCTTCCAGCGGCGGCGCCAAAGGATGCGGCGAGGTGCGGATAAACATGTCCCACGGAAGACTGTCCTCGGTCCGCACATCGATATGCAGTTCCAGATGAATGTCCGTGAATCCCGCATCCATCGCAAAGCGAACCAGATCGCGCTCCCCATAGTTCGTTATGGGCAGCGATCGCAGCTTGTCTTCCGTGTCGGGGAATTGTGCGGCCCGGCATCGGAGCAAAAGCGGAAAGAACGGATCGCCGGCCTCGAACGCGCCTTCATCGACCAATCGCTTGAGCATGCAAACCTCAAGCGCTTCGTCACGCAGAATCGGCTCTGCCATGGCGAAACGGCCACCCGGTTTGAGAATGCGATAAAGCTCGCGCATTGCCGCGGGCTTGTCCGGCACATAGGCGAGCACGGCCCGCATCGTGGCCGCATCGACGGATGCATTGGCGATACCGTCCAGCTGCTCGGCGGACCCCTGAACGAATGCACACTGCCCGCTGACACCGAGCTTTCGGGCGGTCTCTTCAGCGTGCTCCAGCAACGGCGGTGAAATATCCGTCATGATCACGCTGATCGAAGCACCGGCGCGCTCGATCGCCCGAAATCCCACGAGACCATCCCCGGTGCCGATGTCGGCCAATGTCATACCGGATTGGAGTCGAACGGAATCCAGCACACGGTCGGCGTATTTCGTAATCTCGACGCGAACGTTGCGCGCCTGCGCGCGATCGTCGCCGTGACGTTGCCGGAGAATCCAGGTGGACCAGTTATCGTGAGTGACGTTATTCGTGCGCGATGACAAGATTGATTTCCACGGGCAACCTGAGCGATCGGCGAGATACTAGCGACGTATCCTGATGTACGCCTTAACAAACCAGACTTTCGGTCTGGATCGTTTTTTTAAAAGAAAGCCGTTCCGTGCGCTTGCAGGTTGAATAAAAGACATTTTCATTCCAGCCATTTCATCCACGATTTCGATGGACTGGCACGCGGCTATTGTGAGTCGGCGTAGTGGAAATCAAACCGCAGCTTATGCAAGCCTTAAGGCCGCTCATTACCTGAAAATAAATACTTCTTAAGTATTGGAAAGGATGCTCCGATAAACCGTGCGCTGTTCACGGTTCATTCACCTTTTGGAGACCTTTCATGAGCATTGCCGCCATTTCCAGTCAACCCGCGTCCGTCGCGACGAGTACCGGAACGCAGCAGCAACAGGCGACGGCCGCCGCGCAACCGGCCAGCGCATCGCAGACGCAATCCAGCACGACGACGCAAAGTTCGACGCCATCGGCTTCCTATACGGTCAATATCAGCAGCATGGCGCGCGCAGCCTTTGCGGAAGCCACCGAATCCTCGGTGCAAACCGCACAGGAAGCCAACCATGGGGATCGCCAGGCGCAACGTCTGCTCGCAAAAGAGCAGGCCAACAAGATAGGTTGACGATCGACGCGCGTCCCGGGCGGCTATTCCAGCGACCGTGACGCCTACGTGATCAGCTTGCACGTTGCGCGCAAACCGCAACGTGCAAGCCACCAAAAACACTCAACAAAACACTCAACAAAGCACTACGCGAACACGGCAGTCCCCGCACACCGTTCTTCAACGCGCCGATCGCGATCCTCGAGAATCAACTCCGCCGCACGATAACCGAGCATCATCGCCGGACCGTTGGTGTTGCCCGAAGGCGGCGTCGGCATCGACGAGCAATCGACCACGCGCAGCCCGTCAACGCCATGCACGCGCAAGCGCGAATCGAGCACCGAATCTTCCGGCGCGCCCATGCGGCACGTGCCGGTCGCGTGCACGCCGGGACTCACGAGCCACTGCAATGCCTGGAAGATCTCGTCGTCGCTCTGATACTGCGGGCCGGGCGTAACCTCGCGCACGATATACGGCGCGAGCGCGGATTGGGCCGCGAACTTGCGCATGAGACGCAGCATGTCGATCAGCAGTTTGCGGTCCTCAGGATCGCCCCACCAGTTCGCATCGACGAGCACCGGCTGCGCGATATCCGCCGATTGGATCGCCACGCTGCCACGGCTTTTCGGCCGCAAATAATAGCCATTGAGCGTGATTCCCGGCTGATCCTCCAACGCGCCACGGCCCGGATCGGCCTTGATTTCCTCGGACGAACGCATCGAAAACGGCCCCACGCCGAACTGCACGTCGGGCCAATGCGGCTCGGATCGCATCGACACCAGCGCGGTCAGTTCCGGCGACGTATAGGCCATGAGCCCGGTGCGCGTCGTGTAGTACTGAAGCACATGCCGCATCAAGCGCCAGCCGTGGAATTCGCGATTGAAACCCGGATCGTTGCGCATGCGAAACGAAATCGAGAACATCGCGTGATCGACGAGATTGCGCCCGACGGCGGGCAGATCTTTCACGACGTCGACGCCCGCCTTCGCAAGCACATCCGCAGGACCGACGCCGGAGATCTGCAAGAGCTTCGGGCTCTGCAACACGCCCGCGCAGAGAATCACTTCGCGTCGCGCGCGCGCGAAGCCTGCTGTTTCGCCGACGCGATAACGCACGCCCGTTGCCCGCGTGCCCTCGAACACGATGCGCTCCGCAAGCGCGCCCGTGATCACCGTGAGATTGCGCCGGCGCATCGCAGGCTTGAGAAACGCGCGATACGCCGACGCGCGGCGGCCGCGCCGATCGACCGTCGCCTGCGTGTAGCCGATGCCCTGCGTATTCGGCGTGTTGATGTCGTCGAGCACGGGCAGGCCCATCTGGCGGCCCGCCTCGCGCGCGGCGTCGATCACCGGCGAGCGGAACGGCAACTCCGTCACCTGAAGCGGCCCGTTGCGGCCGCGCGAGCGATGACCGTGCCGGTAGCGGTAGTTTTCCATTTCGCCGAAACAGCGCTCGACTTCGCTCCACGACCACTCGCGCAAACCCATTGCGTGCCACGCGTCGTAGTCGGCGGGCATGCCGCGCAGATACCACGTGCCGTTGGTCGAACTCGATCCGCCGAGCCCGCGTCCATAAACCCACGTTTCATTCGCCGGGCGGTCCTTCTGCGCCTTCACGGGAAATTGCCAGAAGTATTGCGGATTGCCCCACATTTTCATGAACGCGCGCGGCATGCGCACGAGTTCGGATTCGTTATCGCCGCCCGCTTCGAGCAGCAGCACGCGGCTCTTGCCGTCGCGGCTCAGGCGGTCGGCGAGCACGCTGCCCGACGATCCCGCGCCGACGATCACATAATCGAATTCACTGCTTTCGTTGCTCATCGACATTCTCTCGATACCGGATTCAAAGGATCGCGACGGCGCGCGTCCAGCCCGCCGACGCGCCGCGAATCTTGTGGGGGAAGCACGACACCGTGAAGCCGTGGTCGGGCAGCGCTTCGAGGTTGTGCAGCTTTTCAAGGTGGCAGTAGCCGATATCGCGGCCCGCCTTGTGCCCTTCCCAGATCAGCGCCTTGTTGCCGGTCTCGGCCACGCGCTTCGCGGTATAGGAAAACGGCGCGTCCCAGCTCCAGGCGTCGGTGCCGGTCAGACGCACGCCGCGTTCGAGCAGATACATGGTCGCTTCGTAGCCCATGCCGCAGCCGGCGCTGACATAGTCGTTGTGGCCGTAGCGCGAGCCCGCGCGCGTGTTCACGAGCACGATGTCGAGCGGTTCGAGCGTGTAGCCGATTCGTTTCAGTTCGGCTTCGACATCGGCTGCGCTCACGACATAGCCATCGGGGAAATGACGGAAATCGAGCTTCACGCCAGGCTGAAAGCACCATTCGAGCGGCACGTGATCGATCGTCGTGGAAGGTTTCGGCTCGCCGAAACTTGCATCCATCGTCGAATGGAAGTGATATGGCGCGTCCAGATGCGTGCCCGAATGCGTCGTGAGCGTGACCCATTCGGCGGCGGCCGCCTCGCCATCGGGGAAGTCTTGAGGCTGCACACCCGGCAGCATCGCGAGAAATTCGGGCACGGTATCGGCGTGACGCTGATAGGTGATCTTCGGCGCGAGCGGCGGCGGGTCGGAGAGCACGTCGTTCTCCAGATAGATCGACAGGTCGATGAACGTTCGCGGGGTTTTCATAGGGTTCCTGATTAATTATTCGAGTGATCGTGCGACACGTTGTCGATGCGAACCACGCGCTGATCGATGACGCCGAACGGCGCCTGCGTCCCGTCGATGCTGCGCGCTTCCATTCGCACGCGGTCGCCGAAGCGCATGAACGGCGTGCGCGGCTGGCCCGCTTCGAGCAGTTCGAGCACGCGCCGCTCCGCGATACACGCCGAGCCCGCGGGCGCGCCTTCGTTCGAGACCGTGCCCGAGCCGATCAAGGTGCCCGCGCTCAGCGCGCGCGTGCGCGCGGCGTGTGCGATCAACTCGCCGAAGTGGAAGTGCATCGCGCGGCCATCGGGCTCGCCGAACCACGCGCCGTCGCGCTCGACATGCAGCTTCAGCGCGAGCCGGCCATCGCGCCACGCGTCGCCGAGCGCGGCAGGCGTCACGGCAATCGGCGCGAAGCTCGTCGATGGTTTCGCGTGCAGAAAGCCGAAGCCGGTCTTCATCTCGCGCGGGCCGAACGCGCGCAGGCTCCAGTCGTTGAGCTGCACGACGAGCCGGATAAAGCCGAGCGCCTCGCGAGGCGAAACGCCCATCGGCGTCGCGCCGACGATCACGCCGAACTCGCCTTCGAAGTCGATCTGATGCGCCTCATCGGGCAACGCGACATCGTCGCGCGGACCCAGAAAGTCGTCGCTCGCCCCTTGATACATGAGCGGCACCTCACGCGCATCGGGCATCGGCTCCGTGTTGAACGCGCGCTCCATCAGCGCACCGTGCGCCAGAAACGCCGATCCATCGCACCACTGAAACGTCCGGGGCAACGGCGCGCGCAGGCGGGCCTGATCGAGCACGAAGCTCTCGCTCTCGATCAACGCGCCCGCATCGAGCGCGACGCGATGCGCGTCGAGCGCGGGCGCCACGGCGTCCCATTGCTCGATCGCGCACAGCAGGTTCGGCGCGATCTGCGTGGCGAGCGCGCCGCGCGTGCCGTCCGTCGACACGACGCAGAGCGCGCCGTCGGCGCTGCCGTCGTCGAGCGTGGCGAGCTTCAGTTTCATCGCTGTCTCCTTCATGCCGTCGCGCTCAGATCGGCTGCGCCAGCGCCGCAAGCGTTTCGCGCATGATGCCCGCGTGCTCCATGCGGTCGCCGCCCGCGATCTCGATCTCGCCGAGCCGCGCCGAGTTCTCCACCACCATGCGGCAGCGTTCCCAGCGGCGCGCCTCGAAACGCGCGAGCCGCTGCGTGAGCGCGCCTTCGCCCATGCATTCCTGCGCGAGCACGATGGCGTCTTCGATGCCGATGCACGCGCCCGACGCCATATGCGGCGTCGTGGCATGCACCGCGTCGCCGATCAGCACCACGCGGCCCGTGTACCAGGGGCGCGGCAGCAGCAGGCTTTCGAGCGGGCGATAGACGATCTGCGAGTGCTCGCCGAGTTGATCGCGCAAGGCCCGGACTTCCGGCGCGCCGAACGTGTCGAGCAGATCGCGCAATTGCGTGACGAATTGCGCGGGATCGACGAACTCGTTCGACGGACGGTTCTCCGTGAGAAAGAGGTACATCGCCTCGCGCGAAACGGGATTGACGCCCGCCTTCAGGCGCTCGCCGACCCACATCGACGCCGTGCTCACCTGCTCGGGCCGCTCGAACACGGCGCGCCACACGCCCTGGCCGCTATAGGCCGGTGCGGGCGCGTGCGGGAACGCCTGCTTGCGCAGCGTCGAGTAAAGACCGTCCGCGCCGATCACGAGGTCATAGTGCCGCGTCGATTCATCGGAGAACGTCACCTCGACGCCCTCGCCGTCTTCGCGCCACGCGCTCACGGTGCAGCCGAGGCGCACATCGGCGCCGCTCTCGCGCGTCGCCTGCGCGAGAATCGCGGCCAACGCGGGCCGCATGATCGCGCCGCCGCCCGGCACATCGTCGCCTGCGATGCGCGGCGTGGGCAGCGTGCCGATGGGCGTGCCGTCCGCGAGCGCGACGTTCACGCCGTCGGCGGCATAACCGGTGGCGAGGAACGCGTCGAGCACGCCGAGCGTGCGGAACGCGCGCAGCGTCGCGCCGCCGAGGCTGATGCCCGCGCCATACGAACGCCAGCCCGGATCGATCTCGACGAGATCGACCGCCACGCCGCGCTTGCGAAACTCAATGGCGGCCGACATGCCGGAAAAGCCGCCGCCCACTACCAGCACACGAGAAATGCCTTCAGGCATGGTCCCACTCCACAAAATCGTTATCGGAATCGTTATTGCTCAACCACAGTTCGCCGCCCTCGGTCAGCGTGAGCGCGATGCGTTGCAGACGCGCGCCTTCGCACGGCCCGCGCACGCACACGCCGCTCGCGAGGTCGAACAGCGCGCCGTGCCCCGCGCAGACGATGTGACGTCCGTCCGCGCTCAGATAGCGGTCCTTGCGCCACGCGAGCGGCACCGCGTCGCCGGGCGGGTAATGCGGACACGCGTTGCGCCAGGCATCGACGCTTGCTGTGTGGTCCGCACGGCGAATCACGAACAGCGTGTCGCGCCCGCTGCCGTGCGGATCGAACCCGCGCGACGCGCCGGGTGCGAGGTCGTCGAGATGGCAGAGCCGCACGGCGCGCGACGTCGCTGCGTTCACGCGGCTGCGCCCTTCGGCGGCGGACCGCCCGGCATCCAGCGCTCGCGATGCTGGAACAGGAAGAGTTGCGACGCGTCCGCGCTCATCGGCGCTTCGCGCGCGATCCACTCGGCGTCGTGCAGATCCATGTCGGCGTCGTATTCGACGTGACAGCCGAGCGGGCTGTTGAAGTACCAGAACCAGTTCGAACCGAAGCGATGACGCCCCGGTCCCCAGAACGACTGATAGCCCTTCTCGACGAGGCGCGTGCCCGCCTGCATCAGTTCGCTCGGGCCGCCGAGGTGGAACGTGAAGTGCTCGCAGCCCTTCATGAACGGCGGCGTCTGGATCAGGAACAGCGTGTGGTGATCGTGCGTGCCCGCGGGGCGCAGGAACGGTCCCACGCCCGTGAAGCGGTCCGAGCAGACGAAGCCCAGACGCTCGACGTAAAACGCTTCGGCGGCTTGCGCGTCCGGCACGAAATAGACCACGTGCGAAAGCGAGCGCGGACGCACCGGCGCATCGGGATTCACCGCCGGCACGTTGACGCCGCGTGCGCGTTCTGCGCCCGGCGCGTTGCTCGCTTCGGCGGGCAACGCGAGCGGCTTGCGCACCGTGACCTGAAACGCGAGCGCGAAGCCCGCGTCGTCCACGCTGGCGATCGAGCCGTCCGCGCGGCGCGTCACTTCGCGGTCGCGGCCGAGTTCCTGCGCGATGGCGTCGAGCGTCGCGGCATCGGCCACACCGTAGACGGTTTCGCGCAGCAGGTTCGCCGTGGCCATCGGCGGCGGCAGGCCTGCGTCGTCCTTGCGGCGAATCACGATGGCGGTGCCGTCGAGCGCCTCGAAGCGGCCGCCTTCGGCGCTCACGTCGACAGGGGAGAGACCGTAGTCGGTCAGATATTGCGCGCAGGCCGCGACGTCGTCGACGCCGAACACCAGCGCATCCGGTCCAATGATATTCATCTGGATTCCTCTTTAAATTCTATTCAGGCCAGTGCGATGCGTGCGCCGAGGGTTTCGGCCACCCAGTCGGCGATATACGCGCCCGCGTTCGCGGAGTTGTCGAAGCTGCTGTGCTGCACGCCGCCCTCGCGCTCCGTGAAGATCTTCAGTTCGCGCTTCGGGCTGTTGACGAGTTGCTCGTAGGTGCGCTGCGCCCACTGCAGCGGGATCTGCGAGTCCTGCTCGCCGTGTGTGACGAGGAACGGCACCTTCACGCGGTCGAGCACGCCGTCGAGATGCACGTGCTCGGCGATCTGCATAAACTCGTCCATGTCGCGCGCGCCCCAGACCCAGCGCACGTGTTCCCAGTAATGCGGCACCGGGAAATTGCCTTCGCGCTGAAGGCGGCGCTTCTGCACTTCGCGCCAGTCGTGATTCGCGCCCCACACCACGCCGCACGCGAAGCGCGGCTCGAACGCCACGGCGCGCGGGCAGAAGTAACCGCCGAGCGACACGCCTTCGAGGCCGATGCGCGCGGCGTCGATATCCGCGCGCTGTTCGAGCCAGTCGACGACCGGCGTCGCCCAATGCTCGCTGTCATGACGCGCGTGCAGGCCATGCAGACGCAGCGCCTCGCCGCTGCCGGGCTGATCGACCACGAGCGAGGCCACGCCGCGTTTCGCGAGCCATTGCGGCAAGCCCACGCGGTACTTGAGTTCCTTGGTCGAATCGAGACCGTTCACCTGCACGAGCACGGGCGTGCGGCCCGATACGCCCTCGGCGCGCACGTAGAGCGCGGACAGTTCGCTGTCGCCATAGGGGATCGTCACGCGTTCGCAGTTTTCGCCGGAGAGCGCGAGGCCGCGCGCGAACACGTCGAGAAAGCGGCGATACAGTTCGACGCGCCCCGGCGCGCCATGCGCCTGCAAGCGCTCGCAGGTCAGCAGATAGATCGCGGCGCGGTTGTATTTGTCGCCCGCCGAGATCAGCCTGCCCTTCGCTTCGTCTTCGGCGGCGAGCACGCAGAGGCGTTCCGCCGTTTGCGACCACGCGTCGCGAAACGCGGCGGTGCCGACGGCGTCGCGGTCCTTCGAGGCGTCGATGAGCGGGGCGCACATCGCTTCGATTTCGCCGATGCGGCCGCCCATTTCGAGCGCGAGATCGACGGCGAGATTCCAGCCGTAATTAGTCGGGAAATATTTGAACATGGTTGCCCTTGCCATTAAGCCAATAAAGCCGGTGAAAGAATCAGTTGATCGCGGGATCGCGCAGCGGCAGCCAGATGCCGCCTTCGCGCGACGACGCTAGCGCGGCGTGCACGAAGCGCATGCCTTCGAGGCCATCATCGAGCGTCGGAAACGCGCTCGCCTGCGCGGCGCGCTGCGGATCGTCGCGATGGGCGCGGACTGCGTCGGCAAAATCGCCGTATAGATTCGCGAAGGCTTCGAGGTAGCCTTCGGGATGTCCCATCGGAACGCGCGTGGCCGCCATCGCTGCGGCGCTCAGGCTCGCGTCGCCACGGCGGATCGTGCGCGGACTCTCGTTGAGCGGCGCGAAGCGCAGTTCGTCGGGCGCTTCCTGGCGCCAGCTCAGCCCGCCGCGCGAGCCGTACACCGCGAGTTCGAGATTGTTAGCATTGCCAGGCGCCGTCTGGCTCGCCCACAACAGGCCGCGTGCGCCGTTGGTGAAGCGCAGCATGACCTGGGCGTTGTCGTCGAGACGGCGGCCCGGTACGGCGCTCGTGAGATCCGCGAGCAGGAGGTGCGGCGTGAGACCGGTGACGAAGCGCGCGAGGTGATACGCGTGCGTGCCGATATCGGCGATGCAGCCGCCCTCGCCCGCGAGCGCGGGATCGCTGCGCCACGCCGCCTGCTTGTTGCCCGTGGTTTCCAGCGCTTCGCTGAGCCAGTCCTGCGCGTAACGCACCTGCACCGAGCGGATCTCGCCCAGCGCGCCCGCCTTCACCATCTCGCGCGCGTGGCGCACGAGCGGATAACCGCTATACGTGTAGGTCACGCCGAACAGACGGCCGGAGATGCGCGCGACATCGGCCAGCGCGCGCGCCTCGGCGAGCGTGGTCGCGAGCGGCTTGTCGCAGACCACGTGCAGGCCCGCCGCGAGGCAGTCGCGCGCGACGCGCGCATGCAGATGATTGGGCGTGACGATCACGACCGCTTCGATGCCGTCCTCGCGTTCGCGCTCGGCGCTCAGCATCGCCTGCCAGCTGGCATACGCACGCGAGGCATCGACGCCAATCGCCTCGCCCGACGCGCGCGAGCGCGCCGCGTCCGACGAGAACGCACCCGCCACCAGCCGGTAACGGCCATCGAGACGCGCGGCCATGCGATGCACCGCGCCGATGAACGCGCCCTCGCCGCCGCCCACCATGCCGATCCTGATTTCATCCTTCATGCTTCGGTATCCTTTCTATTTCTGCGTGTCCATCCGCTACTTCGCCTGCGATCAATCGAGTCCGAGCAGACGCCGGTTCGCGGCTTCGTCCACGCCCGACGCGGCGAAGTCGTCGAACGCGCGCTGCGTGACCTCGATGATGTGATCGGCGATAAAACGCGCCCCTTCGCGCGCGCCCGCCGCCGCGTCCTTGAGCGCGCATTCCCACTCAAGCACGGCCCAGCCCGCGAAGTCGTATTGCGCGAGCTTCGAGAAGATCGCGCGAAAGTCGATCTGGCCGTCGCCGAGCGAGCGGAAGCGTCCGGCGCGTTCGAGCCACGATCCATAGCCGCCGTACACGCCGCGCCGTCCATCGGGGCGGAACTCCGCGTCTTTCACGTGAAAGGCCTTGATGCGTTCGTGATAGAGGTCGATGAACGCGAGATAGTCCATGCACTGCAGATGCAGATGGCTCGGGTCGTACAGCAGGTTCGCGCGCGCGTGGCCGCCGAGCGCGTCCAGAAAGCGCTCGAAGCTCGCGCCGTCGTGCAAGTCTTCGCCGGGATGAATCTCGTAGCAGACGTCGACGCCCACGGCGTCGAACGCATCGAGAATCGGCCGCCAGCGGCGCGCCAGTTCCGCGAACGCCATGTCCACGAGACCGGCCGGACGCTGCGGCCACGGATAGAGAAACGGCCAGGCGAGCGCGCCCGAAAACGTGGCGTGCGCGTCGAGTCCAAGACGGCGGCTCGCCTGCGCCGCCAGCATCAACTGCTCGACGGCCCATTGCTGACGCGCACGCGGCTGGCCGCGCAAGGCCTGCGGACAGAAGCCATCGAACGCGGCGTCGTAGGCGGGATGCACGGCCACGAGTTGACCTTGCAGATGCGTGGACAACTCGGTCACGGCGAGGCCGTGTTCGGCGAGCGTGCCGCGCACTTCGTCGGCATAAGTCTGGCTCGTGGCCGCGCGCTCCAGATCGATCAGACGCGCATCCCACGACGGAATCTGCACGCCCCGATAGCCGAGCGCCGACGCCCAGCGCGCGATCGAATCGAGCGAGTTGAACGGCGCTTCGTCGCTCGCGAACTGGGCGAGAAAGAGCGCGGGGCCGCGAAGGGTCTTCATGATGGGCGTGCTTCCAGTCGTGGGAGTTCAGGCAAAACGTGAGGCAAATTCGAAGCCGATATCAAGCCAGGCTTACTCGGCGTCCTTGCGCGTGGCGCTCACCGGCCTCACGTCGCTCGTGCCGTGCGGATGCCTGGGCGCGCGGCTCTGCGGGCCGTCCTTGCGCGAGTTCGGCGGCGAAGGCGGCTGGTCGATGCGCGGCGCAGGCGGCGGCCCGCGCCGGATCGTGCGGCACTTTTCCTCGTAGTGATCGTGCTTCCAGACCTGGCGGCACACGCGCTTGACCTGTTCCGCCGAGCTGGCTGCGCTCGCGGGCGGCGCAGTGCTCTGCGCCGTGCTCTGTGCAGTGCTCTGTGCACCGTTCTCCGCCGCGCAAACATTCAGGATTCCCGATAAAGCGAGCAAGACGCTCAAGATAATGCGTAGATACATGGTCGATCTCCGGTCGGCGTGGATCAGAAGCGGTGGGTGATACCCACACGCGCCACGGTTTGCGTGGCGCTGCTCGAGCCGACCATCGCATAGTTGATTTCGGCGGTCGCGCCTTCGCCACTCGCGTGCTGCCACGTCACGGTCGCGTAGATGTCCGAGCGTTTGGACAGGCCGTAGAAAATGCCCGCGCCCAGCTGATTGGCGTGATAGCGGTTCTGCGCGGCGTTCGCCCAGTCGTAGTGGTAATTCACCGACAGGACCGTATTACGCGTGACCGGATACTGGCCGCCCACGCCCACCACCTGCACGCCCGTGCCGAGCGCCGTATTGCGCGTGTTCGTGTAGACCGCATCCACGGTGCCCGCGCCCACGGCGAGGCGGCCGCCGAAGCCCCAGTTGCGCAGCGCCTGGCCCGACTCGACGATGTCCGCCGAGCGCGTGAAGGTGTACGCCGCATCGAGTTGCAGCGGGCCGACGCTATAGTCGAGGCCGAAGCTGTTCGAATCGCCGCTGCCCATATGGCCCGCGACATTGCCGAACGCGTACATCGCGCCGAACGTGAGGCCGTTGATCGTCGGGGACCGGTAGCTCACCGCGTTATTGAAGGTGTACCAGCCGGCCTGGCCGTTGAAGTCCATCGAGCCGTATTTCAGGCCCAGTTTGCTGAACGGTCCGGCCGAGGTGTAGTACGGCGGCGCCGAATACAGTTGCGGGCCCCAGCGCGCGACGGTCAGCGAGAGGAACATGAAGTCGTTCAGCTGGCCCATTGTGAGCGTGCCCCACCGGTCGTTGCTGACGCCGAACGAAGGACCGAAGCCGTAGTTCGCGCCGGTCGAGGTATTGAAGGTATTGCTCACGTCGAAGATCACCTTCGTGCCGCCGCCGATGTCTTCGCTGCCGCGGAACCCGTACGCGCTTTTCCACATGATGTTCGGCTGCATCTCGACGAGCGACTTGCCGCCCGCGTTCGAGATGTACGTGATACCCGTGTCGATCGTGCCGTACAGCGTGACCTGCTGCGCGCTCGCGGCGGTGCCGGCGAGGCACAGGCCGAGTGGAATGCCGAAGCGGCCGAGGCGGGTCCAGCGGCTTGCTCGTTCCTGCTGCCTCCAGCGGCTGCGCTTGCCGGCCGCGCTGCGCGCGTGCCAGTCGCATTGGGGGTTCATCGTGATCGTCTCCTGACCTGTCTGCGTCGTTATCGTGCGGCTCGCGCGGGTGGCGGGCCGTGCTGCGCCGCGCTGTCGTTCGCAGCGCGTGGATCGAATTATTGACAGGCGCCGGCATCACGAAAAATGAAAAATATCGCGCACACTGTATTGATTGCCGTGATACCTCGGCGAAACATTGAAGGCCGCGTCCAGACTGGCTTCCGGCGCGATTTGGCAGCGCTCTAGCCTGGGGAAATCACTAACAGCCGAACCGAACTATTGTTCCGCACAATTCGTCCCACTACGCCTCACACGGCGCCTCCGCCACGCCTCCTTCAGCCCCACGCCTGCGCATGCGCCTCAAAGGACTCGATCTCAATCTGCTCGTCGTGCTCGACGCGCTGCTCACCGAGCGCAGCGTCTCGCGCGCGGCGTTGCGCATCGGTCTGAAGCAGTCGGCGGTCAGTTCGGCGCTCGGCCGTCTGCGCGAGCATTTCGACGACGCGCTGCTCGAATGGCGCAACCGGCAGATGACGCCGACCACGCTCGGCTACGAACTGCAATCGACGCTGCGCACGCTATTGCAGCGCGCGGATGTGATCGCCAACGCCAATCACGCGTTCGTGCCCGCCGACGCGCAGCAGGAGTTCGTGGTGCTGTGTTCCGATTACGTCGCGCAGGTGTTCATGCCGCGCGTGATCGCGCGGCTGATGGAGGCCGCGCCGCACGTGTCGCTGTCGATCCGTCCGCTGATCAGCCTGCTGCCGCGCGCGCGCAATCTGATGGGCGATGAAATCGAACGGCGCGGCGCGCATCTCGCGATCGCGCCGAAGGAGTTCACGTCGGCGGATCAGCCTTCCATCGATCTCTTTCACGAAACGTTCACCTGCATCGTCTCGCGCGACAACGCGCTGGTCGGCAAGACGCTGAGCACGAAGCAGTATTCGACGCTGCCGCACGTCATCGCGACGTTCATGGATTCGGCCGCGAACACGGTCGAAGGCCGCCGCCTCGAACGCGCGGGCGTGGCGCGCAAGGTCGATGTGATCGTGCCCAACTTTCTGCTGGTACCCGAATTCGTGATCGGCACCGAGCGCATCGGCACGGTGCCGTCGCGTCTCGCGCTCGACTGGGAGCGCACGATGCCGTTGCGCGTGGTGCCCGCGCCGTTCGCGGCGATCGACGTCTGGGAGACACTGCAAGTGAGCGCGGCGCACGCGGGCGATCCCGCGGTGGAATGGCTCGCGCGCACGATCGTCGACTGCGCGAGCGGCTTTTGATGCGGCTTTTGATGCGGCTTTTGAAGGACCTCGCGCCATGCGTTATCGCTCGATCGATCTGAACCTGCTCGTGGTGCTCGACGCGCTGCTCGACGACCCGAGCGTCACGCGCGTGGCCGACCGGCTCAACGTGGGGCAGCCCGCGATCAGCGCCATGCTCGCGCGCCTGCGCGAACATTTCGGCGATCCGCTGCTCGTGCAGCAGGGCCGCACGCTCACGCTCAGTCCCGTTGCGCTCGAACTCAAACCCGCCGTGCACGGCTGGCTCGAACGCGCGCGCGTGCTGACGTCCGCGAAGCCCGGCTTCGATCCCTCGCGCGCGGAGCGGCGCTTTTCGATTGCCTGTTCGGAGATCGTCGCGGGCTTCGTGCTGCCGCTGATGAGCGCGCGTCTCGCGCGGACCGCGCCCGGCGTCAGCCTGAACGTGCGGACCTTCAGCGCGTTTCGTTCAGCGCGCGCGCCCGCCGTCGAAGTGCTCGAACGCCAGGGCGTGGACTTCGTGGTGCTGCCGTCGCTGTTCACGTCGGCGGATCATCCGCGCCGTCCGCTGCTCACGGCGCCGTATCGCTGTCTCGTGTGGCGCGGCAACGAAGCCGCGCGCGGCCCGCTCGACGAAGCGGCGTTCTACGCGCTGCCGCATATCGTGCCGACGCTGCTCGACGGCAGCGTGGCGACCATCGAGTCCGACGATGCGCTGATCCATCGCGCGCAGCGCGAGCGCGTCGTGCGCACCGAGCATCTGCTCGCGATTCCGTTCGCGATTCCCGGCACGCCGCTGATCGCCACGTTGCCGTCGTTCGTCGCCGAGCGCTTCGCGGCCCGGCAGCGCGAACTGCGCGTCGTCGATTGTCCGATCCCGTTGCCGCCGCTCGCCGAAGTCGTGCAGTGGCAGCAGACGCGCGAAAACGATCCCGCCTATGCGTGGTTCAAGGACACGCTGATCGACTGCGCGCGCGAGATCGCGCCGGTTGCCTGACGCGCGCGGCGCCGTCTGCAAAGCGTGAAAATCTGAAAGCCTGAAAAGCAAAACGCCATGCCGGTATGCGCGGCATGGCGTCAATCAAGCGTCGAATCACAATCTCACTGACCGGCGGTCGTCCCTTGCGGCACGCCCCAGCCTTCGCGGCGCGCACGCGGCACGGCGGCGAGCACGAGCAGCGCAAACACCACGAGACTCATGCCGCCGAGCCAGCCGAGCGACACGCCGATGCTGCCCGCCGCCTTCATCGCGCCGATGGCGACCGGCGCGCTGATGAACTGGCCGAGGAAGAACGCGCACATCCAGATGCCGGTGCCGCGTCCGCGCAGTTCGAACGGCAGGCGCTGCAGCGCCATCGTCAGCAGCACGGGCAGCACGAAACCGCCGCCGAGCTGATGCACCGTGGCAGCCACGACGTCCATATGCGGATCGCCGGTGCGGCCGAGCGCGACGAGCCCCGCGCCCATCAGCAGGAACGGCAGGCACACGATCACGTCGAGGCGGATGCGCAGCGCCGCGCGGCGGAACAGGAACGCGCCGATCGGAATCGCAATGCTCGCAATCGAAATCAGCACGCCGATGCTCGCGGGCGAGGTCACGCCGTGGCTCGCGAGCACGGCGCCCATCTGCACGGGAATCAGGTAGAACAGCAGCGAGCCGATCACCGTGAGCACGCCGTTGCCGAGCAGCATGCCCCACGGGAAGCGCGTCGTCTGCGAGGCTTCGCGCTCGCGCGGCGCGGGCTCCCAGGTCCAGAGCAGCGTGGCGGCGAACAGCACGAGACTGAGCGCGTACATCGCGAACGGAATGCGCCAGTTGTCGCGCCCGAGCACGCCGCCGAGCATGATGAACGCGATGCCCGAGACGGACGCGATGCCCGACTGCGCCGACAGCCATTTCACGCGTTCGGAGCCGGTGAAGTAGTCGCCGAGCAAGGTCGTGCTGCAGACCATGATGACGGCCTCCGCGACGCCCACGCCGAGGCGGCTCACGAGGATTTGCGGCAGCGTATGCAGATAGAGCGGCGCGGTCCCGCACAGCACATAGAACAGCAGCGCGAAGAGATAGGCGCGGCGCCGCCCGATACGGTCCGCCGCCAGCCCGATCACGGGCGCGAGCAGCGCCACGCACAGCGAGGGCACGGTCAGCGCCATCGGCACCAGGAAATCGACGCCGGGCGTCGCCGCGAATTCGGCGTGCAGGCTCGGCAGCAGCGGCGCCATCACGACCGCGCCCATCACCGACATCGTCGATGCCACGCTCAGCACGAGGCCTTGCGCCGTGCCGGCCTGCCGTTGCGGGCCGCCGGCTTGTGCTCTATTTGTCATACGCGTCTCCTTGCGGCCGTCGTGGCGGCCGTTGTCTCATAGGTGTGTCGCTACATCGGTTCGAGCCGGGCGCGCGAGCGCATGCTACCAGCATTCGCGCGCCCGGCGCCCGATTTCCCTCGGATCAGCCCAGCGTCAGGCGCTTGCGATCCTTCCCCACCAGCGTGAACGGCAGGTAGGAAATGCGCAGATGCTGCTCGATCTGCACGTCGTGCTCGCCCGTCGCGGGCAGCGCGCCGTCCACTTCGAGCCGCGCGACTTCGCCGAAGCCCCAGCGCGCGTCGTGCGCCGCGCCGAGCTGCGCGAGCGCGAAGCTGCCGTCGGCGACGCACAGCGTCATGCGCTCGGGCGCGACCGCCTCGCCGTCGATCGTCAGCGCGATCTGCTCGACCATCGAAAGACCGAGCGCGCGGTAATAAGGCAGCCGCACGTCGACCGAGAAGCCGTTCGGCTCGCCCGCTTCGAGACGCGGGCGCAGGCTGTTTTCACAAAGGATGTATTTATCGAACATGGTGTGTGTCTCCGCGAATGGATGCTGTGAGCGTTCGCCGCAATTTGCCTTATGCCGCCACCGGCGCGTATTGCTCCAGCAGACGCTCGAACATCGCATGCTGCCGGCGTACCTGCTCGACGCTGTCGACTTCGAAGGCGTCCTGCACGTGCCGATTGCCTTCGTATTCGCTCGACAGATAGCCGTCGTAGCCGCCCTCCACGAGCACCGGCAGGATTTCGTCGTACGGGATGCTCGGCTCGATGCACTCGGCCGTCATCTCGTAGAACTTCGCGTGAATATGGTGAATGCGCGGCATGAATTCGAGCAGCCGCTTCGGGCTCGACCAGATCGTGTGGCGCACGGTTTCGGCCATCGCCAGCTCGACGCCCGTGCCGCCCATCTGGCGCACGTCCTGCAGCAGATACTCGGAGAGCGTGCGATCGTCGTAGGCGGCGCAGATGAAATCGGCGACCTGCTCGCGCGCGCCCATGCGCACGAAGCGGTCGCGCATGACGCGCGGATAGTGCTTCACGAAAATGCCCATGTCGGGCATGAAGCCGATGTGCTGCGTGCCGAGCCGTTCCATCGACTCCGCGTGACGCATGATCCACGGATGGTCGAAATGCAGCGGCGAATGCACTTCGAGCAGCATCTTCACGTCGTAGCGTTCGGCCGCGCTCACGCAGCGCGCGAGGATGTGCGGCGAGACGCTCACGAGCACGCGCACGAAGCGGCAGCCGAGGCGATGCGCGTGGCGCAGGTCGGCTTCGATCGAGGCGACGCATTCGTCGTCGGTCAGGCGGCGGTCCGGGTAACGCTTGGTATCGAGAAAAAGGTCGTGGCAGACCGGCGTCGTGCCGTACTGCGCCATCCAGTCGTGCCACTGCGCGTAAAAGTCGTCGGATGCGTGCGGGGCGCGAGGAATCATCTGCTCGCTCACGATCTCGATGCCGTTCGCACCGATTTTCGCCGCCTCGGCGATGCAGCCTTCGAGATCCAGCTTGCGCAGGAAAAATTCCTCCTGATAGCTGTAGAGGCTGATTCCGCGCTGGATGCGGGCGGGTTTGGACATGCTGTCTCCGTCTTTGTGGTGAGCCTGAGACGGATTATTCGGCGGCCGCGACGCAATGAAAATTGATAGTTTTCGCGTGTGAACTATTGAATTTCGTGATTCGACGGTTCGTCCTCAAAACCGCACACCGAAAAATCTTTTCGTTCTGAACCCAATGCCGTCGCCTTCTTCGCCGGAAGGCGCGCCTGCATAGTCTCGCCATGGATCGCCGAACGCCGGGCCGAGCGCCCGGGCGCCGTCCGGTGCGATTCGCGCAATCCGGAAGCAATCCGGCAGCAATACCGGGGCAATAACCCACGCAATACCCTGGCAATACGAAGCGCGACCGTTCATGCACAGGCCTCCAGCCACGAGAGGCCGCATGGCGCCGTCGAACGCTCGTCACGACCATCCATCAGGAGACAACGATGTCCTCACAGCCCGCCCTGCCCGCGGATATCCATCGCGCGTCCGCGGATGCCACGTTCCGCAAGGCCGCCTGGCGCTTCATGCCGCTGCTGTTCGTCTGTTATGTGGTCGCTTACCTCGACCGCGTAAACGTCGGCTTCGCCAAGCTCCAGATGCTCAACGACCTGAACTTCAGCGAGGCCGTCTACGGCCTGGGCGCGGGTCTGTTTTTCGTCGGCTACTTTCTGTTCGAAGTGCCCAGCAACCTGCTGCTGCATCGCGTCGGCGCGCGCCGCTGGATCGCGCGCATCATGGTGACCTGGGCGCTGCTCTCGCTCGCCACCGCGTGGGTCACCACGCCGACGATGTTCTACGTCGTGCGCTTCCTGCTCGGCGTGGCCGAAGCGGGGTTTTATCCGGGCATGATCCTGTACTTGACCTACTGGTTTCCGTCGCAGCGGCGCGGCAAGATGATGGCCGTGCTGACCGCGGGCAATCCCGTGTCGGGCATGCTCGGCGGGCCGCTTTCCGGTTACATCATGCATGCCTTCGCGGGCGTCGCCGGTCATGCGGGATGGCAGTGGCTGTTCATCATCGAGTCGGTGCCGGCGATCGCGCTCGGCATCATCGTCTTCTTCTTTCTGGACGACCGCGTGAAAGACGCCCACTGGCTCAGCGACGAAGAAAAGGCGCACATCCTCCAGGAAGTCGAGGGCGACGCGGCCGGGCGCACGCATGGCTCGTTCAAGGACGCCGTGTCCTCCGCCTGGGTCTGGCTGCTGGGTCTGATCCTGTTCGGCATCATCATGGGATCGTATGCCATCGGCTTCTGGCAGCCGACCATCATCAAGGCCTCGGGCGTCAACGACCCGCTGACCGTCGGGCTGCTCTCGACGATTCCCTACACGTGCGCGCTGATCGCCATGATGCTGGTAGGCCGCAGCGCCGACCGCCTGCGCGAGCGCCGCTGGCACGTCAGCGCCCCCGCGCTCGTGGCCGCGCTGGGCTTCTGTCTCTGCGCGTTGAGCGGCAATCAGATCGTGCCCGCGATGATCGGACTCTCGCTCGCCGCGGCGGGCATCATTTCCGCGCTGCCGATGTTCTGGGCGCTGCCCACCTCGTTCCTGGGCGGCACCGCCGCCGCGGCGGGCATCGCGCTGATCAATTCGACCGGCAATCTCGCCGGCTTCGTCAGCCCGTCCGTCATGGGCTGGCTCAAAACCGAAACGCATTCCCTGACCTCGGGGCTCTACCTCGTCGCGGGCTGTCTCACGCTCTCGGCGATCCTGATTCTGGTGTTCCTGCCAGCGCGGGTCGTCAACCGCTGAGGCGCGCGCCCGCCGCCGCCACCGGACGCATCGAACGAACGAGCGCCCAGGCACACCTGCAAGCGAAATTTTTGGAGAAACGTCATGGCTGACAAGATGGATAAGGCTGAAAACGCGGACAAGTCTGCCCCGCACAACACCGCAGAAACGACCGGCATGAAGCGCGGATTGACCTCTTACGGCGATCAGGGCTTTTCGCTGTTCCTGCGCAAAGCGTTCATCAAAGGCGCGGGTTACACGGACCAGGCGCTCGACCGCCCGGTCATCGGCATCGTGAATACGGGCAGCGGCTTCAATGCGTGCCATGGCAACATGCCGCAACTCGTCGAGGCCGTGAAGCGCGGTGTCATGCTCGCAGGCGGTCTGCCGATCGACTTTCCGACCATCTCGATTCACGAGAGCTTCTCGTCGCCGACCTCGATGTATCTGCGCAATCTGATGTCGATGGACACCGAGGAGATGATCCGCGCGCAGCCGATGGACGCCGTCGTGCTGATCGGCGGTTGCGACAAGACCGTGCCGGCCCAGTTGATGGGCGCCGCCTCGGCGGGCATGCCCGCGATCCAGCTCGTGACCGGCGCGATGCTCACGGGTTCGCATCGCAGCGAGCGCGTGGGCGCGTGCACCGACTGCCGCCGCTACTGGGGCAAGTTCCGCGCGAACGAAATCGATCAGCAGGAAATCGACGACGTGAACAACCAGCTCGTCGCGAGCGTGGGAACGTGCTCGGTGATGGGCACGGCGAGCACGATGGCCTGCATCGCCGAAGCGCTCGGCATGACGGTGCCCGGCGGCGCGACCCCGCCCGCGGTGACGGCGGACCGTATCCGTGTCGCGGAGCAAACCGGCACGACAGCCGTCAAGCTGGCCAGCGAGCGGCTGACCATCGACCGGATCCTCACGCCCAAGGCGTTCGAGAACGCGATGCGCGTGCTGCTGGCGATCGGCGGATCGACCAACGCCATCGTGCACCTGAGCGCCATCGCGGGCCGTCTCGGCCACACCATCGATCTCGATACGCTCGACCGCATGGGCAAGGAAACGCCCGTGCTGCTCGACCTCAAGCCGACCGGCCAGCACTATATGGAGGATTTTCACAAGGCGGGCGGCGTCGCCACGCTGCTGCGCGAACTGAAGCCGCTGCTGCATCTCGATGCGCTGACCGTGAGCGGCCAGACGCTCGGCGAGCAGATCGAGGCGAGCGGCGCGGGCTTCAAGCAGGACGTGGTGCGTTCGTTTGCGCAGCCGATCTATCCGCAGGGCGGCCTCGCGGTGCTGCGCGGCAATCTCGCGCCGGGCGGCGCGATCATCAAGCAATCGGCCGCCGACGCGAAGCTGATGGAACACGAGGGCCGCGCCGTGGTGTTCGAAAACGTCGAAGACCTCATCGCGCGCGTCGACGACGACGCCCTGGACGTGAATGCCGACGATGTCCTCGTGCTCAAGAACATCGGCCCGGTTGGCGCGCCCGGCATGCCCGAAGCCGGCTACATCCCCATTCCGCGCAAGCTCGCGCGGGCCGGCGTGAAAGATATGGTCCGCATCTCCGACGGGCGGATGAGCGGCACCGCGTTCGGCACGATCGTCCTGCACGTGACGCCCGAGGCGGCCGTCGGCGGCGCGTTGGCCTACGTTCGAAACGGCGACCGGATTCGGCTCAGCGTCGTGAATCGCGAGATCGCGCTGCTTGTTTCCGACGACGAACTGCAGCGCCGCGCGCAAGCCACGCCGATCAAGCGGCCGACGGCCGAACGTGGCTATCGCAAGCTGTTTCTGCAGACCGTCACGCAAGCCGACGAAGGCGTGGATTTCGACTTCCTGCGCGCCGCCAGCCTTCAAAAAGACAAGCCGGATTGACCGGCGCGGGCAAGGCCGCGCGGCGCGTCACAACGGCCGGTTGAAAGTGACCGCGGCGGCCTGCGCGAACAGCTTCACCAACGCGAAGCGCGGCGAGTGCCGCGCGATCGCGAGCCCGATGCGGCGCACCGGCGCGCGTTCGGGCAGCGCAATCCGGGTAATCGCGAGACCGCTCGTCCACAGCGACGGCCAGTCGGGCACCAGCGAGACGCCGAGCCCTTTGTCGACGAGCGTCGCGATGGCGAGCAAGCCGTCGATTTCGAGCCGCTGCCTCGGGTGCAGATCGTTGTCCCGCAGGTAGCGGTCGGCCAGTTGCCCGCCGAACACGGAGCGCGCGTAGCGCACGAAGGGCTCGGACGTCAGCAGTTCGTGCGCGTCGCGTCCTTGCATCGAGGCGTGCGCCACCACGACGAGCGGCTCCTCAGTCAGCGGATGCCATTCGCACGTCTTGGGCATCGCGAACTGCGGCTCGACGACGATCGCGACATCGAGTTCGCCGGAGCAGACTTTCTTGCAGAGATCGACCGAGCTTCCCGTATCGACGAAAATCTTGAGGTCGGGATACGTGGCATAAACGCCCTGCAAAACGGACGGCAGGATGCTGACCATGGCCGACTGGAACACGCCGACCCTCAGCTCGCCGACCTGCATCTGGCCGTCCTGCGCGATGGCCTGCATGTCGCGCACGGCACGCAGCAGCGCATGCGCGCTGTCCAGCACCTTCACACCTTCCGCGGTAGGTCCGACGTTGCGCCCCGAGCGTTGAATCAGCGTGGTGCCCAGGCTTTCTTCGAGTGAGCGAATGCGCGCGGCAACCGCGGTTGCCGTCAGCCCAAGACGTCGCGCGGCTTCAGCGATAGAACCGCTCTCCACCACCGCGACAAAACTCTGCACATAACGAATGTCCATGACCTATTTTATGACACGGACGGGCGGCTTTGGTAGCCGCTTTCGCGTATGCGCTCGCGCAGTGGAAAGATAACGTTAGGATCACAGAATAATATCGACCGACCTGCGGGCGGCGGAATGGCGTCAGCCCTTAATCCCTCGCCATGCGCCGCAGCCGGCGCGCGTGCAATTGCTGCGAAAACCCTTTGAACCGGCTGCGCTCGTGCGGATCGCCGAAATGCATGAGCACCGTGCAGCGCACGCTCGCGGGCAGACAGGCCTGATTCGCATGCAGCGAGCGCATGCCCCAGAAGAAGTAGAGATTGCCCGGCGTCAGCGGCACGATCTTCGCCGACAACCAATGCTGCACGCGCTCTTTACGCCAGAGCCGTTTCAGCAATTTCTCCATCACGAGCTTCTCAAGAATATTCACGACCGCGGATCGCCGCGCGTCGCGTAGATTCGGAAACATCAGCAAATGACCCGGCGGCTCACCCGGCGCGTTGGGTATCAAAACCGGCAGCAGCACCGTGACGACATAGGAGTCGTAGTGAAAGTTGAGCGCATGTCGGAGTCCATGCGAGCCGGTCAGCACGCGCAACACCGGAAAAATCCGCTCGCTCGGCGGCGGCGTGCGCATTTTCCCTTCGTAGAGCGATCGCAACAGCGCGTGCAAACCCGCGTCCTCGATCAGCGGACGCAGACAGGTGTCCGCGGTCCACGCCGTGCCCTCGCAACTGAAATACTGACCGCCGCGCCGCGCGATCTGATCGCCGACGAAGCCTCGCATTCGCGCAATGATCTCGTCGGGCACGACGTCATGCAGCACCGCGACGCCGGTTTCGTCCATCGACTCGGCCAGGCTTTGCGCGCTGGCCGCGCTGACCCTGGCGTATCCGTCGATCGACTTACCGTGGTTGAAAGCACTCATCGAAATCCCCCAGCGTGGTTTCGGAATGAAATGCAAATGCAATCTTAGCCAACGACGGATCGTGACCGAAATCGGTACTCCGTTACGTGCGGATTCGTACAGATAGGCGGCGTTGGCGCTTAAGCACGCCTTGTGGTCGCTTTGTGTGCGCTTCGTGTGCGCTTTATGTGCGCCCTTTGCGTGTGCCCTTCCCGGGTCGTCGGGTCAGATCGGCTTATTTGTACAGCGCGCGAGGCTCGCCGCAGGAACGACGGTCCGATCTTCAGTTCGCCGCATCGCTGCCGATAACGCATGAAGACTACTCATGCTTTATCCGTAATGCGCGCTTCTACCTGTCAGATACTCCGGCACGTTCTGGGCCTCGCGGCCACCGTGCTTGCGACGGTGTTCGCGCTATCCTGTCTGTGGGAGTTCAAGCTCGAACGCTGGGCCATGCACGCGCTCGGATTCACCTACGAACCGTCATTCGAGTTTTCCGAACGCTGGCGTTTCATCCTCACGTCGTCGAGCTTTGCAATCGTCGCGCTCATCGCTCCCTCAATCTGGCTGAGCCGGTCGTTGCGTACGCAGAAAGACGGCTATAGCGCGCTGCGGCGCGCGCAGGTGCAGAGCGAAAAGCTCGCGCGCCACGATCCGCTCACGGGGCTGTTCAACCGTCGCGTCTTCAACGAGCACCTCGCGGCGGCATTCGACCACGCGCGAGGCGCGGCCGTCTTTCTCATCGATCTCGACGACTTCAAGCGCATCAACGACGGCCATGGTCACGCAATGGGCGACAAGGTGCTGTGCGAACTCGCCGGGCGGCTGCACCAGATCGCCAGGCACTCGGAGGCCTGCGTCGCGCGTATCGGCGGCGACGAATTCGCCATGATCGTCAACGACATCGACAAGACGCGCCTCGCCGCGCTGGCAATCGACATCCTGGCCCATCTCGGCGCGCCGCTCGCTTCGCTCGATGACGCCACCACGGTGAGCGCGACCGTCGGCATCAGCATCGCGCATCTCGACGCGGACTTGCCGGATGCGCTGCTCCATTGCGCGGACCATGCCATGTATCGCGGCAAGAGCGCGGGCCGCGCGACGTTCCATTTCTACGAGCCGAGCTACGAAAAGGCGCAGCAACTCGCCAGCCAGTTCGAATCCGATCTCGCGCTCGCGATCGAACACGATCAGATCGAGCCGTTTTTTCAGCCGATCGTGAGCTTGCCCGAGCAGCACGTCGTCGGATTCGAAATCCTCGCGCGCTGGCGCTGCCCGCAGCGCGGCTTGCAGGCACCGGTGAATTTCGTGCCTGTCGCGGATCGCCTCGGGCTGATTCCGAAAATGACGTTCTCGCTGCTGGCCAGATCGATCGATTGCGCGCGGGACTGGCCCGATCATCTGACGCTCGCGATCAACGTGACGACTTCGATGCTCGAAGAAACAGGCTTCGCGGACCGGCTGCACGCTGCCATCACCGAACAGGGATGGTCGGCGCACCGGCTCGAAATCGAAATTACCGAGCAGGCGCTGGTCTCGGACATCGCGGCCGTGCGGGAAAACCTCTCTAAACTGCAGTCGCGCGGGATCACCGTTGCGCTCGACGATTTCGGCACCGGCTACTCCGGGATCTATCACCTGACTCACCTCTCGATCGACAAGATCAAGATCGACCGGTCCTTTCTCAACACGCGGATCCAGGAACACGAGAAGGTCGTGGCCGCCGTGCTCGGGCTCGCACGCAGTCTGCGCATCAAGGCGACCGCCGAAGGCGTCGAAGACGAGGACGTCGTGCTGTGGCTTTCGACGCAGCCTTGCGATTTCGCGCAGGGTTATCTGTTCGGCAAGCCGATGCCGGCGCAGCAGGTCTCGCAACTCGTTGAGGCGCTGCGCGAGCGGCCGCGTCCGCTGCGGTCCGATTGCGGCACGGAGCCGATGCCGGGCATCGCGGCGAGCGAGGCCTAGAAACGGCGGCGGGCCTGTCGCTTGCTACGGATTTCGACATCGTCGAATCTGCCGGTTCGGCGCAACTCGTAGCGGGAGACGGCCACCATGCAAAAGAAAATGCTCGTCGCGGCGCTCGCCGGCGCCGCGCTGCTCGTGGGCGCCTGCGCCACGATTGCGCGTCCGGGTCCGGTTGGCAATCGCGCGGTCCCCGAGCCCGCGAGGCCCGTGGACCTGACGCAATACATGGGCCGCTGGTACGAGCAGTTGCGCTACGAGGCGTCGTTCGAAAAGGACATGGACGAGGTCATGGCCGATTATTCGCTCAATCCCGACGGCAGCGTGAAGGTCGTCAATCGCGGCCGTCGCGCCGGGGCGAAAGCGTTCAGCGAATCGGCCGGAAAAGCGAAAGTCGCGGACCCGGCGACGAACGCCAAACTCAAGGTCTCGTTCTTCGGGCCGTTCTACGGCGATTACTGGATTCTCGATCACGCCGACAATTACGACTGGTCGATCGTGGGCGAGCCCTCGGGCCGTTATCTGTGGGTGTTGACGCGCGCGGCGCGCCCGTCGCCTGACGTGCTCGACCGTCTGCGCAAACGCGTCGAGGCGCTGGGCTATGACGGGTCGCTCATCAGGGTGACCCGTCATAACGCGGATTGATCGTGTGATCGCCGCTATAAAACCGGCGCGCGTCAGCACGCGCGCCGCCCTCGTCGTCAATAGCGCCAGGTGAGATTCACGCTGCCATTGAGCGGCGCCGCATACGTGCTGTAGCTGTATTCCATCGACGACCAATACTTCTTGTCGAGCGCGTTGTTCAGCGTGCCGGTGATCGTGAAGTGCTTGTTCACGTCGTAGCGCGCCATGAAATCCAGCACCGTGTACGCGCCCTGACGCGCCATGCCCACGCCTTCGTCGACGTAGCTCGTGGCGCTCTGCCAGCGCACGCTCGTGCCCACGGTCAGCTTGTGATCGAAGTACGGCAGGCGATACGTCGTCGACAGATGCGCCGATTTGCGCGGCACGAACAGTTGTGTCGCCTGGCCGTTGTCGTCGGTCACGCGCAGGATCGTCGCGCCCGCACTCACGTTCCAGTCGTTCGTGATCTGCCCGGACACTTCGGCCTCGATGCCTTCGGACGTGGCGTCGCCGCCCGAGTAATAGTATTGGCCCGTGTCTTCGTTGAAGCCCGCCTCGGTGGCGATATTCGACTGGTGAATGCGATACACCGTGAACGAGGTATTGAGCCGGTTATCGAAGAACGCGCCCTTGATGCCCGCTTCAGCGCTGCGGCCGCGCGCGGGTCCGAGCAATTGATTGTCGACGTTGAGCTGATACTGCGGATTGAAAATCTTGGTGAAGCTCGCGTACGCGGTGATCTGGTTCGTCAGATCGTAAGTCAGACCGATATACGGCGCCGACCCGGCCGATTGCTGGTTATAGCTCGTGCCCGCGGAGTCGCCGCTGCTGGCCGCCTGCGTATAGTTGATGCCCAGCAGCAGATGCGCGCGATCGGTCAGGCTCCAGCGCGACGACGCGTAAAGCGAGCGCCGCACATCGAGATAATGCACGCGCGTGGCGTTCTCGCCCCACGACGTCGGCTCGGGATACGATCCCGCCAGCAGTTCGGCATAGCTGACCGGCACGCCGTCGCCCACGCCTTCCGACGACGGATTCGTGAATTCCGAACGCGAGAAATTCGCGCCGAAAGTCAGGTCGTGCGTGCGGCCGAACAGGTCGATCTTGCCGCTCAAGCTGGAATCCAGCACGATCTGCCGGTTCGATGATTCGTAGGCCGAAGTATAGGAATTGACGCCCGAGCCATCCGATTCGAGCGATCCATACGGATAAAAGAACTTGGCGTTATTGTAAATATCGCTCCAGTTGGCCGAGGTTTTCCACGTCCAGCGCTGGCCGAGCTGCTGCTTCACTTCCGCGAACGCGCGTTGTTCCTGCGTGTTGAAGAACGCCCATTTCGGCGCCATGCTCGCGTGCACGTCGTAGTTGAGCGCATTGCCCGACGCGTCGAGCAAGGGCAGGCCGCCCCAGCTTGCGCCGTCGAGCCGGTTGTACTCGTAGCTGAAGCCCGCGGTGGCCAGCGTGCTCGGCGTGAGGTTCGCCTCGACCACGCCGTAGATGCCGTCCTTGCTCGGCTTCAGGCGGTCGGTATAGGAGTTGCCGTCTTCATGAAACGCGACCAGCCGCCCCGCCACCGTCCCGGCCTTGTTCAGCGGCCCGGAAATATCGACATCGACGCGCTTCGTATCCCACGAGCCATACGAAATGCCGGCCTTGGCCTGGAAATCGTAGGTCGGACGCTTGCGGATGAAATTCACTGTCGCGGACGGATTGCCGGTTTCGGCGTTCAATCCGTCCGCGCCTCGCAGCACTTCGACGCGGTCGTAAAACGCCATGTCGATGTCGCCGTATTGCGAGGTGTAGACGAGCGGAATGCCGATGCCGTCGAACTGCAGATTGGTGATCTGGAAGCCGCGCGAGGTGAAATCGGTCGCGTACGAATCGTACGGTTCGACGGTCACGCCCGTGATATGGCGCAGCGCGTCGTTCACGCCGTTGAGCTGGAAGTCGTCCATCTCCTGGCGCGTGAGCACGGACACCGATTGCGGCGTTTCCTTCGGCGATAAGGCGATCTTGCTGCCCGCCGTCGTCGACTTGATCGTGTACGAGTGGGTCTGCTCGGTGGGCCGCTGCTCACCGCCTTCGGCCGCGACCACGACCGCCGGCAGCGTGTTGTCCGTCTCGCTGACCTCGGCGGGCGCCGGCGCGATCGTCACCGTGCCGCCCTGGGTATCGGCGGCCAGTCCGCTGCCCTTGAGCACCTGGCCGAGCGCCGCGCCCGCCGTCATGCGCCCGGACACCGCGGGCGACGTCTTGCCCGCCACCAGCGACGACTTGACCAGCAATTGAAGATTGGCCTGGCGCGCGACTTCCTTGAGCGCGTCGCCGAGCGGCTGCGCCGGGATCGAGAAGTCGGTCAGCGCGGCGGCCGAGGCCGAGGGAGTTTGCGCGCAGGCAGCGGGCGCCTCGAACACGGCCACGGCGAGGATGACCGAGGCCGCCAGCGTGGCGAGCGGGAAACGGGGGTACATCATCAGGGACATCTCCAACGGGTAACGTAATAAGAACCATTACCAATGAAGACGCACGACCCGCTCAAACCCTGACATTGTTAATAAACATTTTTTAAGCGGTCGCGGAAACCCGCCATTACAAAGTATTTCCGGCGCCGCCGGGGCCACGGCTCAGCCCTGCCCTTCCGGGTCGGGCACGAAGCAATAGCCTTCGCCGCGCACGGTCCGTATCCAGCGTGGCCGCGTGGGCACGTCTTCCAGCAGCGCGCGCAGGCGCGCGACCGCCACGGTGATGCTGTCGTCGCGGACGCAACCGCGCATGAGCGTCACGAGGCGGCTGCGCGAGAGCGTTTCCATGGGCCGCTGCGCGAAGACCGTGAGTAGCGCGAACTGGCTGTCGGTCATCGCTTGCGGCTCGCCGTCGCGCAGCAGCGTGCGCGACGAGAACACGATCCGAAACGGGCCGAAGCGCAGATCGCGCAGCCCGCGCGCCTCGTTCCCGATCGCGGCCGCCGACGCGCCTGGTGCGCTCAGCGCGCCAGCGGGCGCGCGGCGCAGCACGGCGCGGATGCGCGCGAGCAGTTCGGAGGGGACGAAGGGCTTCGCGAGGTAATCGTCGGCGCCGAGTTCGAGGCCGATCACGCGGTCGATCGCATCGGCCAGCGACGAGAGCACGATGACCGGCGTGGCGTCGCCATGTCCGCGCAGATCCTTGAGCGACGCGAAGCCGTCGCCGTTCGGAAAGCTGCGCTCCATCAGCACGAGATCGGGCGACGCCGCGCGGATGTCGTGCGGCAACTGCGCGGGTGTGTGCAGCAGCGAGACGTCGAAACCCGCCTCGCCGAGAAAATGCGCGAGCAGCGCGCATAGCGTGTGGTCGGGATCGACCACGAGAATATGGGCCGACGCTGGTTTCATCTGCGGCTTGATCTGCGGCTTGATCTGCGGCTTCATCTGCACCTCTGTCGCCGCCCTCGCGCCGATGCTGCCCGCGCCGACGCCGTGCGTGTCGCGTCCGTCATCAACGTTGCGTCTCTTGCAGACCTTGCAGCCGCGACGCGTCCCAGCCGCCGCCCAGCGCCTCGATCAGACTCGCGCTCGCGATCAGGCGATTGGAGCGCACCTGCAACGCGGTCTGCTCGTTCGACAGCGCCGTGGCCTGCGCGGTCACGACCGTCGTGTACGTGACGGTGCCCGCCTCGTATTCGTCGAGCGAGATCTGCACCGACTGGCGCGCGAGCTTCACAGCCTCGTCCTGCGCGACGGCCTGCTGGCCGAGCACGCGCAGATTCGAGAGTTCATCTTCGACGTCGTGGAACGCCGTGAGCACCGTCTGCCGGTAATTCGCCACGCTCTGGTCGTACGTCGCGCGCGCCGCGTCGACGGCCGCCGAACGCGCGCCGCCGTCGATCAGCGTTTCGCTGCCGCTCGCCGCGATCGACCAGAGCGTGTTGGCCGCGCTCAGCAGCGGCAGCACGCCCGAGTAGCCCGCCGCGCCCGAGAGCGAGATGGTCGGATAGTACGCGGCCACGGCCACGCCGATCAGCGCGTTTTCCTGCGCCATCGTGCGCTCGGCCTCGGCGATATCGGGGCGGCGTTCGAGCAGCGCGGACGGCACCACGAGCGGAATCTCCGGCACGTCGTTCGCGAGTTCGGCGGGCGCGATCGTCAGCCCCGAAGGCGGACGGCCGATCAGCAGCGCGATCGCGTGTTCGTACTGGTCGCGCAACTCCTCGGCGGCGATCGCCGACGCGCGCGTGGTCGCGAGCGTGGTCTGCGCCGTCACGACATCGGAGCGCGCGGCCACACCGGCTTCGTATTGATTGCGCGTGATCTCCAGGCTGCGCTCGTAGGCTTTCACGGTGTCGTTCAGCAAGCGCGTGAGCGAATCCTGGTAACGCATCGAGAAGTAATCCGAAACAAGCGATTCCTGGGCCGAGAGCGTGAGGCTCGCGAGTTCCGCTGCACTCGCCTGCGCGCTCGCCTTGTCGCTTTCGACCTGGCGGCGCACCTTGCCCCACAGATCGAGATCCCACGACGCGCTCGCCTCCAGCGAACCGGTCGTCGAGACCGCGTTGCTGCTGCGCGCGCGCGTGACGCCCGGCGAAACCGACACGGTCGGCGACAGATTCGCGCGCGCCTCGCGCACGACCGCGAGCGCCTGGCGATAAGCGGCCTCGTAGGCCTTCAGGTTCTGGTTGTTGATCGCCACTTGCGGCACCAGCGAGTCGAGCACGGGATCGTGATAGACATTCCACCAGTCGCCGCGCGCGTCGCCGTCGGCGGGCGCGGCGCTTTTCCAGCCCTTGGGCGCTTCCTTGAATGCGACGGGCGTGACGACGTCGGGACGCCGGTAATCGGGGCCGACCGTGCAGCCTTGCAGCGCGAGCAGGGCCGCGCCGACGGCGAGGGTCGTGCAAAGGGAATGGCGGATACGGAAAGGAGCGAGCTTCATGCGGAGGTGTCCGTCATCGCGCCACCGGACGAACCGGGACGCACGCGCCGCCAGAGGGCGCGCGCGCGATGGCGCAGGCGATCGAGATAGAGATAGACGACGGGCGTCGTGTAGAGCGTGAGCAACTGGCTGACGATCAGGCCGCCGATGATGGCGATGCCGAGCGGGCGGCGCAGTTCCGCGCCCATGCCCTGATCGAGCACGAGCGGCACCGCGCCGAACAGCGCGGCGCAGGTCGTCATCATGATCGGGCGAAAGCGCATCACGCAGGCCGCGCGGATCGCATCGGCGGGCGCGAGATTCTGCGTGCGCTGCGCGTCGAGCGCGAAATCGACCATCATGATGGCGTTTTTCTTGACGATGCCGATCAGCAGAAACACGCCGATCAGCGCGATCACCGAGAACTCCGTGTTGGTCGCGAGCAGCGCGAGCACGGCGCCCACGCCCGCCGAGGGCAGCGTCGAGAGAATCGTGAGCGGATGCACGTAGCTCTCGTAGAGCATGCCGAGCACCGCATAGACCGCCAGCAGCGCCGCGCCGATCAGCAAGGGCATCGCCGAGGCCGCCGCGAGCGCACTGCCCGCCGTGCCCGCGAACGCGCCATGCACCGCGTTCGGCATGTTCAGGTCCTTGACGGCCTGATCGACGGCGGCGGTCGCGTCGGCGAGTTGATGGCCGGGCGCGAGGTTGAACGAGATCGTCACGGCCACGGCCTGGCCCTGGTGATTGACCGAAACCGGCGTGTGCGCCTGCACGAGCTTCGAGAACGCGGAGAGCGGCACCATCGTGCTGCTCGACGTGCTCACGGCCGCGCCCGTCGAGACGCTGCCGCCGGTGCTCGTGGCGATCGAATTGGTGGCGGCGTTGGTGGCCGAACTGGACGATGTGCTGCTGCTCGACGTGCTGCTCGATGAGGACGAAGACGACGAAGCGCTGGTCACCGTGCCCGACACCGCATTCGTCGACGACGTACCGCTCGCCGCCGCGCCCGAGGTGCTCACATAGATATCGTTCAGCGACGACGGGTCCTGCAACCACTTCGGCGCGATCTCCATCACCACGTGATACTGGTTCTGCGCCTTGTAGATCGTCGACACCTCGCGCTCGCCGAAGGCATCGTAGAGCGTCGCGTCGATCGTGTCGGGCGTGAGGCCGAAACGCATCGCCGTCGCGCGATCCACCACGACTTTCGCGGACAGCCCGCCGTTCTGCTGATCGGAGCTGACATCGGCGAGCGCGGGCACGCGCTTGAGCGCCTCGGTCAGACGCGTGGCCCATTGCTGGACCTGCGCCGTGTCGTCGCCCTGCAGCGTGTACTGGAACTGCGCGAAGCTCTGCCGCCCGCCCACCATCAGATCCTGGCGCGGGAACATCATCAGCTGCGCGCCGGGAATCGACGCGAGCTTCTGGCGCAGCCGCGCCATCACCGTGAACGCCGAGACCTTGCGTTCGTCGAGCGGCTTGAGCGTGATGCTCGTGAACGCCTGATTGGTGCCGTGGCCGCCCGTGAAACCCACCACGGTCTGCACGGCCGGATCGGCCTTGACAATGGCGAGCGCCTGCTTGACCTTCACGCTCATCGCCTGGAACGAAATGCTCTGGTCGGCCATCATGCCGCCGCCCATCAGGCCGCTGTCCTGCTGCGGAAACAGGCTTTTCGGCACCACGGCGTAGAGCATGACGTTGAGCGCGATCGTGGCGATCAAGGTGCACAGCACGAGCAGCGGATGACGCAGCGCCGCGCCCAGCGTGCGCGCATAAACGCGTTCCGCCGCGTCGAATGTCCGGCCCAGCGCGTCGCTCACACGCGCAAAGAAACGCGTGAATCGATTATCGCGGCGCGGCTTCGCCGCTTCGTCCTCGGCGCTGCGCAACAGCAGCGCGCACAGCGTGGGCGTGGTCGTGAGCGCAAGCACCATCGACACGGCAATCGCAATCGAAAGCACGATCGCGAACTCGCGAAAGAGCCGCCCGACGAGTCCGCCCATCAGCAGGATCGGCAGGAACACGGCGATCAGCGAGACGCTCATAGAGATCACCGTGAAGCTCACTTCCTTCGCGCCCGCGAACGCGGCTTCGAGACGCGAGGCGCCGCGCTCGCGATGGCGCTCGATGTTCTCCAGCACCACGATGGCATCGTCGACGACAAAACCGGTCGCGATGGTCAGCGCCATCAGCGAGAGATTGTCGAGGCTGTAGCCGAACAGCTTCATCGCGCCGAAGGTGCCGAGGATCGACACGGGCACGGTCACGGCGGGTATCAGCGTCGCGCGCACGTTGCGCAGGAACGCGAGCACCACGAGCACGACCAGCACCACCGCGATGATCAGCGTGCGCTCGGTATGCGAGAGCGAGGCGCGGATCGTGCTGCTGCGGTCGTCGGAGAGCGTGACTTCGGTGCCCGGCGGCAGCGCGGCCTGCAATTGCGGCAGCACGGCTTTCACGCGGTCGACCACGTCGACGATATTGCCGCCCGGCTGCTTGAAGATCCACAGCATCACGGCGGGCTTGCCGTTCACATAACCCGCGTTGCGCAGGCTCTCGACCGAGTCGTTGACCTCGGCGACATCGCGCAGGAACACGGGCCGGCTGTTGCGCCACGCGACCACGAGATTGCGGTATTCGTCGGCGCGTTCGGCCTGGTCGTTCGCGTAAAGCTGCCAGCGCAGCGCGCCGTCGCTGACCATGCCCTTCGCGCTGTCCGCGTTCGCAGCCGAGAGCGCGGCACGCACGTCTTCGAGACCGATGCCGTATTTGAACAGCGCGCCCGCGTTCAGTTCGACGCGCACGGCGGGCAGCGAACTGCCGTTCAGATCGACGTTGCCGATGCCGTCGATCTGCATGAGCCGCTGTTGCAGCACCGTCGCAGCGCTGTCGTAAAGCTGGCCCGGCGTGAGCGTCTTCGAGGTGAGCGAGACGATCAGGATCGGCGCGTCGGCGGGATTGAACTTGCGATAGCTCGGGTTCGACTTGAGCGCGCTCGGCAGATCGGCGCGGGCGGCGTTGATCGCGGCCTGCACGTCGCGCGCCGCGCCGTTGATGTCGCGGTCGAGACCGAATTGCAGAATCACGTCGGTCGAACCGACGCTGCTCTGCGAGGTCATTTCCGTCACATCGGCGATCTGGCCCAGGTGGCGTTCGAGCGGCGCGGCCACGGTGGCCGCCATCGTCTCGGGGCTCGCGCCCGACATCTGCGCCTGCACGCGGATGGTCGGAAAATCCACGGCGGGCAGCGGCGCGACCGGCAGATGGCCGAACGCGAGCGCGCCCGCCACGGCAATCGCGATCGTCACCAGAATGGTCGCGACCGGCCGCCGGATAAACACGGCGCTCAGGTTCATGACGCGCCTCGCTGCGCGCCGTTGAGCGTCCAGCCGCGCGCGCGCATCCATGCCGCCATGCGTTCCATCGCCAGATAGACGGCGGGCGTGGTGAACAGCGTGAGCGCCTGGCTGAACACGAGCCCGCCGATCATCGCGATGCCGAGCGGATGACGCAATTCGGAGCCGCTGCCGGTGCCGAGCGCGAGCGGCACGGCGGCGATCAGCGCGGCCATCGTCGTCATCAGAATCGGGCGCAGGCGCAGCAGGCACGCGCGATGAATCGCCTCGCGCGGCGTGAGGCCTTCGTCGCGTTCGGCGACGAGCGCGAAGTCGATCATCATGATCGCGTTCTTCTTGACGATGCCGATCAGCAGCACGATGCCGATCACGCCGATGATGTCGAGATCCGCGCCCGTGAGCACCATCGCCAGCAGCGCGCCGACGCCCGCCGAAGGCAGCGTCGAAAGAATCGTGAGCGGATGCACGAAGCTCTCGTAGAGCACGCCGAGCACCACGTACATCACGAGCACCGCCGCGAGCACAAGATACAGCTCGCTCGACAGCGACGACTGGAACGCGTCCGTCGCGCCCTGGAAGCGCGTTTCGAAACTGTCCGGCATCGCGAGCGCCGCTTCCGCGCGCTTGACGGCCTTGACCGCCGCGCCGAGCGACGCGCCCTTCGCGAGATTGAACGAGATCGTCGTGGCCGGGAACTGGCCGAGGTGCGAAATCTGGATCGGCTTCTTGCTCGTGACGATGCGCGCAACCGCGGACAACGGCACCTGGCCGTCGGTCGCCGTGGACGACGGCAGATAGACCGAGTCGAACGCATCGAGCCCGCGCGCGAGCTTCGGATCGATCTCCATGATCACGCGCTTCTGGTCCGACTGCGTGAAGATCGTGCTGACGATCCGTTGTCCGAAGTTATCGTAGAGCGCATTGTCGATGGTCGCGAGCGTGATGCCGAAGCGCGCGGCCGTCGCGCGGTCGACCTGCACCGTGGCGGCGAGACCGGCGTCCTGCAAATCGCTGGTGACATCGGCGAGTTCGGGCTGTTTGCGCAGTTCCGCAACGAGTTTGGGCGTCCAGACGCTCAGCTCATCCATCGACGGGTTGTCGAGCATGAACTGATACTGCGTCGCGCTCACCTGCGTATCCACGCTCAGATCCTGCACGGGCTGCATATGCAGCGCGATGCCCGTCACGTCGGCGGTTTCGTCTTGCAGACGGCGAATGATCTCGCTCGCCGAGGCGCTGCGTTCGTCCTTCGGCTTCAGGTTGATCTGCATGCGGCCCATGTTGAGCGTCATGTTGCTGCCGTCCACGCCGACCGACGACGAGAGGCTCACCACGTCCGGGTCCTTGAGCACCGCATCCGCAAGCTGCGTTTGCAGCGTGCTCATGCGCTCGAACGAGATCGATTGCGACGCTTCGGTGATGCCCTGGATCACGCCCGTGTCCTGGGTCGGGAAGAAGCCCTTCGGGATGAACACGTACAGCGCCGCCGTGAGCGCGAACGTGCCCACGGCCACCGCGAGCGTGGCTTTTTCGTGGTCGAGCGCGAAGGTCAGCGCGCGGTCGTAGCGCGCCATGATCGGGCCGAACCAGTCGCGGCCCTTGGGCTTTTTCGTCGCGACGTGCTCGACATGAGGCTCCGCGCGCAACAGACGCGCGCACAGCATCGGCACCAGCGTGAGCGAGACGAGCGCCGAGATCACGATCGCCACCGCGAGCGTCACCGCGAACTCGTAGAACAGCCGCCCGATCACATCGCCCATGAACAGCAGCGGAATCAGCACCGCGAGCAGCGAGACCGTGAGCGAGATGATCGTGAAGCCGATTTCGCGCGAGCCCTTCAGCGCGGCTTCGAGCGGCTCCATGCCCGCTTCCACGTGGCGGCTGATGTTCTCGATCACGACGATCGCGTCGTCGACGACGAAGCCGGTCGCGATCGTCAGCGCCATCAGCGAAAGATTGTCGAGGCTGAAGCCCCAGAGGTACATCGCGGCGAACGTGCCGACCAGCGAGAGTGGCACCGAAAGGCTCGGGATCAGCGTCGCGGGCACGTTGCGCAGGAACACGAAGATCACCATCACGACCAGCGCGACCGCGAGCGCGAGTTCGAACTGCACGTCCTTCACCGAAGCGCGGATCGTGGTCGTGCGGTCCGTGAGCAGCGCGACGTGCACCGACGACGGCAGATCGCGCGTGAGCGCGGGCAGCATCGCCTTGATCGAATCAGCCACGTTGATGACGTTCGCGCCGGGCTGGCGCTGCACGTTCAGCAGGATCGCGGGCGTGTCGTTGCTCCACGCAGCCAGTTGCGTGTTTTCCGCGCCCGCCACCACGTCGGCGACATCGCGCAGACGCACGGGACGGCCGCTGCGATAAGCGATCACGGTATCCAGATACTGCTCGGGATCTTCAATCTGGTCGTTCGAGTCGATCGTCCACGCGCGATGCGGGCCGTCGAGCGAACCCTTCGGCGCATTCGTATTGACGTTCGTGAGCGTGGTGCGCAGGTCGTCGACGTTCAGGCCGTAGGCAGCCAGCGCGCGGATGTTCGGACGCACGCGCACGGCGGGCTTGTGGCCGCCCGAGAGCGTGACGAGACCCACGCCCGCCATCTGCGAAATCTTCTGCGCGATGCGCGTGTTCGTGAGCGCCTGCACCTCGGTCAGCGGCATCGTCGGCGAGGTGATCGCGAGCGTGAGGATCGGCGCGTCGGCGGGATTGACCTTCGCGTAGACGGGCGGCGCGGGCAGGTCGCTCGGCAGCAGGCTGTCGGCCGCGTTGATCGCGGCCTGCACTTCCTGCTCGGCGACGTCCATCGACACCGCGAGATCGAATTGCAGCGTGATGACCGAGGCGCCCGCCGACGAATGCGAGGCCATCTGCTTGAGGCCCGCCATTTCGCCGAGCTGCTGTTCGAGCGGCGCGGTGACGGCGGACGTCATCACGTCCGGGCTCGCGCCCGGATAGAAGGTCTGCACCTGGATCGTCGTGTATTCGACCGAGGGCAGCGCGGAGAGCGGCAGAAAACGCCAGGCCACGAGACCGACGACGAGCAGCGCCGCCATCAGCAAGGTCGTCGCGACCGGCCGCAGAATGAAGAGGCGCGACGGATTCATGACTGCGGGCGGGCCTTCGCGCGGACGCGGTCGTTGTCGCTTGCGGATTTATTCGCAGCTTGATTGGCGGCTTGATTCGCACTCGCCTTCGGCTCGCGGATCTTCGCGCCGTCGCTCAGATGATCGGCGCCGTCCACGACGACGCGCTCGCCCGCCGCCAGCCCCGCGAGCACGGCGGTGCGGCCATTGGCCGACGCGCCCACGCGGACCTTGCGCAGCGACACGGTCTGATTGTCGTTGACGCGATAGACGAAGGTGCCCGGCGTGCCGGTCTGCACGGCCTCGGACGGAATCGTCACCGCGCCGTGCAGCGTGTCGAGCAGCAGCGAGATATTGACGAACTGGTTCGGGAACAGCGCGCCATCGGTGTTCTTGAACAGCGCGCGCAGCTTCACGGTGCCGGTCGTCGTGTCGATCTGGTTGTCGACGGTGTCGAGCACGCCGTCCGCGAGCTTGTCCTCGCCCGAGCGGTCGTAGGCCGTCACGGCGAGACGCGCGCCGCTCGCGAGACGCTGGTTGAGGCGGCGCAGATCGTCTTCGGGCAGCGTGAACACGACCGAAATCGGATCGGTCTCCGTGACGACGACCACGCCGTCCGTGTCCGACGCCGTCACGTAGTTGCCGACGTCGACCTGACGCAGACCCACGCGCCCATCCACGGGCGAAACGATGCGGCAGTACGTGAGATTGAGCTTTTCGGCGTCGACCTGGGCCTGATCGGTCAGCACCGTGCCTTCGTACTCGCGCACGGTGGCCTCGGCGGTATCGAGCGTCTGCTGCGAGATCGAATCGGTTTTCGCGAGGCGCTGGTAGCGCGCGAGATCGAGGCGCGCGTTGTCGAGCAGCGCCTTGTCCTTCACGACCTGCCCCTGATATTGCTTGAGCAGCACTTCGTACTGGCGCGGATCGACCTGCGCGAGCACGTCGCCCTTCTTCACATGCTGGCCTTCGCGGAAATCGATCGACTGCAAATAGCCGCTGATCTGCGATTTGACGGTGACGGTCGCAAGCGACGTCACGGTGCCGAGCGAGCTGAGGCGCACGGGCACGTCGCCGGTCGCGGCGGCGGCGACGCCCACCGACTGCGCCATGCCGCCCATCGGGCCACCGGGGCCGCCCGGGAAACCGTGGCCGCCCGGAAAGCCCGGCGGACCGCCCGCGCCGGGTGCGTGCGGGCGCAGCGCGAACAGCGCGCCGCCCGCGACGGCGAGCAGCAGCAGCGCCCACGGCCAGACGCGGCGACGCCGGTCCGCACGGGTTTCGTGCGGCTCGCGCACGCTGGTTTCGTCGGGTGCTCGAGGGGGCTCTACGCGCTTGTCCATGCCGTTCGCAATACGTGAATGAAGCCGCGAACGATACGGCATGGCGCTCATATCTTGTTGATTTTTAATGGAATCAACACAATGTAGCCAGATTGACACACGATTGACAGCCCGACCGGCGGCGAATTATCGGACAATGAAAGCGAACTCCACGCGCCTCTGCGCCACAGCCTTCCCTTGAATCCCATCCCCATTCTCATCGTCGAAGACGACCCGGACATCAGTGCGCCGCTCGCCCAATTTCTGGGCGGCAAAGGCTATCGCACGCGCGTGGCCGGAAGCGCCGAACAGGCGCTCGCGCTGCTGGCGCAGGAGAGCGTCGAACTGGTGCTGCTCGACGTGATGCTGCCGGGCATGGACGGGCTGGAACTGTGCCGACGGCTGCGCGCGTCGGGCGGGCCGCGCATCATCATGCTGACCGCGCTGGTCGAAACCACCGACAAGGTGATCGGCCTCGAACTGGGCGCGGACGACTACGTCTCCAAGCCCTTCGATCTGCGCGAGCTGCTTGCGCGCATCCGCTCCGCGTTGCGGCGTCCGCCGAGCGGCGCGGAAAACAGCCAGGCCGCGACGCCCGGCGAGACCGCGCGCGATCCCGGCGCCGAACTTGTGATCGCGTTCGCGGGCCACACGTTCTTTCCGTACCGGCGTTTCGTGCGCTCGCCCACAGGCCTGCGCATTCCGCTCACGGGCGCGGAAACCGACCTGCTGCTGGTGTTCTGCCGCCACGCGCGCCAGGTGCTCTCGCGCGAACAACTGATCGCGCTCACGCGCGGCAAGGACTTCCCGATCGCCACGCGCTCGATCGACCTGCTCGTGAGCCGCCTGCGCCGCAAGCTCAGCGGCGACGATCCGCTCGACGAGACCATTCGCACCGTGCGCGCGGACGGCTATGCCTTCCAGCTCGACGTCTTTTTCGAGTGATGCACGCCTGATGCGCCGCTTCTTCACCACCACGCTCGGCCAGATTCTGGCGATCATCGTCTGCTCGTCGAGCGTCACGTTCGCGCTCTTTACGCTGCTGCTGCTCAATCCGAGCGGCCCGCCCAAACCGCCGTGGCCGTGGCAGCCGACCTATCGCATCGCGGGCATCGCGCGCGTGCTCGCGCAGCAACCCGCGAACGCGCGCGCGCAATCGGCGGCCGCGATGCAGACGCCCGGCTACGTGATGACCATGACGTCCGCGCCCGCGCGCTGCACCGTCAACACGCTCGACAACGGCGAACTCTTTCGCACGCTGCGCGACGAATTGAGCGACATCGACGCGACGGTCAGCGTCCATTCCTGCGACAAGTCCGATCCCAGCGGCACGATCCAGGTGCTCGTGCAGTTTCCGAACGACGCCGCGCAACTCGAAGTGCGCACGCAGCACATCGGCCCCGAGCCGCCGCGCCTGCGCTTTCCGTTCTATGGCGCGATTCTGTTCATGTGCGTCGGCGTGCTGGGCATGTCCGTGTGGGCCGTGTCGCTCGTGGTGCGTCCGCTGCGCCGTCTCGCCGACAAGGCCGATGCGTTCGGCCGCGAGATCGCGCTCGCGCCGATCGCCGAGGAAGGGCCGCTCGAAATCCGCCGCGCCGCGCACGCGTTCAATCTGATGCAGGAGCGCATCACGCTGTCGCTGCATAACCGCACGCGCATGCTCGCGGCGGTGAGCCACGATCTGCGCACGCCGCTCACGCGCATGCGTCTGCAGCTCGACACCAACGAGAGCGAGACCATGCGCGACAAGCTGCGCAAGGACATCGACCTGATGCAGACGATGGTGTCGTCGGCGCTCTCGTATCTGAATACGGGCAACGACAACGAAAACAAGGAATGGCTCGACCTGAGCGCGTTGATCGCGACGGTCTGCGACGAATACGAGGAAGCGGGCGCGGCGATCCGCTACGAGGGGCCGCGCCAGATCCGCTGCTTCTGCCGCCCGGACAGCATGCAGCGCGTGCTGGCCAACCTGATCGACAACGCACTGCGTTTTGGCGAGACCGTGGTGGTGGTGGCCTCGGTGCGCGAGGACACGATCCTCATCGACGTCAGCGACGACGGCCCCGGCATTCCCGAAGCGAGCCTGCGCGACGTGCTCGAACCGTTCGTGCGCCTCGATCCGTCGCGCGCCGGGCAACCGGGCAGCGTCGGCCTCGGCCTGGCGATCGTGCGCGACATCGTGCGCGCGCACGGCGGCCAGCTCACGATTTTCAATCGCCGCCCGTGTGGATTGACGGCGCGCGTCCAACTGAGTCAGAACGCCGGGGCGTAAGGGCGAGTTCGGGCTTCAAGACACGCACCGCCCTGGCCGGTCGCCCTCGCCGGTCGCCCTCGCCGCTCACCCTCGCCGGGCGCCCTCGCCGGTCGCCCCTCACTGCGCGACATACACCGCCGTGCCCGCCTGCGCGATGGTCTCGTCCATCGCCTCGGGCAGCGGCTTGTCGGTGAACAGCGCGTGGATCTGGCTCAGATGTCCCTGGCGCACGAGCGCGGGCCGGCCGAACTTCGAATGGTCGGTCACGAGATAGACCGTGCGCGCGTGCTGGATGATGGCCTCGGCCACGCGCACCTCGCGTGTGTCGAAGTCGCGCAGCGTGCCGTCGAGCTCGATCGCCGACGTGCCGATAATCGCGTAATCCACCTTGAACTGGCGGATGAAATCGATGGTGAGTTCGCCGACGATGCCCTTGTCCCACGGCCGCACGATGCCGCCCGTGATCAGCACTTCGCATTCGGGATAGCCGCTCATCATGCTCGCCACGTTCAGATTGTTCGTGATCACGCGCAGCCCGCGATGATGATTGAGCGCGCGCGCGACTTCCTCGGTCGTGGTGCCGAGGTTGATGAACAGCGAAGCCTGATCGGGAATATGCGAGGCCGCGAGCGCCGCGATGCGCCGCTTCTCGTCATGGAACATGTGCTGGCGCGCGCCGTACGAGACGTTTTCCGAACTCGTGGGCAGGCTCGCGCCGCCGTGATAGCGGCGCAGCAGATTCATGTCGGCGAGCCAGTTGACGTCGCGGCGGATGGTCTGCGGCGTGACGTCGAAATGCGCGGCGAGATCGTCGACGGTCACGAAGCCGTCACGCTGCACCCATTCGAGCAGCTCCTGCTGGCGCGCGTTGAGGGTGAGGCGGGGGTCTCGTGTCATGGTCTCGGAGCAGGCGGGTGAGCAACGCCGACTATTGTAAGGGTTGTCGCGCCGGGTGTTGCGCGGCTTAGCAGTTCTCGCGCGAAGCAACTGACGAATCGGACTTTGGCACGCGCGCGGCCGCCGATAAGATCGCCGCTCCAACCAACAACAAGTACTAGAACAACGATGAGATACCCGGCCGCCCTTCGCTCGTCCGCGCGCGCGTCACGCCGCGCGCGCGCTGCACATTCACTCGCTCAATCGCCACATCAATCGACGCATTCCAGGCAATCGCCCGTATCGGCCAGGTCGGCGAAATCGGCGACGTCGCTGCGCCTGCGCGTCGCCGCCGCGTCCATCGCGGGCGCGCTCGCGCTCGGCGCGTGCGGCGGTTCGGATAGCGTCACGCAGCAAACGAGCGCGTCGGCCTCGTCGCACAAGCAGCCCAACATCCTCTACATCATGGCCGACGACCTCGGCTACTCGGACATCCACGCGTTCGGTGGCGAGATCAGCACGCCGAACCTCGACGCACTCGTCGCCTCGGGCCGCATTCTCACGAATCATCACGCGGGCACGGTCTGCGCGATCACGCGTTCGATGCTGATTTCAGGCACCGATCACCATCTCGTCGGCGAAGGCACGATGGGCGTGCCCACCGACGAACGCAAGGGTCTGCCCGGCTACGAAGGCTATCTGAACGACCGCGCGCTGTCGGTCGCGCAACTGCTCAAGGACGCGGGCTATCACACCTATATGGCGGGCAAGTGGCACCTCGGCTCGGGCATCGTGGGCAGCGCCTCGGGCAGCGGCCAGACGCCCGATCAATGGGGCTTCGAGCACAGCTACGCGCTGCTCGGCGGCGCGGCCACCAATCACTTCGCGCACGAACCGGCGGGCTCGAAGAACTACACCGAAGACGGCGCCTACGTGCAGCCTGGGCAACCGGGCCAGCCCGGCGGCACGGGCGGCAATCCGGCCGTGTTCTATTCGACCAACTTCTACACGCAGAAGCTGATTTCCTACATCGACTCGCACAAGGGCGACGGCAAGCCGTTCTTCGCCTACGCGGCCTATACGTCGCCGCACTGGCCGCTCCAGGTGCCGGACCCATGGCTGCATAAATACGCGGGCGTGTACGACGCGGGCTACGACGCCATCCGCAACGCGCGCATCGCGCGGCAGAAAGCGCTCGGCCTGATTCCCGCCGACTTCCAGCCGAATCCCGGCCTGCCCGAAACGCTCACGCGCTCGGCGGCCACGGCCAACAACGGCACGGCGAGCGCGAAGTACATCAGCGCGGTGCATCCGGCGTCCGACGGCTACGTCGATTACGGCCAGGGCAACGTCGACAAGGCGTGGTCGAGCCTGTCCGCCGACGAGCGCAAGTCGCAGGCGCGCTACATGGAGATCTACGCGGGCATGGTCGAGAATCTCGACTACAACATCGGACTCCTGATTCAGCATCTGAAGGACATCGGCGAATACGACAACACCTTCATCATGTTCCAGTCCGATAACGGCGCGGAAGGCTGGCCGATCGACTCGGGCGCCGACCCCACGGCCACCGATACGGCCAACGCGCAGGAACCCACGTATTCCGCGCTCGGCACCGACAACGGCCTGCAGAACGCGCAACGCCTGCAATACGGCCTGCGCTGGGCCGAAGTGAGCGCCGCGCCGTTCCGCTACACGAAGGGCTATTCGGCGGAAGGCGGCGTGTCCGTGCCGAGCATCGCGCATCTGCCGGGACAAACCACGCAGGCGGCCACGTTGCGCGTCTTCACGCACGTCACCGACAACACCGCGACCTTCCTCGCCGTGGCCGGCGTGACGCCGCCCAGCACGCCCGCGCCCGCACTCGTGAGCGCGCTCACGGGCGTCGACCAGAACAAGGGCAAGGTGGTCTATAACAACCGCTACGTCTATCCGGTCACGGGCAAGTCGCTGCTGCCGCTGCTCGACGGCACGAGCACGGGCGAGGTGCACACGGCCGCATTCGGCGACGAGTCTTATGGCCGCGCGTATCTGCGCAGCGCCGACGGCCGCTGGAAGGCGCTCTGGACCGAGCCGCCGCTCGGACCTGTCGACGGCCACTGGCAGCTCTACGATCTCGCCAGCGACCGTGGCGAAGTCAACGACGTGTCCACGCAGAATCCCACCGTCATCCAGCAGTTGATCCAGCAATGGAACGACTACATGACGAGCGTGGGCGGCGTCGAACCGCTCCAGCCGCACGGCTATTACTGAGGTAGCGGCGATGCGTTTCTGGCTCACCGGCGCGGCGGGCGGCGCCGCGATTTTCGCGGCGGCCTTCGCCTGGTCGTATGCATCGCAGGCGAACTCCGGCGCGCCCGCATTCGATGCGCTCAACACCGGGCGGCCGCTCGCGGCGCTCGGCAGCGAGCGTCAATGCGAGCGCTACGGCGGCCTGCCCGCGCGCTGGCGCGACGATCCGAAGGCGGGCATGGTGCATCTGCACGGCGGCGCGTTCGTGTTCGGCAGCACGCGCGGCTATCCCGACGAGCGCCCGGCCGGCGACGGCACGGCGCGCGTGAGCGGCTTCTGGATCGATCAGCACGACGTGACGATCGCGCAGTTCGCGGCCTTCGTCGCGGCCACGGGCTACGTCACGGAAGCCGAAAAGCAGGGCGGCGCGGCGGTCTTTCACGTGCCCACGCGCGAGGAGATGAACGCGCGCGATCTGGCGTGGTGGTCGTGGGTGAACGGCGCGACGTGGCGGCATCCGCAAGGACCTGACAGCAACGTCGACGGCAAGGGCAATCTGCCCGTCACGCTCGTCACGCTGCACGACGCGCTCGCCTACGCGCGCTGGCTCGGCCGCGATCTGCCGACCGAGGCCGAATGGGAATACGCGGGCAAAGCGGGGCATCAGGACGCGAGTCTCGACGCCGCGCCCGCCGACGCCCACGGCAAGCCCGCCGCGAACTACTGGCAGGGCGTGTTTCCGGTGCTCAACACCGCCGAGGACGGCCACGCGGGACTCGCGCCCGTGGGTTGCTACGCGGCCAACGACTTCCGCCTCTACGACATGATCGGCAACGCGTGGGAGTGGACCAAAGACGCCTACAGCGGCCCGCATCAGTCGCACACCAACGGCGACACCTTCGCGGTCGCGCCCGCGGGACGCCGCCACGACACGGCGATGGTCATCAAGGGCGGCTCGTTCCTGTGCTCGCGCGATTACTGCGTACGCTATCGCGCTTCGTCGCGCGAGCAGCAGGAGGCGGATCTCGCGGCGTCGCATATCGGCTTTCGCACCGTGTTGAGGGATCCGGCATGAGGCGCGTGAAGCTTGTATCGACGATGCTGTTCGCGGCGTCGGTGTGCATGGCGAGCGCGTTCGCGCATGCCGCAGAACCGTCGCCCGCGCCAACATCGGCCGCGATCCGCGTGGGCGTCACGCCCGGCACGCACGCGCAGATCATGGACGAGGTCAAGCGCGTGGCCGCCGCGCGCGGTCTGCCGCTCGATGTCGTGGTCTTCGACGACCCCGCGCGCATCGACGCGGCGCTCGCGGCGGGCCACATCGACGCCGCCAGCTTCGAGGACGCGTCGAGCCTCGACGCAACGCGCGCCGCGCACGGTTACGCGCTCGCGGATGTCGCGCCCACCGTCACCTTGCCGATGGCGCTCTACTCGCGGCGTCTGCGCACGCTAAGCCAGCTGCGGCCCGGCGCGACCGTCGCGATTCCCGCCGACGCGCGCGGCACGGCGCGCGCGCTCGTGCTGCTGCAGAACGACACGCTCGTGATGTTCCGCGACAGCGCGGGCCTGCACGCCACGACGCGCGATATCACCGGCAACCGCCTCAAGCTGAAGCTCGTCGCGGTGCCGCGCGCGCAGTTGTTCAAGGCGCTCGACACGGCCGATCTCGTCGCGATTCCGAACGAGGACGCGGCGCGCGCGGGCCTGCAACCGGCGCGCGACAGCGTGAGCTACGAAGACGCGCGCTCGCCCTACGCCGATGTGCTGACGGTGCGTGACGCCGACCGCGCTCGGCCGTGGGTGCGCACGCTGATCGCCGCGTATCACTCCGACGACGTCGCGCATTTCATCCTCACGCGCTACGCCGATTCGGTGCGGCGGCCGTGGTGATCGCCACCGGCTCGCTCGCCTGTAGCGCGTGCGGCCAATGCTGCAACAGCCCGCCCGCGCTCTCGCTGCGCGAGTGGTTCGCGCAGCGCGCGCTGTTCATCGGCAGCATCGCAATCGAGCGCGTGCCGCGCCGCCGCGTGGGCGAACGGCTCGGCGCGGATGGCGCGACGCATGCGCTGAACGAAGACGACGTCGCCGATCACGACGCGCTCGCCGACACGCTTTTCGCTCGCGCGGGCGCGCCCGACGCGGGCTGGCTCTCGATCACGCTGCAAGGCTACGACTATCCGTCGGTGGCGCGCTGTCCGGCGCTCGCGCCCGATGGCCGCTGTACGTTGCACGGCGGGCTGCACGACGAACTTAACGACGCACTTAACGACGCACTTAACGACGCAACCAAGCCCGCGCGCTGCGCCGCCGTGCCGCTCGATCCGCTCGTGCCCGACCGCTGGCAGCCGCTCGTGCTCGCCGCACGGCGCGCGAGCACGCAAGCGCCGCATTGGCGCGGCGCCGACTGCATCCGCGACGGACTCGAAACCGGCGCGACGCCGCTGATCGAAGCGGGCCGCGTGATCGACACGCAGGCGCTCGAACGCGACCGCAACGCACTGGTGTTCGAGCGCGCGCTCTGGCGCGACGCGGTGGCGGCGTCGCTGCTGGCGTCGGCGTCGGCGCGCGCCTCGCTGGCCGCGCTGCGCCCCGGCGCGCGGCTCACGATCGCGCCCGTGCCCGCGCTGCTCGCCGTGGCGCGTTTATCGGAAACGTGCCGCGCCGCCTGTATCGACGTGATCGACCGCCAGCGCGCACTGATCGACACGACGGTCGCCGCCGCGCTCGCCCGCCGCCGCCTCGACGAACGCGTCATCACGCAGGAATTGCGCGGCTTCGCGCTGGCGCACGCACGGGCGCGCGAGGAACTCGCCTCCGTCCAACCTTCCTCCCAACCCTCCTCCACGCCCTTCGCGCACGACGCCGAACGCTGGCTCAACCTGCGCTGATCGCAGCGGCCGCGCGCGCGTCGCCGCGCGCCGGATCACACAGATTCGCGCGAAATCGCGCAAAATCGCCCGCCGATCCCACCCCAAAAGCCTCGCGCGCCCGCCCTGCCAAGAGGGTAAATACCGAGAAAATCCTTCGGCGCCGGAAAGCAATCAGAAGGGCTTGCCTTTTTATACTTGCACCCAGTCAATCACAGTACCGCCAAGAGGAGACACCCCCGCATGCTTTCCCGCGCCCAGCAACTCGGCCGCGCGCTGATGCTCTGCATCGCGCTGGGCGCCGCCGCGCAGGCGCGCGCGGAGCCGATCCGGCTGATGATGGGCGGCATGTCGAAGATCGTCTATCTGCCGGCCGTGCTGGCCGCGCAACTCGGTTATTTCCGCGACGCGGGCGTCGACGTGCAGGTGGTCTCGCTGCCCGCGGGCATCGACACCTCGACCGAGCTGATCGCGGGCGCCATCGAAGGCGCCGTGGGTTTCTACGATCACACCATCGACCTGCAAAGCCGCGGCGAGGACGCGCTCTCGGTCGTGGTGTTCCAGCGCGCGGCGGGCCTCGCCGAACTGGCGTCCACGCGCTCCGAAGCGGGCCGCGCGATGCAGTCGATGGCCGACGCGCGCGGCAAGCGCTTCGGCGTGACCGGCTTCGGCTCGTCGACGTGGGTGCTCACGCGTTTTCTCGCCACCCGCGCGGGCGTCGCGCCGGGCGCCTACACCGTCGTGCCGCTCGCGGCCGACACGCGTTTCGCCGACGCCATCGAACACGGCAGCATCGACGCGGGCATGGTCGAGGAACCCACCGCCAGCCGCCTGCTGACGAGCGGCGCGGCGCGCGTGCTGGTCGACATGCGCAGCGTCGAGGGCACGCAGCACTGGCTCGGCGGCCCGTATGCGGGCGCGTGCCTCTATCTGCGCCGCAGCTGGATGCGCGAGCATCGCCGCGAAACGCAGCAGATGGTCCAGGCGCTGGTGCGCGCGCTGCGCTTCATCGGCTCGCATCCGGCGGCGGAGATCGTCGCGCTGCTGCCGCAGGACGTGACCGGCAGCGACCGCGCGGCTTACACGCGCGCGCTGACCGAGGCGCAGCCCGCGTTTTCGCCCGACGGCACGATGCCGCCCGGCGCGCCGCAAACCGTGCTGAACGTGCTGACGACCGCCGGTTCGCGCGTGAGCGCGCGGCACGTCGATCTCTCGCAGACATGGACCGACGAATTCGTGACCGGCGAGCCGCCGCCGCAGCAGCCAACAGGACAAGCAGCACAACCGTAAGCGGGACGAACCCGCCGCAATCACCCGACCGAACACGGCAGATCAACGCAACCGGCCCGCACGACGGGCCAACACACCGGGCAACAAACGGGACGCCTCCTCCGGCCGACCAGGCCGCCACGACGCACACCGCGCCGCGGACGGACGCGCCCCTCAACCAAAGGTATTCGACATGACACCAGCCAGCAGCAGCACCGCATCGGCCAGCGGACATTCCGGCACGGCCGCCCTCGCGCCCGAATCGAAAGCGCGCACCGTGTTTCGCGCGGTCAGCGGCAACTTCCTCGAAATGTACGACTTCATGGTCTACGGCTATTACGCAGCCGCGATCGCGTCGACGTTCTTTCCGGCCGACAGCGAATTCGCCTCGCTGATGCTCGCCCTGTCCGTGTTCGGCGCGGGCTTCCTGATGCGCCCGCTCGGCGCGATCGTGCTCGGCGCGTACATGGACCGCCACGGCCGCCGCAAGGGCCTGATCCTCTCGCTTTCGCTGATGGCCGTCGGCACGCTCTGCGTCGCCGTGGTGCCGGGCTACGCCACCATCGGCATCGCCGCGCCGGCCATCGTGCTGCTCGGACGCCTGCTGCAAGGCTTCTCGGCGGGCGCGGAACTCGGCGGCGTCTCGGTCTATCTCGCCGAAATCGCCACCAAGGGCAATCGCGGCTTCTACTGCGCATGGCAGTCGGGCAGCCAGCAGGTCGCCGTGGTGTTCGCGGCCGCGCTCGGCGTCGCGCTGCACTCGCTCGTTCCCGCGCCGGAAATGCATAGCTGGGGCTGGCGCGTGCCGTTCGTGGTCGGCTGCATGATCGTGCCCTTCCTGTTCTACATCCGCCGCACGCTGCGCGAAACCGAAGAGTTCGAAGCGCGCCGCCATCATCCGGGCATCGGCGAGATCGCACGCGCCATCGCGAGCAACTACGGCATCGTGCTCGCGGGCATGGGCCTCGTCATCATGACGACGACCTCGTTCTACCTGATCACCGCCTACACGCCGACCTTCGGCAAGGTCGAACTGAACCTCTCGTCGCTCGACGCGCTGCTCGTGACGGTCTGCGTGGGCGTCTCGAACTTCATCTGGCTGCCGATCGCGGGCGCGGTCTCGGATCGCGTCGGCCGCGCGCCGGTGCTGCTGGCCTGCACCGCGCTCGCCATCCTCACCTGCTATCCGGCGATGCAGTGGCTCGTAGGCGCGCCTTCGTTCGGCTCGCTGCTCGTGGTCGAACTGTGGCTCTCGACGCTCTACGCGTGGTACAACGGTGCGATGGTCGTCGCGCTGACCGAACTGATGCCCGCGCACGTGCGCACCACGGGCTTCTCGATGGCCTATAGCCTCGCCACGCTCATCGGCGGCTTCACGCCCGCGATCTCCACGTGGCTGATCCACCTCACCGGCGACAAGGCCGCGCCGGGCGCATGGATGAGCGTCGCCGCGGTATGCGGCCTCGTCGCCACGCTGTTCCTGTATCGTTCGAAGGCCACGCGCGAACAGTACAAGAGCGCGTAACCCGTAACGGAAGGACCGAAGGACCGCCTGGGCATGAGACTGCTGCTCGTCGAAGACAACGAACAACTCGCGCATTGGCTCACGCGCACGCTGACCGATGACGGTTTCATGCTCGACCACGTCGGCGACGGCGAGGCGGCCGAGGACGCGCTGCGCGCCTCCTCGTACGACGTGGTGCTGCTCGATCTGAACCTGCCGCGCATGTCGGGCAAGGCGCTCTTGCGCCGCATGCGCTCACGCGGCGACGCCACGCCCGTGCTGATCCTCACGGCCACGGGCGCGATCGACGAAAAAGTCGTGTGTCTGGGTGCAGGCGCCGACGATTACATCGTCAAGCCCTTCGACGCGCGCGAACTCGTCGCGCGCGTCAAGGTGCTGGCGCGCCGCCAGGCGCCCTCGCGCTCGAACCGCATCCGCTGCGGCGACCTGCTCTACGACATGGACAGCCGCCGCTTCTACGTGGAAGAAGACGCGCTCACGCTCACGCCGCGCGAACACGCGGTGCTCGAAACGCTGATCCTGCGCGCGAAGAAAACCGTCTCGAAAGCCACGCTCGCCGAATCGGTCAGCGACGCCGACGCGCCCACCAGCGAGGACGCGATCGAAATCTACGTTTCGCGTCTGCGCAAGAAGCTCGAAAAGAGCAGCGCCACCATCATCACGCTGCGCGGCCTCGGCTATCTGCTCGAAGACGCCGAAGCCGACGAGTGACGCGCCGCACGAGCCCGACGCATGAATCCCACGGATGAAACCCACCAATAGCCTGCGCGTGCGCCTGCTGCTCTGGCTCGTGCTGCCGATGACGGTGTTCATCGCGGCGGCGGGCCTGATCACGCACGGCAATGCGTGGCGCACCGCGAACCTGTTGCAGGACGACGCGCTGCTCTCGGCGGCGCGCGTGATGGCGGGCGACATCGGCTGGGAAGGCAACACGCTGTCCGCGTCGATTTCGCCGAGCGCCATCGAGATCCTGCGCACGGCGAGCCGCGATCAGGTGTTCTTCCGCGTGCAGGAAATCGGCGGGCCGATCATCGCGGGCACCTCCGATTTTCCGCAGCGCGTGCCCGACGTCTCGCCGCAGTGGTACGACGCGAAAGTGGACGGCCTGCCGATCCGCGCGGTCTCGCTGATCCGGCCGATGTACGACGCGGGCGTGACGCGCCGCGTGGTGGTTTCCGCGGGCCGCACGCTCAACGAGCGCGACGCGCTGGCGCTCGCGCTCTGGCGCCCGCAGATGTTCTATTTCGCCGCCATCGTCGCGGCGGCGATCGTGCTCGTGAGCGCCGCGCTCACGCTCGAACTGCGTCCGCTCACGCGGCTCGCGCGCGGGCTGCCCGAGCGCGTGCGCACGTCGTCGGTGCGTATCGACACCGAGCCGCTGCGCACCGAACTGCGCCCCATCGTGAGCGCGTTCAACGAATGTCTCGACATCATCGAGCGCAAGACGGCGATGCAGCGACGCTTTATCGCCGACGCCGCGCATCAGTTGCGCACGCCGCTCACGCTGCTCGGCACGCAGTTGCAGTACGCGCGCCGCCAGCAGGACCCCGAGCGTTTGCACGAAACGCTCACGGCGATGCATCAGAGCAATCGCTCGCTTGTGGGTCTCACGAATCAGTTGCTGACGCTCGCGCAGGCCGAAGCCGCCGATTACACGCAGTTCGAAGGCGCGCGCGTGGACATGCGCGCGGTGGCGACGGGCGTGATCGAACAGCTTGCGCTGCTCGCGCAGCGGCGGCGCGTCGAACTCGTCGCCACGCTCGCCGAGCAGGCCGTGGTGATGGGCAACGAGCAGTTGCTCTCGGTGCTGGTGTTCAATCTCGTCGACAACGCCATCCGCTATTCGTCCGAAGGCGGCACGGTGGCGGTGACGCTGGTGGGCGCATCGGCCTCCGTGACGCTCTCGGTCGCCGACGAAGGCGCGGGCATTCCCGACGAACTGCGCGACAAGGTGTTCGAGCCGTTCTTCCGCGCCTCGACGCAGCCGGGCAGCGGGCTCGGCCTCGCCATCGTGCGCGAGATCGCGCGCGCGCATCGCGCGGAGATCCGGCTGGAGCGCGGTGTCGAAGGGCGCGGGACGGCGGCGGTGGTGCAGTTTCCGGTGGGGTGAGGCGGTGGGGGCGTGATAACGCCCGGCACGAGCGCCCGTGGCGCTGACGTTATCGGCGAAATTCGGCGAAATTCGACCGGTCGTTCTTTTTTACGCCGATTCTGCTATCGTGCACGAACCGTCCGGCCGGCCGCGACGGTTTCCCGCGTCATCAAAACGCCATCGCGCCTTCGTCAGACTGCTTCCCGTCGCCCCGACGCGCGTGGACCCTTCGAGGACCTCATGAGCGCAGACTTCCAGCATCGTTACGCGTACACCAACGGCATCCGCATGCACTACGTCGAGCACGGCGAAGGGCCGCTCGTGCTGCTCTGTCATGGCTGGCCCGAGTCCTGGTACGCGTGGCGGCATCAGATCGAGGCGCTTGCGGCGGCGGGCTTTCGCGTCGTCGCCCCCGATCAGCGCGGATACGGCGACACCGAGGTGCCGCTCGACACCGCCGCCTACGACATCCTCAATCTGACCGGCGATCTCGTCGGGCTCGTCAACGCGCTGGGCGAGCGCCAGGCGGCGATCGTCGGGCACGACTGGGGCTCGATTGTCGCGGCCCACGCGGCGCTGCTGCGTCCCGATCTGTTCCGTGCGCTCGCGCTTTGCAGCGTGCCGTATCTGCCGCGCTCGCGCGTGCGCCCGGCCCTGCACTTCGCGAGCAACACGCAGGAACATCACTTCTATCAGGACTATTTCCAGACGCCCGGACGCGTCGAGCGTGAACTGGAAGAGAACGTGCGGCGCGCGCTGCTCGGCGTCTACTACACGGCGGGCGGCGAGAGCCGGCGTCATCCCGAGCACGCGCGCGTCGGCTTCATGGCGTTCCCGAAAAACGCGCGCTTCGTCGACAGCCTCGCCTATCCCGACACGCTGCCGCCCTGGCTCAGCGACGCCGATCTCGACGTGTTCGCCGCGCAGTACCACAAGAGTGGCTTTCGCGGCACCGTCGACTGGTATCGCAATCTCGACCGCAACTGGGCGCTCACGCCCTTCCTCGACGGCGCGCGCATCGTGCAGCCCACGCTGTTCGTCGCGGGCGAGCAGGACGGCGTGATCCGCATGACCGCGAAGGCCTACGACGCGCTCGAAACCAACGTGCCGCGCCTCGCGCGCAAGGTGCTGCTGCCCGACGCGGGCCACTGGATCCAGCAGGAGCGGCCCGCCGAGGTCAACGCGCTGCTGATCGATTTCCTGCGCGGCGAGGCTGTGCAGCGCGAGTTCGCCTGAACCGCACCTTAATCGCGTCTCAATCGCGCCTCAATCGCGCCTGAACCTTGCGCTAGCCACCGGCTAGCAGAAAAAACCCGCCTGAAACCCGCCGTCGCGTCCGCCCCACGCGACGGCGTTTATGCGTTGCGCAAATCGCCCTGTCTTGTTATAAATGAAAATAATTCTTATTTAGCAATGTGACCGGGCCGATCCATCGGCTGATGCGCCGGCCTGCCGCGCGGGGTGAAAAAGGGGAAGTTCGATGTCCGCCGTCCAACTCGACGTGCAGCGGGAGGTGCACGCGCTCTACCGTGATCATCACGGCTGGCTGCATGGCTGGCTGCGCCGCAAGCTCGGCAACGCCTTCGAGGCGGCGGACCTCGCGCACGACACGTTCTTGCGCATCCTCGGCGCGCACGAGCGGCTGGGCGCGCTCGAACTGCGCGAGCCGCGCGCCTACCTCACCACGGTCGCGCGCCGCGTGCTGCTCAATCACTATCGGCGGCTGTCGCTCGAACAGGCGTTTCTCGACGCCCTCGCCTGCCTGCCGGAACCGCAGGCGCCCTCGCCCGAGGAGCGCTATCTGATCCTCGAAACGCTGCATGAAGTCGATGCGATGCTCGACGGCCTCGCGCCGCGCGCACGCACGGCCTTTCTGCTCGCGCAACTCGAAGGGCTGACCTACGCGGAAATCGCCGAGCAGCTCGATATCAACGTGCGCACCGTGAAGCGCTATATGGCGAGCGCCTTCGAAGCCTGCTTGCTGATGACGCTGTGAAGCCGCCCTACGTGAGCCGATCCGACGCGAGCAACGACAGCGCCGCGTTCGCCGATGCCGCCACGCACGCCCAGCACGACGACGACGACGCGCGCCCGCTCGATCGCGCCGTCGCGCGCGAGGCCGCGCAATGGCTCGTGCGGCTCGCCGACAACCCGACGCCCGACGACCTCGCCGCCTGCTCGCGCTGGCGCGCCGCCGATCCCGAACACGCGCGCGCGTGGCGCCGCGCCGAACGGCTGAACGCGAAATTGCGCGCCATGCCCGCGAATCTCGCGATGCCCGCGCTCGCGCGCGCCGGGCGCCGCGAAGGCGGCGAGCGTGGCGCAAGCGTCACGAACACAACAAGCAGCACGCGCCGCTCGGCGCTCAAGGCGCTGACCGTGCTGCTGGCTGCGGGGCCGAGCGCGTATCTGGCCTGGCGCGCGACGCCGTGGCGCGTCTGGACCGCCGACGCGCGCACGGCCACCGGCGAGCGCCGCACCCTCGTGCTCGACGACGGCACGCGCGTCGAACTGAACACGGCCACCGCGCTCGACGTGGCCTTCGATGCGCACGAGCGTCGCGTGCGGCTCGACGCGGGCGAGATCTTCGTCGAGACCGCACCGGACCGCGCGCCCGACCGCGCCGACACGCCGGCCAACCCCGGACGCCCGTTCATCGTGCAGACCGCGGACGGCCGCATCCGCGCGCTCGGCACGCGTTTCGTGGTGCGTCAGCTCGGCGACGGCCTCGGCAACGGCGACGACAACGACGCGGGCACCCACGTCGCCGTGCTGCATGGCGCGGTCGAAATCATGCCCGCCGACGCGCCGCATCTCACGCGCGTGGTCAACGCGGGCGAGCAGACGCGCTTCACGGCGCGCTCCATCGACGCGCTCACGCCTGCCGATCCGCACGCCGCCGACTGGACCCAGGGCGTGCTGTTCGCCGATCACGTGCGGCTCGCCGACTTCCTCGCCGAGATCGGCCGCTACCGCAGCGGCCTGCTGCGCTGCGACCCGGCGGTGGCGGACCTGCGCATCTCGGGCGCGTTCCAGCTCGCCGACACCGACAGCCTGCTCACCGCGCTGCCCACCACGCTGCCCGTGCAGGTGGTCTGGCGCACGCGTTACTGGGTGACGGTGGCCGCCGCGCCCGCTGCACCGGCCGTGGTCGACAACACCGCGCGCCGCGAATCGACCTGAAGTCCAACCCCGGCTCAACCGAAGCGAACTGACGACGACGCGCCTCGCGCGCGCCGGTCCTTTACGCCGGTCCTTGGCACCGATTCGTTCGCACCTCGCTCGCGCGCGCCCACGTCATCGAAAAAAAATCGCCGCGCGCGTGTCCCTGCGTGTCCCCTTTTCCGCGTTCGCGTGTCAAGCACGTATCGACTCACCCAATTCACTCGATCGATCAGGAGTTTTCATGTCCGAACGCCGGCCCCGCCGCGCCTCCCGGGCCGTTGCGCGCCACGCCGCCCGCCGCCGCCTCCACACGCTCGCCTTGCGCGCGATTCCGCTCGGCCTCGTGCTCGGCGGCCTGGCCGCTGCGCCCGCCGCGCATGCTGCCGGTCCTGCAGCCGGACCCGCAGCCGCCTCTGTCGCTGGCTCGACGACCGCCGCCAGCACGGCGGCCGATGCCGCGAAGGCCTACGACATCCCCGCCGGTCCGCTCGGCACCGCGCTCTCGAATTTCGCCGTGCAGGCGGGCGTGAGCGTGCAGCTCGATCCGCATCTCGTCGACGGGCTCGACACGCGCGGTCTGCGCGGCAACTACACGGTGCACGGCGGCTTCAGCGCGCTGCTCGCGGGCTCGAAGCTGGAAATCGCGCAGAGCGCGTCGGGCGTCTGGTTCGTGCGCGCGCGCAGCGCCCAGTCCGCCGCCAACGACGACGCCAGCACGCTGCCCGCCGTCACGGTCGCGGGCCAGGCCGACACCGGCTACGGTCCGACCGAAGGCCTCGTCGCGAAGTGGAGTTCGACGGCCACCAAGACGGGCACGCCGATCCTCGAAACGCCGCAATCGATCTCGGTCGTCACGCGCGACCAGATGAATCAGCAAAACGCGCAGACGCTCAACGCCGCCGTACGCTACGAAGCGGGCGTGACGCCCGAAACGCGCGGCAGCGTGGCCACGCGCTACGACATGCTGAACGTGCGCGGCTTCAGCGCCGACACCTACTGGAACGGCCTCAAGCAGATCAGCAACGGCATGTACTCGACGCCGCAGGTCGATCCGTATCTGATGGACCGCATCGAAGTGCTGCGCGGGCCGACCTCGGTGCTCTACGGCCAGGCGCAGGCGGGCGGCCTGCTCAATCAGGAAAGCAAGCTGCCGACGGTCACGCCCACGCACGAACTGGGCGTGGAGTTCGGCAACTATCGCCATCAGCAATTGACGGCCGACTTCTCCGGCCCGATCGCGGGCGACCAGCACTACCTCTATCGCTTCACGGGCATCGCGCGCCAGGAAGACGGCCAGGTGCAGAGCACGCGCAACGAGCGCATCGCCGTCTCGCCCTCGTTCACGTGGCGCCCCGACGAGAAGACCTCGCTCACGGTCTACGCGCTCTATCAGCGTGACCCGGCCAGCACGTCGTATGGCAGCGTGCCGTCGGTGGGCACGGCGATCTACGATCCGCTCGGCACCATCGCGCGCGACTTCTACGACGGCGAGGAATCGTTCGAACGCTTCAGCCGCACGCAGGAAGCCGTGGGCCTGAAGTTCGAGCATCGCCTCAACGACACCTGGCAGGTGCGCTCGAACGCGCGCTACTACCACATCAGCCAGGACTACCAGAGCGTCTACGGCAGCGGTCTCGAAGACGACGGCCACACGCTCGACCGCGCGTCGATCGCCTCGTTTGAGCAGCTGAATTCGTTCGCCATCGACAACCAGCTCGAAGGCAGCTTCTCGACCGGTCCCGTCGATCACACCGTGCTCGCGGGCTTCGACTATCAGCACTTCGGCACCAACTACGCGACGGGCTACGGCAGCGCGCCGTCGATCGACGTGTTCGATCCCGTCTACGGCGCGACCATCGACATGCCCGCGCTCACCAAGACGCACGCCACGAGCAATCAGTACGGCATCTACGCGCAGGACCAGCTGCGCTACCAGAAGGTGCTGATGACGCTCGGCGTGCGTCAGGACTGGGCCAACACCACCACGCGCGACGTCACCGACAACGGCACGCCGCAATGGCAGAACGATCACGCGTTCACGTGGCGCGGCGGCCTCACGTATCTGTTCGACAACGGCGTGGCGCCCTACTTCAGCTACACGGAATCGTTCGCGCCGCAGTCGGGCACCGACATCAACGGCAAGGCCTTCGATCCCGAGCGCGGCCGCCAGTACGAACTCGGTATCAAGTTCCAGCCGAAGCGCTACAACGCGCTCTTTACCGCGGCGATCTTCGATCTCACGCGCAAGAACCTGCTGACCACCGACGCGGCCAATCCGAACTACCAGTCGGAAGCGGGCGAGGCGCGGTCGCGCGGCGTGGAACTCGAGGCGAAGGTGAGCCTGACGAAGTCGCTCGACGTGTCGGCGAGCTATACGTACCTGAACACGGTCTACACGAAGGACAACAGCGGGCTGCAAGGCAAGCACCTTGCCGCGATTCCGTCGAACCAGGCCTCGCTGTGGGCGTATTACACGATTCACGGCGGCCCGCTCGCGGGTCTTTCGTTCGGCGGCGGCGGCCGTTACACGGGCGCGACCTATAGCACCGACAACAGCTTCGAAGTCCGAAGCTTCTTCCTCGTCGATGCCGCGCTGCGCTACGACCTCGGTTACGCGATTCCGCGCATGAAGGGCGCGGAGCTTTATATCAACGCGCAGAACCTGCTGAACAAGACCTATGTGGCCTCGTGCTACTACGGCAACTGGTGCGCGTATGGTTACGGCCGCCAGGTGTTCGCGGGGATGAACTACCGCTGGTAATCGCTCCGGCCGATCGGGCGGGCGCGCTCAACCGGCTTGCGCGAGCAGGCTGGGCGCGCCCGCGTGGCGATGCAGCCAGCGAATCATGTCCGAGTGCCTGACGACGCCGACGAGCCGCCGCGCGTCGTCGAGCACGGGGACTTCGTAGTACGCGTGATCGGCGAAAATCGGCACGAGGCTCGCGAGCGGCGCGCCGCGATGCACCGCATGCACGCCGGCCGCCATGACGGCCTCGACCGTCTCTTCCATCTCGTGCGTGCGGCGGCGCAGCACGCGCCATAGCGCGCGCAACCGCCGCATTCCTCCCTCAGGCCGCCGCGCCGCCAGCTCCCGATGCGTCACCACGCCGACCACGCGATGCGCGTCGTCGACCACGGGCAGCGCATGCGCGCCGTGCCGGTGCAGACGCTCCCACGCTGCGTGCCGCGCCATCGTCAACGGCACCGCGTGATCGGCGGCCGTCATCAGGTCTTCGCAGGTGAGTTCGTCGAAGGTCCTGGCGTGTGAAGTCGCGGCCTGCCTTGCCGCTTGTTGTGCGGCTTGCTGTGCGGCTTGCTGAGCCGCCGCGAGCGCAGCCGCCACATCGCGCGGATAGCGATGGCCCGTGAGCGCATGAAAGAGCAGCGCCGCACCGAGCAAGGCCATCGACTGGAACGCGATGGGCGCCGCGACGAAGCCGAAGCCCAGCGCATGCACCGGCGGGCCGCCGAGCACGGCGGTCAGCGCGACCGCGCCCGAAGGCGGATGCACGCAGCGGCACACGAACATCGCGCAGATCGCGAGGCCCACCGCGACCGCCGCGGCCACGACCGGCGCGCCGATCCAGCGCGCGCACGCCACGCCCACGAGCGCCGAGACGAAGTTGCCGCCGAGGATCGACCACGGCTGCGCAAGCGGGCTCTCCGACGCGCCGAACAGCAGCACCGCCGAGGCGCCCATCGGCGCGACGAGCATCGGAATGTCGCCCGCGCCGCCGAACACCAGATGGGTGGCGACGCCCGTGAACGCTATGCCCAGCAACGCGCCCGCCGCGCGCCGCGCCCCTTCGCGCCACGACGGCGCGGCGGGATGCGGCTTGAAGCGCTTGAGCCAGGCGAGGAGCGCGGTGCGAATCATGCGGAGTCCGGTGAGAGGCGCGGTGAAGAAGGCGTGAAGCCAGCCTACCCGCTCGCCTGACATACCGATAATTGATCTTTCTGAGCGTATATATAATTCATCGTTAATGCATGTTTTGTCGCGGACGATGCATCGTGCGACGAATCACGCCACGGCGTGCGCGGCGATCCGCGCTTTTTACGTGCGTGCAATTTGATTCGGATACCAAACTATATGGCAGCGCAACAGGCTACGTGGTGTACGTCGACGTGACCGGTTTGCTGATGCGATTCCGGCGCGGCAGCGGCTCGAAGAAAGTGCGTTAAAACACGCCACACTGACACGCGTTAGGAAACATCGCACGCATTATGAAAATTCTGATGAAGAATGTTAGCCTTGGCGAGCCATGTCTGGCCCGCATTCGCAGCATCCGCTTCACACCGCGTCGTGCGTATTCAGCGCGCATGACCCGCATCATCGAATAGAGGAAAAACAACAGGAGATCGACGGTGACGATCACGGTGCAAACGAAGGTGCAACGGAAGGTGCAAAGGAAAGCGCAACACACGGCGCGCGGCGCCATGCGCAAAGTCAAACACACAGCCTGCCAGGCCGCGCTCGCCGCACTCGGACTGGCCGGCGCCACGACCGGCCACGCCACGGAAAGCGCGCTCGGGCGTCCGGTGGCGGGCAGCAGCGTGCTGACCGGCGTGGCCGAAGTGCCGCCCGCCGGCATCTACGTCGTGAATCTCGAAGACCTCTATCTCGACGGTTCGATTTCCGGTTCGCGCACGGTGCCGATCAACGGCAAAGCCTCGCTCGGCATCGACGCCAAGATCAACTTCACGCTCGCATCCATCCTGCGCGGCTGGGGCAGCATCGGCGGCTGGAGTTTCGCCTCGGGCATCACCGTGCCCTATGTCTGGACCGAAGTGACCGGCACGGCGGGCGTCGGCCGCTTCACGAGTTCGACCACGCAAAGCGCCTCGAACTTCTACGACCTCTACTTCACGCCCATCGAAGCCGGTTACAGCTTCTCGGCGAACTCGCATATCGCGCTGAGTTTCAACTTCTGGGCGCCCACGGGCGGCTACAACCCCAACGCGCTCGCCAACACGAGCCTGAACAACTGGACCTTCGTGCCGCAAGTCGCGTGGACGCAGCTCGTGCCCGAGTACGGTCTGGAGTTCGACGTGGTCGCGGGCTTGCAGTTCTACACGCGCAATCACGATACCGATTACCAGAACGGCGCGCTGTTCACGCTCGACGCGCTCGCGCTCAAGCGCTTCGCGAACGGCGTGGGCGTGGGTCTCGTGATGGGCACGGTCCAGCAGCTCGCCGACGACACCGGCCCGCTCGCCGATCGTCTCAACGGTTTTCGCGGCCACGATTTCGCGCTCGGTCCGATCATCACCTACGACACCAAGATCGGCGGCAAGGCGCCGTTTTCCGCGAGCCTGCGCTGGGTGCCGAGCATCGCGAGCACCAATCGTCTGAAGAGTACGTCGACGGTGATGGCCACGGCCACGCTCGCGTTCTGACGGCTTTCGTCGAGCATCCAAAAAACGCTCCGTCCCGCGCACGCGCGCGCATCAGCCGCGTAAATCGGTAAATGACACGGCTGTCATGAAACGCCGCGTGCGCACCCGCCATAAGCGCAGCACGCCCTCCCGTCACGACGTTCACGCACGCCGGCCACGCCTGCGCAACTTAATGCTTTCTAAATTAGTTTTCATGTTTGGTGCGCGGCAACTTAAAACACCGCAACCGGGCCGGAACCGATAATCCTCTCCAGATTCAGGACTGAGAGGAATGCACCATGCAAAAGCCGATGTCGGTCGAACTCGTGAACGAATATGGCGAACAGGCGCTGTGCGTAAAGGTCGATGACCGCGCCGCGCTGCTCGACGCCGCCGAAGTCGATGGCCTCATCGAGGAGCTCGGCAAGCTGCGCGCCTCGATGCGCCCCGCCGTGCCCGATCAGCCATTGCGCTCGCATCAATATGTGATCGAAATCGATCCGTGCTGGTACACGGAGCGCAATCCGCTGTTCGACGGCGCGGTGCTGTTCCTGCGCCATACCGGCCTCGGCTGGGCGGGTTTCGCGATTCCCACCGAAAGCATGCACCGGCTCAAGGACGCGCTGAACGCGCACGAAGCCGCCGCGCAGCGCGAGTCGCCCATGCCCATGCACGCGCTGCCGAACTGAGCGCACTGCGCTGCGCGTCGCCGCAGCTCGCAGTACTCCGCATCATCCCGTGAATCCGGGCCGCGCGTCGCGGACCCGGCGAGCGCGTTCGCCTGCGCGGCGCCGGCTCGTCCCTGTATTTCGGGGCTTGTTTTACGGGCCCATTCGCGCAGCCCCGTTTTGAGCCTTTACCGGCACGGACTCGTCACATGAACCAGCTACAAGCCATGCGCGTGTTCACGCGCGTCGTCGATCTGAGCAGCTTCAGCCTCGCCGGCAAGCAGCTCGGCATGTCTGCCGCAGCCGTCACGCGCAGCGTCGGCATGCTCGAAGCGCATCTGAACATGCGCCTGTTGAACCGCTCCACGCGCAGTCTCTCGCTGACCGAAGCGGGCCGTCTTTATCTCGACGGCTGCCGCGCGGTGATCGACAAACTCGACGAAGTCGAGTCGGAACTCGTGCGCGCCACACGCGATCCGAGCGGCGTGCTGCGCATCGCCGCGCCTTCGGTGTTTGCGAGCGGCGCGCTGACCGCGCTGCTGAGCGCGTATCGCGACGTGAACCCGCGCGTCGATTTCGACGTGACCGCCTACGACACGCATATCGACATGATCGAAGGCGGCTTCGACGTCTGCTTCGCGACCGACCGCCAGCAGGTGAACGCGTCGCTCGTGAGCCGCAAGATCACCTCCGTGAAGGAAATCGTGGTGGCCACGCCGAGTTATCTGTCGCGCCGCGGCATGCCGCGCACGCCGGCCGATCTCTCGCAGCACGATCTGCTCGCGGTCTCCGACGCGCCGCGCTCCTGGGAATTCGCCAACGCCGACGGCGCGCAGCGCGTGAGCGCGAACGGCCCGCTCACGGCGAGCGGCTATGCGACCGTGCGCGCGGCCGTGCTCGCCGACATGGGCGTGGCGCTGCTGCCGCTGCCGCTCGTCGCCGACGACATCGCGCGCGGCGTGCTGCTGCCGGTGCTGAACGCCTTCGACGTGAACGGCGGCATGCAGCACGTCTCGATCGTCTATTCGGGCCGCAATTATCTGACGATGAAAGTGCGCAGCTTCATCGACTTCGCGGTCGAGCAGTTCCGCAGCCATCACAGCCACGCCGGCGCCAGCCTGCATGCCGCCGCCGCCGCCGCCGCGCCGCTCGCCTTGCGCGCCGTGGCCTGACGCGCGGCGCGCGCTCGCGCTGTTTAGCTCGCTATTGCGCTCGTTGTTACGCTTGCTGTTGCGCTGATCCGTGCTGCTTCGCACGCGTGCGCTAGTGCGCGTGCGAGTGGCGCCCGCTTTCGCCCCTGTCCGCTTTCGCACGCCGGCGCCGTGCGCGCGCTCCCATTGCGCGCGGCGCGCGCCCGACTCCGTTTCACCCGTCACGACGCCTGGAAAGCCATGCCCAGAATCCTCACCATCGAAGACGACGCCGCCACCGAAGCGAGCGTCGTCCCCACGCTCGCTTCCACCGGCTTCACCGTCGATATCGCCCGCTCCGGCCGCGAGGGCATCGCGATGGTGATGGCTGGCGACTACGACGTGGTCGCGCTCGAACGGCGCCTGCCCGATCTCGACGGCCTCACCATCGTCACCACCATGCGCGGCGTGGGCATCGAAACGCCCGTGCTCGTGATGAGCTCCACGACCAGCGTGGAAGAACGCATCCAGGGCCTGCGCGCCGGTTGCGACGACTATCTCACGCGGCCCTTTTCGATCGACGAAATGTCGGCGCGCGTGGAAGCGCTCGTGCGCCGCCGCACGCGTCCCGCGACCACCGAAACCGTGCTGCGCGTGGGGCCGCTCGAACTCGATCTCGTCAAGCGCAAGCTCACCTGCCGCGACAAGGTCCTGCGACTGCGCCCAACCGAACTGCGCGTGCTCGAATTCATGATGCGCCACGCGGGCCAGGTGCTCACGCGCACGATGATCTTCGAAGGCGTGTGGGGGGGCCGCTTCGATCCGGGCACCAATCTCGTCGACGTGCACGTCGGCCGTCTGCGCAATCGCGTGGATATGCCCGGCGAGCCCTCGCTCATCCGCACGATCCGCGGCTCGGGTTATCTGCTCGGTTGACGTTTTCGATCGCATAGCACACGTCTATTTTCCTTTTAGCGTTTCGTAGTCCTTTTTTTTAAAAAAAGCCGCCGATAACTAAAACTTGTTTCATTTGTCTGGTTGCAGGACGTTACAACCCGCCCGCCACAATACCGGCGTCGGACTCCTCCGTGGAGGGCAAGCCTTGCCCGCTTTGGCCACGAAGGATCCGGCGCCGATGTTCTGAACGGAGCCCCTTCTGATGCTGAAAATCGTCCGGCTGGCCTTGAACCGTCCGTACACGTTCATCGTGCTGGCCCTGCTGATCCTGATCGCTGGCCCGCTCGCTGCGTTACGCACGCCAACCGATATCTTTCCTGATATCCGCATTCCCGTGATCAGCGTGGTGTGGAACTACGCCGGTCTGCAACCCGACGACATGTCGGGCCGTATCGTCACTTACTACGAGCGCACGCTCGGCACGACCGTCAACGACGTCGCGCACATCGAATCGCAGTCGTTCCGCGGCTACGGCATCGTGAAGATCTTCTTCCAGCCGACCGTGGACATCCGCACGGCCACCGCGCAGGTGACCTCGGTGTCGCAGACCGTGTTGAAGCAGATGCCGCCCGGCACCACGCCGCCGCAGATTCTGAATTACAACGCGTCCACGGTGCCGGTGCTGCAGCTCGCGCTCACGAGCAACACGCTCAACGAGCAGCAGCTCGGCGACTATGCGACCAACTTCATCCGGCCGCAGTTGCTGTCCGTGCCCGGCGTGGCGATTCCCACGCCGTACGGCGGCAAGACGCGCGAAGTGCAGATCGACCTGAATCCGCAGGCGCTGCAGGCGCGCAAGCTCTCCGCGCAGGACGTGGCGAACGCGCTCGCGCAGCAGAACCAGATCATTCCGGCGGGCACGCAGAAGATCGGCCGCTTCGAATACAACGTGCGCCTGAACAACAGCCCGCTCACGATCGAGGCGATCAACAATCTGCCGATCAAGACCGTGGATGGCGCCGTGATCTATATGCGCGACGTGGCGCACGTGCGCGACGGCTATCCGCCGCAAGGCAATATCGTGCGCGTGGACGGCCATCGCGCGGTGCTGATGTCGATCCTCAAGAACGGTTCGGCTTCGACGCTCGACATCATCGCGGGCGTGAAGGCGAAGCTGCCGCTGATCGAACAGTCGCTGCCGCCGAGCCTCAAGCTCGTGCCGCTGTCCGATCAATCGGTGTTCGTGAAGGGCGCCGTGAGCGGCGTGGCGCGCGAAGGCATCATCGCCGCCGCGCTCACCTCGGCCATGATCCTGCTGTTCCTCGGCAGCTGGCGTTCGACGCTCATCATCGCCGCTTCGATTCCGCTCGCCGTGCTCGCGGCCATCGCGGCGCTCGCGGCCTGCGGCGAAACGCTGAACGTGATGACATTGGGCGGCCTCGCGCTAGCGGTGGGTATTCTCGTCGACGATGCCACCGTGACGATCGAGAACATCAACTGGCACTTAGAGCAAGGCAAGGACGTACGCAGCGCGATTCTCGACGGCGCGGCGCAGATCGTCATGCCCGCGCTCGTTTCGCTGCTGTGTATCTGTATCGTGTTCGTGCCGATGCTGCTGCTCGACGGCATCGCGCGCTACCTGTTCGTGCCGATGGCCGAATCGGTGATCTTCGCGATGATCGCCTCGTTCGTGCTCTCGCGTACCTTCGTGCCGATGATGGCGCGTTACCTGCTCAAGCCGCACGCGTCGCAAGGCCATGCGTCGGGCGAACTCGCCGCCGTGATGGCGCCGCATGGCGCGCACGATCGCGTCGTGCGCTCGCGCAATCCGCTGGTCAATTTCCAGCGCGGTTTCGAGCGCCGCTTCGAACGCGTGCGCGCCGGTTATCGCGGCGTGCTCGGTCTCGCGCTCACGCATCGCAAGCCGTTTATCGTGGGCTTTCTCGCGATCGTGATGCTGTCGTTCGCGCTGGTGCCCTTCCTCGGCCGCAACTTCTTCCCGAACATCGATTCGGGCGAGATCGAAATTCACGTGCGCGCGCCGATCGGCACGCGTGTGGAAGAAACCGCCGACCTGTTCGATCACATCGAAGACACCGTGCGCGAGGCGATTCCCGCCGATCAGCTCACGAGCATCATCGACAACATCGGCCTGCCGAACAGCGGTATCAACCTCACGTATAACAACAGCGGCACGATCGGACCGCAGGACGGCGACATCATGATCTCGCTGTCGAAGGACCACGCGCCCACCGCGCAATACGTGAAGGCGCTGCGTACGCAGTTGCCGCGTCTGTTCCCCGGCACGACGTTCTCGTTCCTGCCCGCCGACATCGTGAGCCAGATCCTGAACTTCGGTGCGCCCGCGCCGATCGACGTGCAGGTCAGCGGCCCGAACATGACGGCCAACAAGCACTATGCGAACGAACTGCTGCGCCGCGTGAGCACGATTCCAGGCATTGCCGATCCGCGTATCCAGCAGGCTTCGACGTATCCGCAGCTCACCGTGGCCGTCGACCGCTCGCGCGCCGACGAACTCGGCATCACCGAGCAGGACGTGACGAACTCGGTGGTCGCGAGCCTTTCGGGCACGAGCCAGGTGTCGCCCACCTACTGGCTCAATCCGAAGAACGGCGTGTCGTATCCGATCGTCGCGCAAACGCCGCAGTACCGCATGACCACGCTCTCGGACCTGCAGAACCTGCCCGTCACCAGCAAGAGCGGCGGCTCGCAGATTCTCGGCGGCCTCGCCACGATCACGCGCGGCACCGCCGACGCCGTGGTCTCGCACTACAACATCGAGCCGCTGTTCGACATCTACGCGACCACGCAGGGCGCCGATCTGGGCGCGGTGTCCGCGCAGATCCAGAAGGAGATCAAGGCCACCGTCAGGGACGTGCCGAAGGGCTCGACCGTGACGATGCGCGGCCAGGTGCAGACCATGAACAGCGCGTTCACGGGCCTGCTGCTCGGTCTCGCGGGCGCGGTGCTGCTGATCTATCTGCTGATCGTCGTGAACTTCCATTCGTGGGCCGACGCGTTCGTGATCGTCTGCGCGCTGCCCGCCGCGCTCGCGGGCATCGTCTGGATGCTGTTCACCACGCACACGCCGCTGTCCGTACCGGCGCTCACGGGCGCGATTCTCTGCATGGGCGTGGCGACCGCGAACGCGATCCTGGTCGTGTCGTTCGCACGCGAACGTCTCGCCATCACGGGCGACGCGATGCGCGCCGCGCTCGAAGCAGGCTTCACGCGCTTCCGCCCGGTGCTCATGACCGCGCTCGCGATGATCATCGGCATGGCGCCGATGGCGCTCGGTCTCGGCGACGGCGGCGAGCAGAACGCGCCGCTCGGCCGCGCCGTGATCGGCGGCCTGATCTGCGCGACCTGCGCGACGCTGCTGTTCGTGCCCGTGGTGTTCAGCCTCGTGCACCGCAACGACAAGCGCGATGACGACACGGAAAACGACATCGCCGACGCATCCCACCATTCGGAACAACTTGCCCTCGAGGGAGAATCCCATGTCCACTGAAGTCGACATCGCCTCGCCGCAACCCATGCGCCATCTGAAAACCGTCGCCGCCGTCGCGCTGATGGTCGCCGCCGGGATCGTCTCCGGCGGTCTGTTCAGCCGCGTGCACGCGCATCAGGAACTTACGTCCTGGACCGACGCGCAGGCCGTGCCCACGGTCGCCACCGTGCTGCCCGAACCGAGCCCCGCCTCGCAGATGCTGGTGCTGCCCGGCCATCTCGCGGCCTACATCAACGCGCCGATCTACGCGCGCGTCTCGGGTTATCTGCATGCGTGGTACGCCGATATCGGCACGCACGTGAAGGCCGGGCAACTGCTCGGCGTGATCGACACGCCCGATCTCGATCAGCAGCTCCAGCAGGCGCGCGCCGATCTGCAGAACTCGATCGCGAACGAAAAGCTCGCGGCCACCACGGCGAAGCGCTGGACCGAAATGCTCAAGCAGGATTCGGTCTCGCAGCAGGAAGCCGATGAAAAGACCTCGGACCTGATCGCCAAGCAGGCGACCGTGGAAGCGAATCAGGCCAACGTGCGCCGTCTCGAAGCGCTCGAATCGTTCAAGCGTTTGACCGCGCCGTTCGACGGCGTGGTCACGGCGCGCAAGACCGACGTGGGCGCGCTGATCGACTCGGGCAGCGGCAGCGGCCCCGAACTTTTCACGGTCTCGGACGCGAGCACGCTGCGCGTCTACGTGAGCGTGCCGCAGAGCGACGCGGCGTCGATCCAGCCCGGCATGCACGCGACGCTCACGGTGCCCGAGCGCCCCGGCATGAAGTTCGACGCCAAGCTCGTCGACACCGACCAGTCGATCTCGCCCGCCTCGGGCACGATGCTCGTGCAGCTCGCCGTCGATAACAAGCAGGGCCTGCTGTTCCCCGGCGAGTACACCGAAGTGCACCTCGCGATGCACGGCGACGCGAACGCGCTGTTCGTGCCCGCGAGCGCGCTGATCTTCCGCGCCCAGGGCATGCAGGTCGCCGTGGCGGGCGCCGATCACAAGGTGCAGCTGCGCGACGTGACCATCGGCACCGACCTCGGCACGCGCGTGCAGATCATCGCCGGTCTCAAGGCGGGCGAGCGCGTGATCGACAATCCGCCCGACTCGCTCGCGAACGGCGACGTCGTGCGCCTCGCGGCCACGGCGGCGACGAATGCGCCGGGTTCGTCTGCGAAGACGGCGGCGAACCCCGCGCCCCAGGCCACGCAGACCGCACAAGCGGCGGAGCCGGCGCATGGTTAAGCCGTCCGGTTTGCACACCAAGGTGCGGCTCGTCGCGCTCGCGGGCGCGATGCTGCTGAACGCGTGCTCGTTCGCGCCCACGTATCACGCGCCCGCCGCCGCGATTCCGACGCACTTCAAGGAAGCGGGCGACTGGCAGACCGCGCAGCCCGCCGACCAGTTGCCGCGCGACTGCTGGTGGAAGGCGTTCAACGATCCGATCCTCGATCAGCTTGAGCCGCAGGTTCAGAAGGCCAATCCGAACATCGCCGCCGCGCTCGCGCGTCACGACGAGGCCGATGCGCTCACGGCGCAGGCGCGCTCGGCGCTGATGCCGACCGTGGGGCTCGGCGCTTCGGTGGAGCGCGACCGGCAGTCGGCGCTGCGTCCGCTGCGCGGCTCGAATCAGCCGAACGTGTACGAGACGAACACGCTCGGCGTGGGGATCGGCTACGACCTCGATCTGTGGGGCAAGGTGCGCAACGAGGTGAAGTCGGGCCAGGCGAGCAGCGAGGCGAGCGAAGCCGATCTCGCGTCGCTGCAACTGAGCCTGCAAGCGAAGCTCGCGACCACGTGGTTCAATCTGCTCGGACTCGATCAGCAGTCCAAACTGCTCGACGACACCATCGCCGCGTATCGTCACGCGTTGCAGCTCACCGAGAGCCGCCATCGCGGCGGCATCGCGTCGGACCTCGACGTGTCGCGCGCGCAGAACCAGCTCGCCGCCGCGCAGGCTTCGTATGACGACGTGAGCGCGCGCCGCGCGCTCTACGAGCACGCGATCGCCACGCTCGTCGGCGTGCCGGCCTCGGAGTTCAACATCGCGCCCGACACGCTGCGCCCTCGCCTGCCGAACCTGCCCGCCGGCCTGCCCTCGGCGCTGCTGCAACGGCGCCCGGACATCGCGGCGGCGGAGCGCCGCGTGGCGGCCGCGAATGCGGAGATCGGCGTGGCCAAGGCCGCGTTCTTCCCCGACATCTCGCTCGATCTGCTCGCGGGCTATCAGAGCGACACGTTCAATCCGTGGCTCTCGGCGCCCAACGAAATGTGGGCGATCGGCCCGTCGCTGATGCAGACGATCTTCGACGGCGGCCGCCGCGAAGCGCTCGTGCGCGGCGCGCGTGCGAAGCTCGCGGAGAACGGCGCGGACTACAAGGCCACGGTGCTCAACGCGTTCCAGCAGGTCGAGGACAATCTCGCGCTGCTGCATCACCTCGGCGACGAGGCGCAGCGCGAGAACGAGGCGCTCGACGCGGCGCAGCGCACGCTCACGCTGTCGATGTCGCGCTATCGTGACGGCGTGGTCAGCTATCTCGACGTGGTGACGGCGCAGACCACCGAACTGTCGACGCAGATCGCCTCGCTCGAACTCGATACGCGGCGTCTCGACGCAACGGTCGGTTTGGTTCAGGCGATCGGCGGCGGGTGGAGCACGAAGCAGCTCGATGGGGATACGGCATCGGCGGCTTCTGCTGCATCGGGGGCATCGGCTGCATCGGCTACGAAGGCCGCATCCGCGCATGCATCGGCATCGGCGAAAACCGAAGCCAGCGCCAACGCGCCCGCCAAGGCGTCGTAACGCGCGCTCATCGGTTCATCGACGAAGCGCCCGAGCGGCGCACGCAGCACGCATCGCGCGTGTCGCGTGCGCCGCTTTTTCGTTGGCCGCCGCGCCGCTTCGGCCGCCGATGTCATCGCGCGGTCATGTAAGGAAGCCATCGTTTCGCCGACACTCCACGAAGCTTGCGACGAAGCGTGCACGATCCGCCGCGCATTTTTCGCACGGCAGCGCTCGCTTCGGCGCTCCATTCACGAGGCGATGGCAGATGACGAAGAAAAATAGTCCCGACACCGAGAACACCGGCAGCAACAGCAGCATCGGCAACACGAACAACCTCAGCGCAGACAGCGCCGCGAACGTCTCGCGGCGCGGCTTCCTCAAGCTCGCGGGCGCGTCCGGCTTCGCGAGCGCGGCAGGCGCGGCCGCGGCGCTCGCGGGCGTCGCGCGCGCCGACACGGCCACGCCCGACGGCACGCCCGAGCAGATCCACCTGACCTGGGGCGCGGACCCGACGAACGAAGTCGTGATCTCGTGGGCCTCGCTCGCGGCGGCCACGCGCCCGCGCGTGAGCTATGGCGCGGACCGCGGCCGCCGCGAAACCGTCGACGCGCTCCAGCGCACCTACACCGACGGCCTCACGGGCGTGGTCGTGTTCACGTATCACGCGCGCCTGCGCGGCCTGCACGCCGACACGACCTATCGCTACGAAGTCACCGCCGACAACGACAGCCACGCGAGCAGCCCGTTCAACGCGACCTTCACGACCGCGCCGCACGGCCGCAAGCCGTTCCGCTTCACGAGCTACGGCGACCTCGCCACGCCGAACACGGGCTGGGTGCTGTCGTCGCCGCAAAGCCGCTTCGCGGTGGAAGCCGTCGAGCGCTTCCAGCCGCTCTTTCACCTGCTCAACGGCGACCTCTGCTACGCGAACCTGAACCCCGCGCACCAGACCGAGGTGTGGCGCGACTTCGGCAACAACGCGCAGACGTCGGCGTCGAACCGTCCGTGGATGCCCTGCCCCGGCAATCACGAAATCGAGTTCTACAACGGCGCGCAAGGGCTCGACTCCTACCTCGCGCGCTACACGCTGCCCGACAACGGCTCGCGCTTCGCGGGCCGCTGGTATCGCTTCCGCGTGAGCAACGTGCTGTTCATTTCGCTCGACGCCGACGACGTGGTCTATCAGGACGCCGCCGCGTTCGTCGCCGGCCCCGCGCCGCTCGTGCCCGCCGCGAGCACGGGCAACGCGCCCGTCGCGCCCGGCACCTCGTTCTACGTGCGCGGCTACAGCAACGGCGAGCAGACGCGCTGGCTCGAACGCACGCTCAGCGATGCCGCGCACGACGACGACATCGACTGGATCGTGGTGCAGATGCATCAGGACGCGCTCAGTTCGTCGAAGACGGGCAACGGCTCGGACAAGGGCATCCGCGAGGCGTGGCTGCCGCTGTTCGATCGCTACGGCGTGGATCTCGTGGTGTGCGGCCACGATCACGACTACGAGCGCAGCTATCCGGTGCGCGGCTGCAACCATCACGCGGGCACCGACGCGAAGACGGGCGCGCCCGTCGACACGCTGCAGCCGAAGCCCGTCACGCACGCGCAATCGGCGGCCAACACCTTCGACACGCGTCACGGCACGATCCACCTGATACTCGGCGGCGGCGGCACCAGCGCGCCGCTCGACGTCTACGGCGTCGATGCGGGCAACGGCCTGCCGCAGGCGCAGATCTTCACGAAGCCCAATCGCCCGGTGCCGGGCGCGACGGCGGGCACGTTCGTGCGCCCCGGCGCCGACGCGGTCGAGGACGCCATCTGGTCGGCGCAGCGCGATACGGGTACCGGTTATGGGATCGCGGTGTTCGACGTCGACCCGGGCGCGCACAGCGGCAAGACCACCATCACGATGAACTACTATCACGCGCCGGGCGCGGACCAGACGCCTACGCCGAACTACGAGCTGTTCGAGACGATCACGCTGGAGAATTCGCGCGGGTAGTGGTTCGGGCAATCGCTCGGGTAGTCGCATATCGGTGCGTTTGCGCCGATAAAAAAAGCGCCGCGAATCATGCGGCGCTTTTTCTTTGCGGCGAGCGGTGCGTAGCGAACGGGGTCACGCCACCCCAGGCGCCGCCGCTTCGTACACGTCGATACGTTTGGGCACGAGGCCGAGTTCGAGAAACGTATCGGCGATCTTCTGCTGCTCGCCGAGAATCGCCTTCGTGATCGGCACCGTGCCGAACTGCGTGCGCGCCACGGCCTGTTCGACGATGGGCGCGGGCAGGCCCCAGAGCTTCGCCAGCTCGCCCGCGTACTCGCTGCGATGGTTCTTGCCCCATTCGTCGGCCTTCGCGATTTCGTCGATCAGCACGCGGATCACATCGGGATTGCGCTTCGCATAATCGAGCGACGAAAAATAGTAGCCGCGATTGCCGACCACGCCGCTCGCGTCGGCGAGCACGCGCGCGCCGAACGTCGCCTGCGCCGCCGCATAGAACGGGTCCCAGATCACCCACGCGTCGATCGAGCCGTTCTCGAAGGCCGCACGCGCGTCGGCGGGCGCGAGAAACACGGGGCGCACGTCGCGGTAATCGAGGCCGTGCTTGCGCAACAGCTGCACGAGGAAATAGTGCACGTTGCTGCCCTTGTTGAAGGCCACGCGCTTGCCTTTCAGGTCGGCGACCGTGCGCAGCGTCGAATCGCGCGGCACCAGCACGGCTTCCGATTGCGAACGCGGCAGCGTGGCCGCCACGTAGGCGAGCGGCGCGCCCGCGGCCTGCGCGAAGATCGGCGGCGCGTCGCCGACATCACCGAAATCGATCGAGCCCACATTAAGCGCTTCGAGCTGCACCGGGCCCGCGTTGAACTCGGTCCACGTGACCGAAACGCCGAGCGGCGCGAGCCGCGTTTCGAGCGTGCCGCGGCCCTTCAGGATGCTCAGCGCGCCCTTCTGGTTACCAATGCGCAGCGTGCGCGACCCGCTCGCCGCGAATGCGCGCGAGGCGGTAAAAGGGCCAAGGAAGGTGCCGAAAACCGGCAGCGCCGTTGCGGCGGTGCCCAGCGAGAGTTTGAGGAAATCGCGGCGTGTGCTCATGGGATCGGCATCGGATTGAAAGGTCCGGTCGATTCTACGAAGCGCTACGCCGATTCAGAACGATTGAGTTTTGCGATTCAAATCAGCCACAGGACTAAGCATCGCGCATGGCGGCCGTTTCGACGTCGCAATTCTCAACGATTCCTCGCGCGCCGATGAACATTCTTTCATATTGCTGCATCGGGTTCGATAGGCTGACCTAACTATTCTCTCTCTACCGGGATGCAAGCCATCGCATTCGCTTACCGGCCAATCAAATACGTTCTCTGGAGGATAGTCCCATGAAATCGCTCATGATCGTTGCTGCGCTCGCCGGTGTCGTCGTCACCACGTCCGCTTTCGCACAGACCACGAACCCCGCCGCTTCCCAGCCGCAAACGCAGGCCGCCGCCACTCAGGTCGCCGCCACCAGCACCGCACCCGCCGCGCAAGCCGGCGGTTGGGTAGCGCCGTATGGTGAACCGGTGCATCAGAAGACCCGCGCCGAGGTGTATCACGAACTCGTGCAAGCCGAGCAGGACGGTCAGCTCGCGTATCTCAATTCGACGCTCTACGCACATTGAGCCCTTGCTGCGCGGTGTTTTCGCGCGCATCGGCCCAAACGCAAACGGCACGCGAGCTTCGCGTGCCGTTTCTTTTTTCAGTACACAGGTGCACGGCGCAGCGCGTGCATGTGACCTCAGTTCCCACAAATGGTTACCTTGCGCTTTTGCGGCGCGAGGCCGGTTTCGATCTCAGGCGCGCGCGTCGTTCGCGCCCGGCAGCGTGAGCTGATAGCCGTAGCGGCTGATGGTTTCGATGCGCACTTCGATCGCCTCGCGTTCGAGCTTGCGGCGCAGTCGCGAGACGACGAGGTTCACGGTCGACGGATCGATATCGTCTTTCTCGGGCCACGCGTAGCGGATCATCTGATCGCGCGGCACCGGCATGTTGGCCTGGCGCAGCAGACATTCGATCAGCAGATATTCGCGCCGCGTGAGTTCGGCGCGGCGCGCGCCTTCGACGATCTCGCGCGTGCTCGCGTCGAGCAGCGGCGCGGTCGCCGCGCTGTCGGCCGCCGGCGACACCGCGAGCGCGGGTCCGATGCGCAGCAGCGCGAGCATGCGCTCGTGCATCTCGATGAACGAGAACGGATAGCGAAAGCACGCATCGGCGCCCGCGCGCAGCAGTTGCGAGCGGTCGTGCGCGCTCGCCTCGATGCCGAGCACGGCGATGATCGTCGCGCCGTTGGTCACCTTCGCGAGCGAGGGCAGGAGCGTGTGCAATTCGGGCAGCAGCGCGCGTTCGAGCGCGACGGCGATCACGGCGTCGAACGGTTCCTCGCCCGCGACGTACAGGCCGTCGCGCAGTTCTTCCGCGCGTTGCAGACTGTGCGCGCTTTCCTGCAGGGCCTTTTGCAGCCAGGCGCCTTCGGCGTGGCTCGGCGAAATGAGCAGAATGCGCATGGTTTCTTCTAGAGGGTGACGACGGTCAGGTGAGCGCGCGCGGCCAGCATTCGACGCTCATGCGCACGCCGGGGCCGCCCGGTCGTTGCGCCGCGCTTTGCGCTGCGCTTTGTGGCGTACTGGCTTGCGCGCCTTCGTGCGCGCGCGCACTTTCATCGGACGCATCGACGGCATCGGTTGCCGGGGGGAACTCGGGCGCATCGTCGATGCGCAGCGTGAAATCGTGCACGCGCATCACGGCAGCCACCACGCTCAGGCCGAGGCCCGAACCGGCGATATGGCGCACGGCATCGCCGCGATAAAAACGCTGCAGCACGGCGGCACGTTCGGCGGGCGCGATGCCGGGACCGTTGTCGGCGACTTCGAGCAGCGGACCGAGCGGCGTCGCGCGCAGTGTCACGCTGACGATGCCGCCTTCCGGCGCGAACTTGATCGCGTTGTCGATGAGATTGCTGAACGCCTCGAACAGCAGTGCGCGGTCGCCGTGAATCTCGCTCACCGTTTCGGCGCTCACGCGCCATTCGACCTCGCGGCTTTCCGCGAGCGGCTCGTACAGCTCCGCCAGTTCGTGCACCAGCGATTGCAAATCGACGGTCGCGAAACCGCCGCGCCGGTGCAGCGTGCCGATCTCGGAGATGCGCAGCATCGCGCGGAAGCGTTCGAGCAGCTGGCCGGTTTCGCTGCGCGCGCGATCGAGCATGTCGGCGCCTTCTTCGTCGGCGCGCAGGCTCTCGCGTTCGGCAATGCGCGCGAGCAGCGTGTGCAGATGCACGAGCGGCGTGCGCAGATCGTGCGCGATGCCGTCGCACGCGCCTTTCACTTCGCTCATCAGGCGCTCGATTTCGTCGAGCATGTGATTGACGAGGTGCGAGAGCATGTCGAGTTCGTCGTCGCCGCCCACGGGCAGGCGCTGGTCGAGATCGCCGCGCGCGATGCATTGCGTGACGCGGCGCATTTCGCGCACGCGGCGGATCTGGCGCATGCCGAGCACGAGGCCGCCCGCAGCCGCGCCGAGCAGCGCGAGCACCGCGCCCACGACGAGCGTGCGCACCACGAATTCGCGGATCTCCAGCACGTTGGTCATGTCGCGCGTGACCACGAGGCGCATGCCGTTCGGGCGGATTTCACCCATCGCGCGCACGATCGGCGACTGCTTGCGGTCGCGCAGCTTGAGCGTGTGCTTGAGCGTGCAGCCCACGCGGTCGTAGGTGATGTTCGGCGGCACTTCGAGCAGGTCGCCGGCGACGTATCGGCCATCGGCGGTGAAGAGGCCGTAGTAGTTCACGTGCATGCGTTCGTGCTCGAGGCGCTGATAGATCGCGTCGGGCAGTTGCGCGTCGGGAATCGAATCGAAGTAGATGAGCTGCCAGCTCATGATCGAGTCGGTATCGCGCTCGATCGAACTGGTTGCGCTCCACGCGATGAAGCCGACGAGCAGCGTGAGAAACACGCCGAACAACGCGGTGTAGGCGCACAGCCAGCGGAACGTGGTGGTGTGCCAGCGCCGGCGCGGCAAGGCGGGCGCGGCGGCGGGGGAGGGACGGCTGGGCACGCGGGATTATCCGAGAATGTAGCCGGAGCCGCGCACCGTCTGGATGAGCGGCGGCACGCCCGGCGGATCGATTTTCTTGCGCAGACGGCCCATGTGGACGTCGATCAGGTTGGTGCCCGGATCGAAGTGATAGCCCCACACGGCCTCGAACAGCATGGTGCGCGTGATGGTCTTGCCCGCGTGGCGCATCATGAATTCGAGCACGCGGTATTCGGTGGGCAGCAGCGCGACTTCTTCGCCATCGCGGCGCACCTTGCGCGAGATGAGGTCGAGTTCGAGCGGCCCGACGCGCAGCGCGGTCTCGCGCGCCACCGTCGCGGCCTGGCGGCGGCGCAGCAGCACTTCGAGGCGCGCCGTGAGCTCCTCGGGATCGAAGGGCTTGGTCAGATAGTCGTCGCCGCCCGCGCGCAGTCCGCGCACGCGTTCGTCGACGTCGCCGAGCGCGCTGAGCATCAGCACCGGCGTCTGAATGCCGACCGTGCGCATCGCCGTGAGTATCGACAGGCCGTCGACGCCCGGCAGCATGCGGTCGAGCGTGATGGCGTCGTATTCGTCGCTCATCGCGCGCGCCATGCCGTCGCGGCCGTTGTCGACCCAGTCGACGGCAAAGCCCCGTTGTGTCAGTTCACTGACGATTTCATTCGCTGTGACGGCATCGTCTTCCACCGTCAATACACGCACCTGACTCATGTCCTCGCACTCCGCCGCGCGCCCTCGCGCAGCCTCTCTCGAAATGCAAGTTTACCGTCGTGAGGCCGCCGTGCCGCGCCGGCTTTCATTAAATTAAATTTAAGTTTGCAAACAGCGAAACAGTGGCGGCGGGGGCGGACAGGCCCGCGCCGGCTTTCGATTGCCTGACTGTCTTACTGACTCGCGCGCGCGGGCGCACCGCGCAGATCGAGCTGATAACCGAAGCGGTTGATCGTCTCGATCTGCGTGCGCGCGCCGTGCGTGATGAGCTTGCGGCGCAGCCGCGAGACCACCAGATTGACGCTCGACGGCTCGACGTCGCCCTTTTCCGGCCACGCGTAGCGGATCAGCTGCTCGCGCGCGACGGGCGCGTTGGCGTGGCGCAGCAGGCACTCGACCAGCAGATATTCGCGCGTGGTCAGCGAGATGCGCCGTTCGTCCTCGACCAGATCGCGCGTGAGCGGATCGAGCCGCGCCGCGCACGGCCCGGCCTGCGCGAGCGCCGTGCGGCGCAGCGCGAGCATGCGTTCCTGGATTTCGAGGATCGACCAGGGCTGCACGAAACAGGCGTCGGCGCCCGCGCGCAGGAGACGCGCGCAATCGGCGGGCGTGCCGCGCGTGAGCGCGATCACCACGGCCGGCGCATCGGGCAGGCGCGTGAACGACGCGAGCGCGTCGTGCAGGCCCTCGGGCGCGTTCACGCTGGCCGCGCAGAGGATCACCGTGTCGAACGGCTCGTGCGAGGCGAGATAGACGGCGTAGTAGAGGTTGTCGGCAACCTCGACGCTGTTGAGGCTTTCGCTCAGCGCCTTGTATAGATAGCCCCGCTCCGCGTCGGAGGAGGAGCACAGCAGAACTCTCATTGATAACGCGTGTTGGGCCAGCCGTGAAACGGCCAGCAGTCGATGGCGACCGTGGTGCCCGGGGTTGTCGTTGCGGTCGGGGGAGTGGCGGTGCCGGTTGGCATCGCGGAGGCGGCGCAGGCGGGTGCGCTTGCGGGTGCGCTTGCGGCTGGCGTGACGGTCGACGTCGTGGTCGATGTCGTCGTCGCGGTGGAGGCGCTAAGCGCCTGCGGATCGGCATCGTCGATCGACAGACGGAAGTCGTGCAGACGCATCACCGCGGCGACGATGCCGAGCCCGAGGCCGGTGCCCGGCACGTGGCGCGCGGCTTCGCTGCGGTAATAGCGGCCCAGCACCGCGTCGCGCTCGCCGGGCGCGATGCCGGGGCCGTTGTCGGTGACGCTGAAGCGCGGGCCGCCGTGACGCGCGCGCAGCGTCACGCCGACCACGCCGCCGCGCGGCGCGAACTTGATCGCGTTGTCGAGCAGATTGCTGAAGGCTTCGAACAGCAGCGCGCGGTCGGCGTGGATCGGCGCGACCTCGGCCACGGCGATGCGCAGCTCGACGGCCTTCTCCTCGGCGAGCGGCGCGTACAGATCGCAGAGTTCGTCGACGAGCGCGGGCAGCGCCACCTGCGCGAAGCCGCTGCGCCGCTTGATCGCGCCGATCTCCGAAATGCGCAGCAGCGCCGCGAAGCGCTCGAGCACCGTGTCGGCCTCGTTGCGCGCGTCGACGAGCACGTTCGCGATGGCCGGTTCGCCGCGCCGCTGCATCGACTCGGCCGCGTGCGAGAGGCGCAGCCGCAGCCGCGTGAGCGGCGTGCGCAGGTCGTGCGCGATGCCGTCACAGGCGCTCTTGACTTCGGCCATCAGGCGCTCGACTTCATCGAGCATGCGGTTGACGAGGTCGGCGAGCATGTCAAGCTCGTCGCGGCCCGCGACGGGCAGGCGCTCGCCCAGTTCGCCGCCCGCGATGCGCCCGGTCGCGCGGCGGATCTCCGCGACGCGCCGGATCTGCCGCATGCTCAGCAACAGGCCCGCGCAGAGGCTGCCGCACAGGCAGAGCAGGCCGCCGCCGAACAGCGCCTTCAGCAGTTCGTCGTGGACGTGGTGGACGTCGGTCAGCGAGCGCGCCACGACGATGCGCGCGCCGTCCGCGCGCACTTCGCCCATCGCGCGCAGGGCGGGGACGGCCATGCCGGTGTCGAGGCGCACGGTCTGGCCGCGCGCGTGCTCGTGCGAACGGCCCCAGGGATCGAGCGTCAGCCCGGCCGGCAGGCTGTGGATGTCGCCCGCGAGCCAGCGGCCGTCGGGCGCGAACAGACCATAGAAGTTCTGGCGCTGGTTTTCGCGGTGCAGGCGCGTGTCGATGGCGGCGGCGAGCGCGTCGTCGCCGCGCGAATCGAAGTAGCGCAGTTGCCAGCGCAGGCCGGTGTCGGTCTCGCGGATCATCGCGCGCGTGACCGAGAACTCGATGAAGCCGAGCAGCACCATGAACGACACCGAGAAGATCGCGGCGTAGGCGGCGAACCAGCGGAAGGTGGTGGTCTGCCAGCGGTCGTGACCGATGGCGGCCTGGGCCGCGCCCGTGCGCGGCGCTTGCGGCACGAACGCGCCCGGGCGGCCCGCGATCCAGTTCCAGTCGGAGAGGTTCATCGCGCGCCTCGCGCCGGTGCGTGCCGCGCCGCGCCGGGTGCGCCGCGTCCACTGCCTGCGGCGCACCCGGCACGCGATGGCAGCGTGAATTCGCTGACTGACATGGTGACCTCCCCGATGGCGTGTTCCGCCGACGACATTCGATCGTCGCGCCGACTGTCCGATCGGGACGGTTGCGCGCGTGCCCGGCCATGATAGTGGGGCGCTCACGGCGCAACGGCATCAAGACCATGAAGAGGGGGTCATGTTCTTACCAGCGGTTGACGCGTAGCTGTCAGTTTGTCAATGCGGAGGAACGCGAGGGGCGTGGCCGTGGGTTGGGTGCGGGGGCATCGATTCGCGCGATGGAGGTCGTCGGCGCTTTTCGTCAACGCTCGTCGTCAAAGCGTGGCTCGCGCGAAACCATGAACGTTGTTTCATCCTGATGAGCGGATGGCGAAGTGAGCGGCTGCTTATTCTGGATTTCGCGTTGACGTTGGCTGTCGTGCCGGTCGCTAATCTCGCAGTCGATCCCGAAGTCGATGCTGACGCGCCATCCCTACTCAAAAGGAGACAGCCGTGAAGCACCTGATCAGGTTCGCGTTAATTCCCCTCATCGGCGCGGCGAGCGCGAGCGCCTTCGCCGCCCCGCATCTGACGCCCCAGGAATGCCACGGTTATCCGTTCAGGCGGCCCACACACGAAGTTACCCATGCCCAGTTGATGCAGGAGCTGCACGACCTCTCTCTGGTTGGCTACGACGAGCACGCCGTCGACAACGATTACCCGAGCGATCTGGAAGCCGCCGAGCAGCGTCTGGGTGACCTTTATCGGCAGGATTGCACGGCCCGGCATACCGCTGCGGCTACTCCCGCGACCGCGCAGCCGGTCCGTGCCGCTCAGGCCGACTGACCGATGGTGCGGTGGCCGCCAAGGTTACCGCGCGGGTTGTTGCAGTGCACCTTCATGACGCGTGGCCCACGTAACGAGGGTCGCGCCTTCTATCTTCTTCTCCTGGCGTTCGCCTCCTGACTTCTGCGATCCCATATTCGGGTACCTGGCGCAGGTAACCCGATATGGGAAGCGGGGACCTTTCGCGCGTTCAACCTCGATGAGTCGTGCAGAAACGGCGTCCGCGCCGGTCCCATAGACGGTGACCTCATGCACTTCGTAGCTCCCATATTCTGCGACCCGTTGCAGTTGCGCCCTTAAAAATCAATGAGTTGATACGTATACTGAAAGTGGTTAACGAGGTAAACGCGCTAAGGTAACGGAATGTGGGAGCTTGTCTGCAGCTCCATCGCGACAAGGTCACCAAGCATGGGATCAGCGAAGTTGGTGACCACTTACATTTGCAAAGGGTCCCGGTTTTGGGAGACGTCTCTCTTATCGGACACGGGTTTTAGTGTTTACTCAATACGCTTTAGAACCTTTAGTAAACCTTTAGGCAGCTGAAAGCCTTACCTGGCAAGGGTTTGCGGCCGAATAGGTCGCGCACTATGGGGACTGCGGTACCTGCTATGGGGATTCGGGGCTGTGGATATGGGATTTCGGTGCCCTCGCATGGGGATTTGAGGGTGTGGATATGGGAGCAAGGTCGCGCCGTATGGGAAAAATGCCCGGAAAGCCCTCAAGTCACCGTTTATGGGAAGCATCAAAGGTGGCGGCTTATGGGGCTTCTGGGCTAGGTCTAGCGTGATTCACGACGCTGAATGCCCGTTTTGGGTCACGGGTTATGGGAGATTTTCAAGGTAACGCTTTATGGTGGACCTCAATCGCGGGTTGCATAGGTATCCTGCATCGCGATTTCTGGGAACTCCACCCCGCTTGACCTGGCGGACAAGGCTTTTTCTGGGGTACCCGATTATGGGATCGATTGAAGGTAGCCGGTTATGGTGGATCTAACGGCTCGCATTGCCCAGAAACCCCTTGGCTCGGAGTGTTTCAGGTCGCCAGTTATGGGAAGAGGCAAAGGTTACCGTCAATGGGACGTTTCTTCTGCATCAGGGCTGGGAACGGCTGATCGCGCTTCTCCGGCCAAAATCCCATAGGTGTGCACCTGTGGGTAACTTTTGGACGATAGTAAGTACTCACATTTACGCTAAAGGTGGTCAAATATGGGAGCCCAAACGTGGGTTTGAGAGCAAAAGGTCACCGGATTTGGGAGCTTGTCTCGATTCATTGGAACGTGTCGAGCACGATCGGGCGGCCTCCCCCACGGGTTGAGGACGGCGTCTGTCAACCTTTCTGACGAGCGATGTCGTGCTCTCGCACAGACGTGACGGCGGCCTTGAGTCACCTGGTCGGTTGGTATACAGTTACCAACCGACCAGGTTCCCTTTTCACGTGGGTCATATGGCAAGAAAAAAGGCCGACGCCGGCGATGCCGACAAACAAGGCGCACTCGTATTCCAGCAAGGCCAGCCGCCTGATCTGTTCCGCAAGGCGGTCCCCGCGATTCACATCGCACCGAAGTCCGGGTCGATCAGTCTCCAGCAGCGCAAGATGTTCAGCTCGCTGATCAAGAACGCGATCCGCCAGGACTCTCTCGAGCCCGGCCGCTCCTCGTTCGAGATCACGATCTCCGCCCTTTCGCAGGACGTCGATCTGAACAGCAACAACACCGAATACGTCAAGGAAACGATCAACTCCTTGATCAGCACGGTGGTCAACTGGGACTACCTCACGCAGGACAAACGCAGCATCTGGAAAGCATCCGGCCTGCTCGCGGGCGCCGAGCTCGAGCGCTCGGTGCTGCGCTATACGTTCTCGGAACAGATTCGCGGCGAACTGCTGAACCCTGAAATCTACGCGATGATCGACATGCGGATCACGCGTCAATTCAGGAAAGCGCATTCGCTTGCGCTCTGGGAAAACGTCGTGCGATACGAGGCGGTGGGCGTGACCGCGCGCTTTCCGCTCGCGACCCTGCGCGATCTGATTCTCGGCCAGGATACGTCGGCGCAATCGTACAAGCTCTACAAGCAGTTCAAGAGCCGCGTGCTCGTGCCGTGCATCAAGGAAGTCAACGAGATCTCGGATCACAACTTCGAGCTGATCGAGCACAAGGTGGGGCGCTCCGTCGTCGCGTTGCAGTTTCGCGTAACGCGCAAACCGGAAACCGATCCGTCGCAGGAGCTGCGCGCCAACGAAACGGTGCTGATCGGCGAGATGTCGAAGTTCAGCATTCCGGTTTCGGAAGCGCGCCGCCTGTTCAAGCAGTACGGCGAGGAAAAGATCCGCACCGCGGTAGCCTACACGGCGGCCCGCGTCGCGCAGAAGAATGCCGCGCCGCTCGCGAACGTGGCGGCCTACTTCCGCAAGGCGCTGATGCAGGGTTATCAGTTGCCGGGTGCGAATGTCGCTGCCGGCGCCGCGCCGGATGCGGGCAAGGCGCGCGAGAGCCAGGATCAGGTGAAGGACCGTTATATCGCCGCGAAGATCAACGAGGCGCGTTCGTACTTCAACGAGCTCGAATACGACGACCAGACGGCGCTCATCAAGCGCTACAACGAAACGGTCGGCATGGACAAGCTCAAGGTCTCGACGTCGAAGGTGCCGAGCAAGGTGGCATCGACGAACTTTTTCCGTTGGGTCGTGCTCGATACCTGGGGTCAGCCGACGGCGACCGATTTGCTCGAATTCCTGCTCAGCGGACAGCAAGGTCCGGCCGCCGGCGATCTGCAGGCGATGGGCGATATCGAACTCGCGCTGAAGACGCGCGAAGAGTGATCTGTGACCCGGGGCGAAGAGTTCGCCCCGGTTGCGTTCGAGGACTGAAGGCCTCGGCGAAGCAAGAAAAACTGGTGAAATTTGCCCAATAAAAATACATAGGTAAATTTCACTCTCTCTATTTTCCGAATAGTTGGGATTTTGCTGAGTGGAAGCGCGAGGGCGGTGTTGCTGCTCTCTGTGCTTTCTTTGTGTTGGCTGCTGTCTTGCTGTGGGGATTGGATTGGTTGAATCTCCACGTGGAGATTTACGCGTGGGCGTCTGAGGGTGGCACGGAAGCTAACTCACGAGACCAGTGAAGTCGTTCCAAGGCATTCATTACCCTGTTGTCGTATTGACTCCCACTAGGCCTCGACTGTCCGTGCGCTTCTGCAATTCTCCACGTGGAGAGTTGAGTGATCTGAGTGAACAACTTCTGCTGGCGAGATGCTGATCACCTTTGCGACCTAAACGGTGCGTCTTTTGGTGCTGCATGATCATTAATCTGTGAGATGCAGCATACGTTTCGCCGATGGTGTCTGAGCGCCGAAAGATCGCGCGGAGATCTCCACGTGGAGACCGGCGCTATCGATATGCCTAGATCGTGACGTAGGTAGCGGTTCACATCGCATACGATTGAACGTTCACGCTGTATGTTGCGAACGGGAGTGTCCAAATGCGAAGAGTCAGTCGCCAACTTTTGCCGTATTGAGCAGAGCGTGGTCACAGGCGATCTCCACGTGGAGATTCCTTCTCGCCGTGCGTTGCCTCTACTGAATCGCCAATTCGATTTCAACAATCCTGATACGCCTAACTACGCGCGATGCCTTAATCAAAAGATGGGCTTGCCTTAATTCTCGCGAGCCTCTCTCCGTAAGTTCCGATAAGTCTCCAGACCATCTCTCCACGTGGAGAACTGCCGACACCTTCAACTCCACGTCACATCATCCCGACATCTTTCGCCAAGAAACTAGCAAAACCCTCTCATGCCCTTATCCAAATGGCTATTTTGGTTGTGAGCGGGCAACGATTTCGGGCTAGAAGCTAGAATTTACTTTAACTTGCCGTTAGACTCCCAAAAGACTTGCTGGAGAGTCTCCACGTGGAGATTGCACGTGGAATCACTCCTCCGTTGAACTTTGCATGGAGAACCGAATGGGTCTGGTCATCGCCGTAGCGAACCAAAAGGGTGGGGTCGGCAAAACCACCACCAGCATGAATCTGGCTGGTGCATTTCAAGCCGAAGGCTACAAAGTCTATGTCGCCGACGCCGACGGTCAGCAATCGTGCATGAGCTGGTGCGCAGCAGCGGGCCCAGAAACTCCGCTTCCATTCCGTGTCGGCAGTATCAATAAGCTTGAAAAGATGATTGGCCCTGAAGTTGCGGCTTTGGCCAACGACTACGACGTCGTGATCGTCGATTGCCCGCCGAACATCAACGATCTGACCACTGCCCGTGTTCTCGCCGTTGCCGACGCGACGATCATCCCGACCGACGCTTCTCCCATCGACATCTGGAGTAGCGAAGGGATGATGGAGCTGGTTGAGCGTACGCGCGTCGCAAATCCGGCTGGAAAATTCGCAATTTTGCTGAATAAGTCGAATTCGAAGACGCTCCTGCATACGCAAATGAGTGCGATCCTGGCCGAGAGCAACGTCCGCGTGCTCGCTGCCACGGTCAAGCAACGTGAGCTGTATCGTCAGGCCGCCGCGCTCGGCCGTACGGTTTTCGACGTGCGCGGTGTCCGCGGCACGAAGATCGCCAGGGACGAGATCACCGCCGTCTACAACGAAATCATCGCGCTCGTCCAGGAAGAGGAGGTGGTCGATGGCAACTAAGCTCAATTTCACGAGCAAAGTCCGCGCAGGCATGGCCGTCGAGCGTGCATCGGCAGGCGAACGTCTGGCCGATGGCGATGTCGTCGGCATCGCGCAGCGCGACGCGGGCGCGGCTCCGATCGAACAAGCCGAGCCTCAAGTGGAGGTCGCAGCGGTCGTCGAAACGGTGACCACGCACGCCGTGACGCGTATTTCCGTCGATGACGTCGTTTCGAATCCGTACAATCCGCGCGCGTTCTATAGCGCGGAAACGATCGACGAACTCGCTGAGAGCTTTGCCAGCCAAGGCCAGATCACGCCGATTTTGGTCACGCGTTTGCCGCAGTTCCCGGGCAAGTATGTGATCGTCGACGGCGAGCGCCGTATTCGTGCGGCGCGCTCGCGCGGCGACAAGCTGATCGACGCCGATGTGCGCGAGGGTCTCGACAACCAGAATCTCTATCTGCGCGCCTATCACGCGAACAAGGAGCGCGAGGAGCAGACGGTTTTCGACGACGCGCTGGCGTGGAAGAAACTGCTTGACGATGGCGTCTATGTCGATCAGACCGAGTTGGGTATCGCCGTGGGCGAGGACCCGAAGCACATCAGCAAGGTCATTTCGCTGACGTCGCTGCCGCCGTATCTGCTGCAACGCATGGCGCAGAATCGCCAGGATGTCGGGCTGGGCCACGCCTACAACATCAAGCTGATTTTCGATCGCGCGGGCGCAAGCGTCGCCGAGCATTGGCTCGAGCAGGTGATCGAAGGGAAGGCGAGTGTGCGCAAGCTCGAAGCGGCGGCGTCTGCTGAGGCGGGGGCGCGACGCGTCGGCCCGCGTCGCACGCATTATCAATCGCGTGTGCAATTCAGCCGGCCGGACGGTGTGGCGCTCGGCGAACTCAAGCTGTTCGGCGATGGCCGTGCGGAGTTGAACCTCAAAGGCATCGCGGCCGCAGATCAGCAGCGGCTGGCCGAGCGGATGAAGGCCGTCATCGATGAATGGGCGTCGGAGATGGAGCCGGTCGCCGCCGATTGAGTGCACGCTTCATCGAAATTCTCGCGCTGAAAGCGCGGAGGAGGGCAGGGCCGTCAGGCACCTGCCCTCGTGCATTTCTCGGCCTTCCGCGCTGGTTTTCGGAGGTTTTCAGGGGCGGGGGTCGAAACCGTGAAACACAGGCGGATCAGTTTCACCGCCCTGAAAACGTTGCAAAATCAAAGGGATATGAGATAATTCCTAGAATGTTTCACGCGTAGGCGCGTTTCGTTGAGGGTCAAAGTGACTTTATGTCCGTAAACCTGAACGCATGAAACCAGATAGTGCAGAAATGTATTGATGTGAATGTAATTCGTAGTTATCGAGACATTTTCGTGCGGACAGCAATAGATTGACAATTGCTGCCGCCTACGCCATGCTTGTGAGAATGAACCGTCGCCAAAGCCCGATTTCGCTGATTATTCGCACCATTCCTCGAATGGTGGGTTAGCGTACGACTGGCAAAAACGACAACGACCCGCCCCACGAGGCGGGTTTTTTATTTCCGCCTCCTGGCTAAACAAGTATCACAAGAGACAGCACAGGAGCCGTCATGCAGGCCAATTTGCGCCAAACCGCAGTCGAAGCCGAAGCACGCCACACGCAGCCGACCGGGCAGCCGATCGATTACCTTCGTTTGACCCTCACCGCGCGCGTCTATGACGCGGCCCGGGAAACCGAGCTAGAACCCGCGCCGAATCTCTCCGCGCGCATCGGCAATACGGTGCTGCTCAAGCGCGAGGACAACCAGCCGGTCTTCTCGTTCAAGCTGCGCGGCGCGTACAACAAGATGGCGCATCTTTCGCCCGAGCAACTCGAACGCGGCGTGATTACCGCGTCGGCGGGCAATCACGCGCAGGGCGTGGCGCTCTCGGCGGCGCGGCTCGGCGTGAAGGCGGTGATCTGCGTGCCGGTCACCACCCCGCAGGTGAAAGTCGATGCCGTGCGCGCGCACGGCGGCCCGACCGTCGAAGTCGTCCAGGCGGGCGAGTCCTACAGCGATGCCTACGCCCACGCCGTCCGTCTGCAGGAAGAACGCGGCCTGACCTTCGTGCATCCGTTCGACGATCCGCACGTGATCGCCGGCCAGGGCACCGTCGCGATGGAAGTCCTCAGCAAGCATCAGGCCCCGATTCACGCGATCTTCGTGCCGATCGGCGGCGGCGGTCTCGCGGCAGGTGTGGCCGCGTATGTGAAGGCCGTGCGCCCGGAGATCCGCGTGATCGGCGTGCAGACCGACGATTCGTGCGCGATGGCGCAGTCGCTGAAGGCGGGCAAGCGCGTCGAACTGAGCGAAGTCGGCCTGTTTTCCGACGGCACGGCCGTCAAGCTGGTCGGCGAGGAAACCTTCCGGCTCTGTCAGCAGTATCTCGACGAAGTCGTCACTGTCGACACCGACGCGCTCTGCGCCGCCATCAAGGACGTCTTCCAGGACACGCGCAGCGTGCTCGAACCGGCAGGCGCGCTGGCCGTGGCGGGCACGAAGAAGTACGCGGAGCGCGAGGGCGTCGCGGGCCAGACGCTGATCGCGATCACCTCGGGCGCGAACATGAATTTCGACCGCATGCGCTTCGTGGCCGAGCGCGCGGAAGTCGGCGAGGCGCGCGAAGCGGTGTTCGCCGTGACGATCCCCGAAGAACGCGGCAGCTTCAAGCGCTTTTGCGAACTGGTCGGCACGCGCAGCGTCACCGAATTCAACTACCGCATCGACGACGCCGAACGCGCGCACATCTTCGTCGGCGTGCAGATCCGCAATCGCGGCGAGTCGCAGCAGATCGCGCAGGCCTTCGTCGAACACGGTTTTCCGTGCGTCGATCTCACCGGCGACGAACTCTCGAAGCAGCACATCCGCTACATGGTGGGCGGGCGTTCGCCGCTCGCGCACGACGAGCGTCTGTTCCGCTTCGAATTCCCGGAGCGTCCGGGCGCGCTGATGCGCTTCCTCTCGTCGATGGCGCCGAACTGGAACATCAGCCTGTTCCACTACCGTAATCAGGGCGCCGATTACAGCTCGATTCTGGTCGGTATTCAGGTGCCCGCGGCTGAAGACGCGGAGTTCCGCCGCTTCCTCGCGACGCTCGGTTATCCGCATTACGAGGAAACGCAGAATCCGGCCTATCGGCTCTTCCTGAAGTAATTCGTCATCCTGACGATGGTGGACATGTTCCCGCGCCTCCTGCCCGACACGCTGCGAGGCCGGGAACACAAAGCCGCGATTCGCGGCAAAATATCGGTTCGATCTTCCGCTGCATTTCCGCATTCCCGTTCTTCAGGCGCATCATCATGACTCGAATCGATCCCACTGAAATTACCGGCTGGCACGCGCACATCTATTTCGATGCCGACACGCGCGATGCCGCTTGGGCGTTGCGTGAAATTATCGATACACATTGGGGCAAGACCGTGCAAATCGGTCGTTTCCACGAGCGTCCGGTGGGTCCGCATCCGATGTGGTCGTATCAGCTTGCGATTGCCAACGAGCACTTCGCGGACGTATTCGCCTGGCTCACGCTCAATCACGGCCGCTTCGATGTGTTCGTGCATCCGAATACGTCCGACTCGCTGCGCGATCATCGCGATGCCGCCGTGTGGATCGGTCATTCGCATACGCTGAATCTCGGCGCATTCGGCGTCTGAGATGCAGGCGCGCGTCGTCGCGCCGACACGGCCATCTGATTCAACACGCTAATCGTGTGAGTAATGCACGTGTGAATAAAACGCTTTAAAGCGGCCCTGAAGCGCCACCACGCGCGCTTCAAAATTGACGTAATTTTTACCGCTAAACCGGCATTTAAAGCAGGGTTGAATCATCAGTTGAAATCGCCCCTGAATGCTGCGTCAATCGGCTGTTCCAGCCCTCTTTGCATTCCTTCATAATCGCGCGCTTTGCCGGATACGTCCGGCAAAAATACGTCGATATCTGCTTCTGCACGATTCCTCAAGTTCAATCGTGTCCTGCCGTTAGTCAGGACGCGCAATCAATTCTGCACGACGCTTTTCGTTGCCGGGTTGAACGCTGTCGAACGTCGTTCGCAGCGTGACGCACAGGGAGTGTCATTCGGTATCAGACTCGCTGGACTCACCGGCATTACACCGGCCGGGGCGACTTCTCGAATAAACAACAAAAGGCTTGTCATGCGGTTTTCCAGATTCAAACTCGAAGCGGCCGTCGTACTGGCCGCTGCGCTACTTGCCGCGTGCGGCGGCGGTGGCGGCGGCGATTCGTCCGGCTCGTCCGGTTCGGCTTCCAGCAACTCGTCCGGCAGCAGTTCGACGCGTTCGTCCTCGACGAGCGTGCCGTCGACGAACGGCTCGGGCAGCACGAGCGGCGTCGCGCTGCTCGCGCCCGCCGCGACCTCGACCTCGCTGCCTTCGGCCAGCGGCAACGCGACCACCGACGGCATCGCCTGGCTCAACGCGGTGCGCCAGAACGTCGGCCTCGCCACGCTGACGAACAGCGCCGGCCTCGCCACGGCATCGCTCGACCACGCGACCTATCTGGTCGACAACCAGACCTACGGCCATAGCGAAGTCGCCGGCCACACGGGCTACACGGGCGCGACGCCCTACGACCGCATCGCGGCCGAAGGCTCGTACTCGATGATGGGCGAAGTGGTCGTGGCCGGTCAGCCCGCCGCGTTCAATGACAGCCTGTCGCCGGTCGAGACGCTGTTCGACGCGCCGTTCCATCGCATCGTCATGCTCGACGACTTCACGCAGATGGGCGTCGGTTCCATGACGAACGCGAACTGGGAGGCGTTCAACATCGACTTCGGCAGCACGGGCGCCGACACGATGTCCGCCACCACGCTCGTCGCGTATCCGTACTCGGGCCAGCAAGGCGTGCCGGCGAGCTGGTTCGCCAACGAAGATCCGAATCCGTTCGCGAGCCAGCCGAGCTACGAGATGACGACGGTCGGCTACCCGGTGACGGTCCAGAGCGCCTTCGGCACCACGCTGAGTTCGCTGAACTTCACGATCACGTCGGCCAGCGGCGCGAACGTTTCTTGTCTTGCGCAGACGCCGCAAACCACGCCCGCCGAACTCAGCAACGCGGCGATGTGCGTGCCGTATTCGGCGCTCGCCAGCGGCACGACCTACACGGTGCAGGTGACCGGCGTGTTGACGGATTCGTCGAACCAGACCTATTCGATCAACGTGGCATGGACGTTTACGACCGCCGCGTCGGGCGTTGCGCATTCGGCGGTGCAGAGCACGCAGAGCCGTCCGCTGCCGAAGTTCTGATCGCTGCGCATCGAATCTGGCGAAGCGAAAACGTCAAAACGAAAACGTCAGAGCGAGCGCAGCAAAGCAAAGGGGCCGCATCGAGCGGCCCCTTTTTTCATGTGCGCGCGTCCGGCGCGCGAAATCGCGTAGCGCGTGCTGCGCGCTTCAATGCCCGAACGATTCGGTTTTCGCTGCGCGTGTCGCCTCGATCGCCTGCGGCCGCGCCGCCTGCTTCACGAGCAGCGCCGCGCATGACACGAGACCCGCGACGGCGATCGTCGCGAAGATACCCGCGAACGTGAAGTGCCGGCGCGCGAGTTCGGCCACGAGAAACGAGCCCGCGATGCCGCCGAAGCGGCCGATGCCGAGCATCCACGCGACGCCCGTGCCGCGGCCCGAGGTCGGATAGAAGGCGGCGGCGAGCGCGGGCATCGACGACTGCGCGGTGTTCATCAGCACGCCGGCCACGAACACGATTAGCACGAGCGCGCCGACGTTGCCGACCGCCTGGCCGATCATCCAGACCGACAGCGCGGTGAGCGCGTAGCACGCCGCGATGATGCGATTGGCGTTGAAGCGGTCCATCAGCACGCCGCACAGCACCGCGCCGATGCCGCCGAGCGGGAACAGCGCGGAGATCAGCGTCGCGCGCGCGGGCGGCAGGCCGGCGTCCTTGAGCAGCAGCGGCATCCAGTTGATCGACGCGTAGAAGATCACGAGGCCCATGAAATAGGCGATCCACAGCATCAGCGAGCCGATCAGGTAGCGGCCCGAGAGCACCACGCTGAGGCCTTTGCCTTCGGCGTGCGGTGCGGTTTCGGTTATCGTGAACGACTGGGCCGCGAGCGCGTCGGCGGACACGCGCGCGAGCGCGGCGCGGATGCGTTCGGCGGGCTTCGCGTTCGCCACCATGTAGCGCACCGATTCGGGCATGCGCAGCGCGAGCGGCACGGCCAGCACGAGCGGCGTCACGCCGCCGAGCACGAGCACGCTGCGCCAGCCGAAGTGCGGAATCATCCACGCGGCGAGAAAGCCGCCGAACGCCGCGCCGAGCGGGAAGCCGCAAAACATCAGATTGATGATGGTCGCGCGGCGGCTGTCGGGGCAGTATTCGCCCATCATCGTGACCGCGTTCGGCATGGCCGCGCCGAGCCCGACGCCCGTGACGAAGCGCAGCCACGTGAGCTGGTCGATGCTGGTGGCGAACGACGAGCCGAGGCAGGCGACGCCGAATAGCAGCACCGAGCCGAGCAGCATCGCGCGGCGGCCGAGCCGGTCGGATAGCGGGCCCGAGGCGAGCGCGCCGAACGCGAGGCCGAACAGCGCGGCGCTGAGCACCGGCGCGAGCGCGGGTTTAGTGATGCCCCATTCGCCGAGCAGCGAGGGCGCGATGAAACCGATCGCCGCCGTGTCGAAGCCGTCGAGCAGGACGATCGCGAAGCACATCGCGAAGATGAACCACTGGAACGGCGAGAAGGGATGCTCGTTGAGGAACGTCTGGACGTTGACGGCGGGACTGCGGGTCATGAATGTCTCCTGGCGTTGCGTGGGCGCGCGCGGCGGTTGTCCGCTCGCGGCGGCGCCCGTTTCTTATACTGGCATGGCCTGAAATGGCTCGGAATGCCGAGCACGAATAGTACGCCCGTGCGTGCGCGGCCGATATCGGGGACATTATCGAGTGAGCGCGTGGCTGTGGCGTGATCGCGCGGCGGCGCGTGAGCGCGGCGCAGGGGAGTGATGGGCGAAGTGATCGGCGATGCGTGGGCGATGCGTGGGCGATGCGAACACGCGGCTCGCCGGCATGTCGAAGCTGTATCGGGTTGGGTGGTGCAGTTTTGGCCTGGTTTTGGCCTCGATGGCCGAAGGAGTCCGACGTGAAGATCCCGACGTTTTCCCCCACCGCGCGCGCTGGCGCGTTTGTCCTGATCGCCGCCACGGTTGCGGCTGCCGCCGCGCTGCCCGCAGCGAGCGCGTTCGCGCAGCTCTCGCCCGCGGACGATCTGCATGCTCCGCAAAACAGCCTCGAATTGATGCCGAACGCCCCGCGCGGCAGCGAATATCCCACGCACGGCAACCGTCAGGCGGGCGAGTTGCCGGTCGGGCCGACCGATCCGCGCGGACAGTTGGCTAACGGTCTGCCGAACAATGCGCAAGCGGGCGGTTACGGCGCACCGCAGGCGGGCGTGCGTACCGCGCCGGGGATGTGAGACGGCGCTTCGGTGCCGATTTCCACATCGCGCACGCACGAGGCGAAAGGCCTTCAGCGGGATGAACCTCCCGTTTCCTTATTGATGGGAGACGGTCAGTTTCACGCGCGCGGCGCCGTCGGTCTGCGCGGTGATTTCCGTGCGGCTACCGCGTGCTCCCAGATAGAAGTGCTGGTGGCCGGGCGCGTTGCCGTCGTGTGTGGCGTCGGGCAGGCAGGACGCGATGTCGGCTCCGACGCCTTCGAGCGCGTTCGTCCCCGATCCCGCATCGCGCGCGCTCCAGATGCACTGATAGGTGCCGTGACTGGCGGCGCATTGGGCGTCGTCGCCATAGGGTTGCGCGACGGCGCGGCCATCGTCGGGGGTCAAACCGGCGAAGTGCTGCGGAGCGGCAGCGACGATGCGCTTGAGGGCGGCACACGGGCTGGCGCTGTCGTCGGCGTGGGCGGCGAGCGGCGCAGTCAGGGCGAGCGCGAAGGCGGCGCCGGTCGCGAGACGTTCAATCGCTGTCTTCATGGTGGCATCGCTGCGGGGCGCAGCGCCTCGTCATGGGGTTTTGCCGGTCGCGCAAACGGCGTGCCGGGAACGAGGTTTGCAGTTCGTCGCTGAATACGGTCACACGAGGACAGCGAGATGGCTAAGCACACTGACACTCAGCGATCGACACTGCGAGCGGCCGCGTGGATGCTCGGACTCGCACTGGCCAGCGCGGCTGGTGCGGGGCAGGCGGCGTCGCAGGACGAGCAGGAGCACGCGTGCCGTGGCGACGCGTTCCACTTCTGCGCGAGCGATATTCCTAATAAGGAGAAGATCACGGCGTGCATGAAGCAGCATTACGACGAGTTGTCGCCGCCGTGCAAGGCGATGTTCAAGAAGCCGCCGAAGGGCGGCAAGTCATAGAGCGGGCGGCCAGCTGCGGGATGAGGGTGGGCGAAGTCGAGAGGCGCGTGGCGCCTCTTTTCTTTTTCGGAATATTTTCGTGATAGGGCTTGCGCGAACGGTGACGCTTCGCTAATATTCGCCCCCCTTCGCTGCACGCAGTACCGCAA